>NZ_QTMJ01000012.1:151726-153014 GCF_003635485.1 Parabacteroides sp. AF19-14 | reverse complement strand
TTACCATAGACATTTTATTAGGGAAGCGTAGGTTCAACTGGTAAGTACAAATAAGTAGAAATGTTTGAACAACAACGTTTTAGGAAGTTGAAAAAAATCAAGTTTCTCTCTCGGTATAACGTTTATTTTGGCCAATATCTTCTTTAGTTTGGCATTTGAGTATTTCCCATTCGTGTTCTATTTAGCTCCTTATTATGAGTATGTAGCAAGTTACTTATCAAATTCAGCCTCTTTGAGGGTCAAATATGGTTTTGCAAATGGTGACTGACAAGACATAAACAAGGTCAGCAGGATTTTTTACATAAATGGACATGAATGTATATAACCTAAAATAAGAATAAATTTTAATAAGGGCTGCCCAAAAAGAAAAAAAATGCAGTTGCCATCCTACAGATACTTGCAGAAAGGATAAAATTTACTTTTAGACCTTTTGGGATAGCCCTTATTAATACTTCAGATAAAATTCCTTAGGTTATATTTTCAATCCTTTGGACCGGGTTTCCTCCTTGGCATACAGCCCCGGATGCCCAGTTATGGTGTGATTGGCGATAATACTTTCCGATGGATTGCGTATTTGCGGTGATGTATCTTCGGGATATTGCCTGATACCGTTTCGCACACCTTTCGCTTCCGGTTTGACCTGTTGCCCTTCATGCTCCTTTTCGGTGATTTCGGGTGTAGGCGGCGCAAGTTCCAGCTGTATCTTGCGGTCAAGGGCGGCAAGTTCGGACTTCAACTGTTTCAGTTCTTCCTCCTTCTTCCACACCTTGCCTGCTATCTCCTGCAACTGCGGTATCTCACGTTCCAAGACCTCATTCTTCGCTTTATACTGGTCGATGATGGAGGGGATTCTCTCAATCGCGTTGAGGAAGTTGCGGGCGGCGGCCAACGGGTCAGCCATCGCCAGATGCCCGTTGTTGTAGGTGTACTTGTAGTTCCCCTCGACCACGAAGCGGTTGTCGGTAAACTCCAATCCCTCTTTGAGTATCCTTTCGCTGACCACCTTTATCGGGAAACCGTAAAACTCTCCAACCTGCGTGTACAACCCTCCGGTCGTGGCATTCTTGGCTATCTCCTGCAAACGCTTTCCGATGACCTTCTCATCGGCGGAATCCACTCCGTCCACCTTTATTATATTAAGGTGATTGCCCTCCTTGTCGGTCTGCACCACAGAGAGGAAGCGGTTCCAGTCCTCCGTCATGGCATCTATGAAAGCTGTGTTGTTGCCCAGCTCGCGGGTCTTCGATTCCAGCTTGAACTCCGAATCACGCTTGCCCTTGTTGAACGA
>NZ_QTMJ01000012.1:0-151716 GCF_003635485.1 Parabacteroides sp. AF19-14 | reverse complement strand
TATCTCCTGCAAACGCTTTCCGATGACTTTCTCATCGGCGGAATCCACTCCGTCCACCTTTATTATATTAAGGTGATTGCCCTCCTTGTCGGTCTGCACCACAGAGAGGAAGCGGTTCCAGTCCTCCGTCATGGCATCTATGAAAGCTGTGTTGTTGCCCAGCTCGCGGGTCTTCGATTCCAGCTTGAACTCCGAATCACGCTTGCCCTTGTTGAACGACTTGCGTTCCCCTTCGAGCGAGGCGATACGTTTTTCCAGTTTCGCCTTGTCCAGCAGGTCGGTGTTGCCGGATAGCAACGCCATATATTCCGAGAAGTTCATGCCCGATTTCTCGTCCATTGCCCCCTCGTCGATGGTACGCGCTTCCATAGCACCGCTTTTAAGCTGGCTGATGAAAGTCTGCTTGCAGTGCAGGAGGTTGAACTTGTAACTGTCCAGTGATTTTTCCACCGCGTAGATTATTACGTCCACGTTGTTCCCGGCGAAATGCTTGGCTATCTCGTTGCCTGCTCTAACTCCCCGTCCGTCACGCTGTTGCAGGTCGGACGGTCGCCACGGCGTATCAAGATGATGAATTGCCACACACCGTTTCTGTGCGTTCACACCCGTTCCGAGCATGGAGGTGGAGCCGAACAGCACACGCACCGTCCCGGCGTTCATGGCATCTATCACCGCCTTCCGAGCCTTGTCGGTCTTGCACTCCTGAATGAAGCGCACCTCGCTTGGCGGTATACCGTAGTCCTCCGTCAGTTTGCGCTTGATTTCCGAATAGACGTTCCACCCATCGCCCGGCTGGTAAGTCCCCAAGTCAGAGAAAACGAACTGCGTGCCTTTCTGCGCGTCGTATTTTTGATAATACTCCGCGATTATTTTGGCACAGTGGCTCGCCTTGTTGTCGGGGTGGTCTTCGTAATGCGGGTCTATCATGCGCATGTCGAGTGCCATCTTCCGGGCATAGTCCGTGGCGATAAGCATCTTCGCCTTTTCCTCCGTTTCCGAAAGCGGCAGTCTGCCCAACAGGGTGGCGTCGCCCGTCTTGGCGAATTGCATCAGCTTCTGTATGAAGTCCTCCTGCTCCGGCGTGGGCGGTATGTGGTGCAGTATCTCGTTTTTGTTGGGACGGTCCACGCCCACATCCTCCGCCGTGCGGTAGTCCGTGATTTCATTATAGAAGGCGGCAAGCTCCGGCACTTTGATGAAGTAGCGGAAACGCTCCTTCTGCACCACGTTGTTCGTCACGTTGAACTCAAAATCCGTTGTCTTCTTGGCAAATATCGCCGACCACGCATCAAAACATCGAATGTCCTGCCGTTCCAGCTCCTTCGGGCGCAGGTACTTGAACAGCAGGTACAGCTCAGTCAGCGAGTTGCTGATAGTCGTGCCGGAGAGGAAGGTCGCCCCCAAGTCCTTGCCCGTGCGCTCCTGTATGGTGCGGATAGCAAAGAGCATGTTCAGTGCCTTCTGGCTTCCCTCGCTGTTCCCCAATCCCGCCACACGGTCGTGGCGCGTGTTGAAAGTCAGATTCTTGAACTGGTGCGATTCATCAATGAAAATGTGGTCGATGCCCATCTGCTTGAAGTCCACCACGTCGTCCGTGCGTGACTTTATGGCGTGTTCCACCTTCTCCAATTTCGCTTCAAGGTTATGCTTGCGCTTCTCCAGACCTTTCAGCATCGCCCGCGATACGTTCTTTCCCTGCTGGCGCAGCACTTCGAGGTTTTCCTCCACCGTGTCAAGCTCCGCTTGCAGGATGCGCTGCTGCAACTCCGGCGACTGCGGTATCTTGCCGAACTGGTCGTGCGACATAATGACACAATCGTAGTCGTTGTTCTTGATGTTGTTGAAGAAACGCACGCGGTTGGCGGTCGAAAAGTCTTTCTCCGAAGCGTACAGAATCCTCGCGTTGGGATATGCCGCTTGATAGGTGGCGGCAATCTCCGCAACATTGGCTTTCAGCCCGATAATCATCGGCTTGTGCGCCAAGTTCAGACGCTTCATTTCATGCGCGGCGATGCACATTATCAGCGTCTTGCCGGTTCCAACCTCGTGGTCACAAATTCCGCCGCCGTTCTGTTTCAGCATCCAGACGCAATCCATCTGCGAGGGATAGACGCTCCTGATGCCCCGGCTTGCCAGCCCTTTCAGATTGAGGTCGGGAAAAGTCTGATGCGAGCCGTCATACTTCGGGCGCACGAAACAGTTGAACTTGCGGTTATACATCGTCGTCAGCCGCTCCTTGAACTGTGGCGACTGCTCTTCGAGCCATTCGGAGAAGCCGTTTCGTATCTCGTCAATCTTGGCGTTGGCGAGCTGTATTCCCTCGCTGTCGCGCACCTTGATGTCGTTGCCATGCTCGTCCCTGCCGATGGACTTCATCATGTCGGGACAGGTGTTGTGCAGGGCGTGTTTCAGAAGGTGCATGCCGTCATAGTTACGGTAATACCCCTTCACCAGAAACTCGTCCGTGATTTTCATGGTGCGGTAGCCGCACGCCACCGAAAACTCGTCCATGCTTGCAGAGTAGGCGATTTTCCCCTCCGCGTCGAACAGCCGGCTCATGTAGGCGGCATAGACCCCCGTCGGAATCCAGCGTTCCCCGAAATTGAAATCAAGGTCTGCAAAAGCGATGCGCGGCGGTTCGGCATCTTTCAGAGCCTCCAACGCCTGCTTCACCTCCGGCATACGTTCACTTTCGGGGTTTTCGCCCATCCAAGCCTCTATGCGTTCCGCTTTCTCTATCACGTTTCCGGCAATAAAGCGGTCCTTAATCTCGTAACCGGTTACGAGCGGATTGTAATAGATGCGCCCTTGCAGGGCTGTGAGCAAATCCTCCGCCGTACTGTCGGTTATCTCCCGCATATAGTCGAGATCGACAGTGCCGAACTTGTTGAGCGACGCGGACAGTGCTTCTTCGGGTGAGCCGACGTTGGCATGGCTCTCCACGGAGAAGGAAACGGGACGCTCGAAGATGTCCGCCTTGACAAACTTCCCGTTCTCCGCCCGTTCCAGCGAAAGGATGTCACGCCCGCCCGCGTCCATCATCACTAACTTCACGTTCTGCTTGGCGTTGAGGTTGCCGTAGCGCATGACAAACTCATCGTAACAGGTGTTTAGATGCTCTCGCCACGGGACATTTGCTTCATGCAGGTTCGATTCATAGCGGTACAGCCGCTCGTAGGCGTCACGGAGTAAAACATACTGTAACGCCTTCTCCTTCTGGTAGCCTTTCAGGTCGAGCGGCTGGAATGTCGCCCCGTATGGCGTGATGTCCTTCAGGTAGCCGATGTTATGACGCCCCCTGTCAGCCACCAGCGACCCTTCGCGCAGGTGCATCTCCGGCGTGCGGTGGTAGGCACGCGGCGAAAGGTCCACGACTTCTTCCTTCGGCTTCTCCGCTTCGATGTCGGGGAAAAGGGAGGTCGCCACCGCTTCCGGTGGGGTATCTGTAACGGCAGGTGCGGTGACTGCTTCCGGCTGTGTTTCCTCCTGCCGTGGTTGCTCACGGGGAGTGTCCGGCACGGCTTTCACTTCCATCTTTTCCGCCGCCGCTTGTTTCTCGTTATGCTGCCTTGCCAGTTCCCGAAGTTCCTTCCTGCGTTCCGGCGTCAAATCCATCATCATCTCGTAGAAGCCGTTGATGGGAGGATTGGTATCCCAGTCCAACGTGGCATAGATGTCGTCCGGGTCGGCAGGCTTGGCGGTGTTCTCCGTTTTAGCCTCCTTGTTCTCTGTTACAGTCTTAGGGGTGGTAGCCGTCGGCACAGCCGTAACATTTTGTGTGACATGCACCTGTGGCTTGGGTAGAACGCGCCTTGCCGAGCTTTCCTTTTTCGCCTCCTTTTTCTTTTTGGCGGTTTTCGGTTGTTGGCTGACTTCTTCCGTCATCCCCCAGAGATCGAGCAAGGATAGCTGCACACCGTCAGAATATTTCGGACGTGGCTCTATCTCCGGCTTTTCCTCTGTGGGTTGCGGTTTCTCCGTCGGAGTTTCCACCGCCTGCATCGAAGATGTTGTTTCCATCTTTATGGCAGTACGCTCCACCTCCTTTTGAACGGTAACTTTTTCTTCCGTTCCCGACTGCCGGATTGAACCCGAATACAGACGCATGGCGAGCCTGTAATGGAAATCCTCGTCGAGCATACGGTGCAAATCCCCGGCGATGCCTGCTGCCTTGCCCTCGTGCAGATAGACCATAGCGGGCTTCCCGTATGGGTCGGTGTCAAGTTTCGCCGTCGTATGCACGATGCGTTCCGGGTGGTGGATGAAATAGGCGTTGTCGGTCAGGTCGGTTTTCGTGTCCGTCTGTATTACGGTCATCAGCCGCTCGCCCTGCGACATTTCCTTCTTGCTGAGGTTCTTTTGCACTACAATCAGGTCACTGCCCACTTCTGTCCCCGCGTTGTCCGTGAACAGGTTGTTGGGCAGGCGTATCGCGGATACCAGATCAGCCTTACTGAACAGCTCGTTACGCACGGAGGTCTTGGTGCTGTTCAATACCCCTTGCGAGGTGATGAACGCCACGATACCGCCGTCACGCACGGCATCCAGTCCTTTGAGAAAGAAATAGTTGTGGATGGCTTTCTGGGCGGAGCGTCTGCCGAATGAGTCGCTCCGCTGAAACTCAGGGTCGAACACGGCTATGTCTCCGAACGGAATGTTGGACACCGCCAAGTCGAAATAATTGTTGAACGGTCTTTCGATTTTCTCAAAACCGCAGGTGCGCGTTTTCTTGCCGGGATAGAGATGCCTCAGGATTGTACCCGTGAGCAGATCCTTCTCGAAAGCCATCACATCCGCATTGGGGTTGTGCCGCAGCATGGAATCCACGAACACGCCAACCCCCGCCGACGGTTCGAGCATACGGGCGGGGCGGACGCTGTAATCTGCCAGCACGTCCGCGATGGTGTCGGTTATCTCTTTGGGGGTGTAGAAAGCGGTCAGCACGGACGCTTTCAGCGAATCCACAAACCGCTTGTACTCTGTTTCGTCCTTGCTGTTCTCACGGATAAGCCTGTGCAGCTCCACCGTCGGGGCGAACAGTTCGAGGTCGGATTTCGCCCACCGGACGGCATCCGTCAGTTCCTTTGCAGGGTTGAGGATACATTTCAGACCGCCGAAACCGCAGTACCTTTGAAGTATGGCACGCTCTTCGGTTGTCGCTGTCCTGTTTTCCCTGTCAAGGATGAATGCCGTCCGTATCGCCTCGATGTTGTCCCGCAGTTTCTGTTTGCGGTTAAACGCCATATTCGTCTAAGTAAAGGACGGTTGCTCCCGTCAGCTCCGTGTAGAGCAGGTCGTAATCGGAAGACAGGGCGAAATTGTCATCCGAGAGGTCATAGACGGAGAACACGTTGCCGACAAGCGGCAGCAGTTTCAGGACAAAGGCTTCACGCTTCTCTTCCGGCACTTCATCGGCAAACTCGTTTTCCACGACTTCGCGGAGGATGGCGTAACGGGAATAATGCAGCCCGCGCAGCAGCGTGTCCATCGCCAGTTCCTGCGCACCATCGGCGGGATAGCCTTCAAGCCGTGCCCTCTCATACGTTTCGGCGGCACGGTCGGCCCGTTCCCGTATGAAAGCGGTGTCAGTCGCCTGTTCAAACTTGTTCGTGCGGAGGTAGTCCAGCAGGTACAGACCGTAATAGGAAAAGTCGGTCTGACCCTCGTTTTTCTTCTTGTTGTTCATTACTTTGGATTTAGCGGATTGATAATTAACGGGATAATCGGTTGGAAAAAGGAAGAAAAAGGCACTCGGTATCCCTCCGAGTGCCACCACTAAATCCAAAGTATGAGTGTAATCCGGTATCGAAGAACAATTCATTACTCTGAACAAGTGGCAAAGTTAATACTATTTCTTCCGTCCTGAAAATTTCTTGTCCTTTTTAGCCTCCGGGAACACAAAAGTCGTGTTATATTCCCCGTCAAAGGCGACAACAGCATCGAAACTCTTGCCCTGTTTGCTCTTGAACCCTTTGAGCAGCTTGGTATGCCCTTCGGTGAGCAGGTCTTTGATTTCATCGTCGGACAGGGTGCGTCCCGCTTTCAGCCGGAACACGGGCAGTCCGCACTCCGTGTTGTCGCAGCGTACCACCTTGCCGTAGAACCGCATCCTGCCCGTGCCACACTTGGGACACGCGCAGCCGGAGTCACGGCTGCCGAAGAGCTTGTCGCACGAGATCAGTTCGGAGGTTATCTCACGTGTGTACGCCTCTATCTCCTTGCGGAAGGTGTCGTCGGACAGTTCCCCGCGCTCGATACGCGCCAGCTCCTTTTCCCATTCGCCCGTCATGGCAACATCGGCGATGCGCATCGTCTTGACGACGGAATTGAGGGCAAGTCCTTTTTCGGTGGGAACAAGCGACTTCTTGCAGCGTTCCATGTAACCGCGCTTGAAAAGCGTTTCGATGATGGAGGCGCGTGTGGCGGGAGTACCGATGCCACAGTCCTTCATCGCCTGCCGCAGTGCGTCGTCCTCAATTTCCTTGCCCGCCGTTTCCATTGCCGAGAGCAGGGTGGCTTCGGTATGCAGCGGCTTGGGTTTGGTCTTTCCTTCGGTAATGGACGAGCCTTTCGGTGTCAGCGTGTCGCCTTCCTGCCAGCCGGGGATGGTAATTTCCTCTTTTTCCTCGCCATAGACGGCACGCCATCCGGTTTGCTTCACGACGCTGCCTTTTACGGTAAACTCCACTCCGGCACATTCCGCCGTGACAGTGGTCACATCCTTGACGCATTTCTCAGAGAATGCCTCGACCATGCGCCCGGCAATCATCTGATAGATGGTATTGTCCTCTTTGGAGAGGAAGAGCGGTTTCTCACCCGTGACGAGCAGGGCATGGTGGTCTGTCACCTTGCCGTCGTCCACGCTGCGGCGTGTCGGGGCGGCTTTTGCCCGCACCTTGTCTTTCCATTCGGGCTGTGTGCCGATGAAAGCGAGCAGTTTGGGAATTTCGGCAAACACGTCTTCGGGGATGTAGCGGCTTCCCGTTCTCGGATAGGTTATCAACTTCTTTTCGTAGAGTTTCTGCGCGATTTCAAGCGTCTGTTCCGCCGTGAAGCCGTGCTTGGCGTTGGCTTCCTTCTGGAGCGTGGTCAGGTCATACAGGAGCGGAGTTTCCTCTATCTTCTCTTTACGTTCGGCTTTTGTGACAGTGGCAAAGCCGGCTTCCTTTACCTTATTATATAGTGCTGTGGCAGGTTCTTTCTCTTTCCATTTCTTGGAAGATGAGAGTTTCACCACTTCGCCGTCGCCTGTGTCTGCGGCGATATGGAGCTGCCAGAAAGGTTCCACCGTGAAACGGCGGTTTTCCCAATAGCGAGCGCACACCATCGCCAGCGTGGGTGTCTGCACCCGTCCGACGGAATATGTGCCGTGTCCGGCTGCGATGGAGAGTGCCTGCGTGCCGTTGATGCCCACAAGCCAGTCGGATTCGCTCCGTGCTTTGGCGGCAAGGTAGAGGTTGTCGTATTTGTCGCCCGCTTCGAGGTTACGCAACCCCTCGCGGATAGCCTTATCGGTGAGCGAACTTATCCAGAGGCGCACGAAAGGCGTGGTACATCCGATATAATGGTAGAGGTATCTGAAGATAAGCTCACCTTCGCGTCCTGCATCGGTCGCCACAATGATCTGCTCGCTTTCCTTGAAAAGACGGGCGATGATTTTTATCTGCGACACCACGCCGCTGTCGGGTTTGTAGCCCTTCTCTGTCTTTTCCTGACGGGGAATGAGCGTGAAGGTTTCGGGAATGACGGGCAGGTTGTCACGGACGAAGCCGCGTATGCCGTAGCCGTCGGGCATGGCAAGCTGGACGAGGTGTCCGAACGCCCATGTCACGGCATAGCCGCCTCCCTCGAAATATCCTTCCTCTCTCTTTGTCGCGCCTACGATGCGGGCGATTTCACGTGCCACGGATGGCTTTTCTGCAATGATTGTCTTCATGCTGTTTTACTTTTTAATGGATTATTACTTTGGATTTAGTGGCGGACACGGGATGTTACATCTTCATGCCCTTGTTGTTTTTCTTCTGAGGCTTTTCCTGCTGCTTTTGCTGTTTGTCGTCTTTCGGAGCGGTCTGCCCTTTCAGCAACGGCTCTTTCAGGTTCTTGGTCGCCTCGTTGGTCTTTCCTTCGCTGTTCACCGCCACCTGTGTGCGGCTCTCGTTGGACGGGGCGACCTTCTGCGCGTTGTCGGGGTTGGTGTCGTAGCGGTACGGACGTCCCTTCTCCGGGTTGAACTTGATGTACATCGTGGCGTGGAAGCCTTGCTTGTCGGTCACGTTCTCCAGTTTGATGGCTTTGCCTGCCGCGTAATCGGCTTTCTGCTGGTCGGTGAAGTTCACACCGCTCCATTTGCTGATGGGGCGGATGCTGCCGTCGGCGTTCGTCCACGTGTTGCGGCGTTGCTCTTTCTGTGGGGCTGCGGAGTTTTCCATGCCCTGAGCCTGTCCCTGCGTGGGATTGTTCTTGGCTTCCTGCGTCTGGGCGGTACGGGGCGACCTGCCGGTTCCCGGTACGAACTCCACGCCTCGCTGCTCTACATTCACTTGGAGGGTGGTGACGAACTTCCTGCCGTCGTTACGCTCGATGAGCTTGTCGCGCACGGGCAGCCCGGCACGCAACATATCCTGTTCCTGTTTGGTGATTTCCGTCTTTCCGATGCGCTCCGGTATGCGTACCTTGTTTGCTGGTATGTCTGTGATTTCATTCGTCTTGCGGTCTATGCTGATGAACGAGGGGATGATTTCACCCGTTTCCCTGTCCACGATGTCCACGACCCTGCCGAGGTTGCCCGTTTCGCGCAGGTTCTTACGGTCTTCGTCGGAGAACTTGTGTTCCTTGTACTCGTCGAGTTTCTGCTCCTTGCGGATGAAATGCGGCACGAGGCTGACATTGCCTTCACCGTCTTTCTTGAAGGAAAGGCGGGCATCCAGCTCGAAAGCCTCGCCGCCGAACTTGGGCGACACTTTCACCAAATCGGACTTGCCGTAGTTGAGCATCTTCTGAAGGTCGCCGGACTTTTCAAGGTCGTCACGTTTCACGCCCCATTTCTCTTCCAGCTCCTGCCAGTTGATTTTGCTCTCGTCAATGGGCTGGTAGCCCCGTCTGCCTTGCGTCTGTTGTTGCGGGCCTTCCTGATTCTGTTCCTGCTTCTTTTCCATTTCTTCCTGTTTTGGGGTTTCTTTGGGCTGCTCTTCCTGCTTTTGTTCCGTCTGCTCCGTCTTTCCGGCGGTCTGTTCTTCCTTCACCTGCTTTTCGTAGCCGGAAGTGTCCACCTTGTGGGGCGCAAGCAGTTCCTTGTTGGCTTCGGGGTCTTTCAGCAGGTCTTTCATCACCTCCATCAGTTTGTCGGCTTGGTCTGCCGCGACACGGTAGAAACCGAAGCGGCTGGGTTCCTTGCACTGCCGGAAGAAGTTTTTGAAGAAGTTGTCCAGCACGTCGCCGTGGCGGTCGAATTGCAGGAAACTCTGCGCGTTCTCCGCTTTCGCGGGGGTGCGCTTGGGGGAACCGTCGGCATCCAGCCCGGCTGCCACGCTGATCTCGCCCGTCTTCTCATCACGGACTATCAGCACGTCCTTTTCGCTTTTTTTCTTTGCCATTTGAAAAATGTTTTAATGGGTTATTTTTGAAAGAAATTATGGATACGAGCCTTGTAGAAGGCTATATCTTCCTTTTTGAAGTCCTTTACGTGTCCGGAAAGGAACGTCAGCACGTCCTCTTCGCTGTAATAGGTCTTTTTGCCGAGCGTCTTGTACGGCAACGCGCCGATGCTGCGGTAGCGTTGCAGGGTACGCTTGCTTATCTGGAGCAGCATACAGAGGTCTTGGTTGTCGAACATCCTGATACGCTCCATCGGGTTCGGGGCTTTGCCGGACGGCTGCAAGGACAGCAGCAGTTCGTCCTGACGGTCGAGCCGTTCCATCAGCTTCCGCATCCAGCTCTCAAAATTGTTTCGGGTAAGCAGTTCCATATGTCACGTCCTCCTTCTTTTGGGTTTGCCGCCGCCCGTGCGTAGCGTATGGTTGCGTTTCAGTTCCGTCGGTGTCGCCGCGTCTTCCATGACGGTGCAGTCCGCAAGCAGGCGGTCGATTTCAGACTGTCGGTAGCGGCATTTGCCGCGCAGCACTACATAGCCGATGCGATGCTCGTTACGCATACGCTGGAGGGTGCGGGTACTCACATTCAACAGGTGCGCCGCCTCACGGGTGGTGAGCAACCTGTCTGCGGATTTTTCCTTTCTTTCGCCGGAAACGGCACGCACGTGTGCCGCTATCTCGGCTATCTGTTCCGTCAATGCGGTGAAAGCGGAACTTTCCATCGTTATTACTTTCATATTCAGTCCTTTCTTTTGGTTTCTGCGGCAAAATTCGGCAATAAACAAAAGGGGCTTTAACAGCTCACTACGTGTCTCACGTAAGATTTTTATTGGAAATGGCTCCATTACCCGGACAGACGGCGCAACATACAGCCTTTCAGCGGGAAACGATATGCGTTCATGAGGATGGCGTTACCTTTGCGGCAAACCTGAAATGTTTTGAATATGGAAATTGTATCTATCGAGAAAAAGACCTTCGAGATGATGGTGGCGTCCTTCAACGCCCTCTCGGAGAAGGTTGCCGCCCTGAGGCGCAAGAGCGACGGCGGGCGGTTGGAAAGATGGCTCACGGGCGAGGAAGTCTGCGGGCAGTTGAGAATCAGCCCGCGCACGTTGCAGACGTTGCGCGACAAGCGGCTTATCGGCTACTCGCAGATAAACCGCAGGTTCTATTACAAGCCGGAAGAAGTTAGGAGGCTGATTCCGCTTATCGGTACGCTCTATCCCGGCGGCAGGTAATCTTATTATTCACCCACTGAATCCAAAGTTATGATGAACGAGAACAACGATGTTTTTACACTGGAGGACGAGCCGCTTGCCACCGTGGTGCAGAATATGCGCAAAGGCTCTAAATGGCTCTCTGCATTTTTGGAAAACTACCGTCCACCGCTGGACGGGGAACGTTACCTGACGGACAGGGAGGTGGCGGAGTTGCTCCGTGTGAGCCGCCGTACCTTGCAGGAATACCGTAACAACAGAGTGTTGCCCTTTATCCTTTTAGGCGGGAAGGTGCTTTACCCCGAATCGGGATTGCGTGAACTGCTGGAGGCGAATTACCGCAAACCGATGGAGTAATGTCCTGACATTCCGGAATAAAATGCGTACCTTTGTGGTTAAAACGAATACCATTATGCTTCGGAGTGAATTTGCAAAATTGTTAGAATCCACAATAATTCCTGAAGGAATTGAGCAAGAGGACATAAAATCCCGAATCTATCCTATAAGTGCAGCATTGATGTCAATGTTGCCACAAAAACTGTATAGATATAGGAGTTGTTCAACATTAAACCTTGATGCTTTTGACAAGGATCTGGTTTATGCTGTTACTGCTGATAAGTTTAATGACCCCTATGACACTCTTGTTTATTATAGTTTGGATAATATTCAAGAGCAAATGAGAGCTTGTTGTACAGAAGAATTTCTTGAACAATTCAAACAGATACTTGAAACTAAAGATTTCGAATTTCCTCCAAGTGTAATCCAATTTTTCGGAAGAAACAATTTGACAGGTTTAAAAAAACAGGTAATATCGTGTAACGGCATAAATCCATTGACATTAGCTCTTTTTAGTGTTGTAATGGAAAACATATTGAAAGAAATCCTATTAAAAATGGGGGATACATTAAAGGTCGTATCTACAATAGCATGTTTAAGTGAAAGCATAGATTCTGTTATAATGTGGAGTCACTATGCCCAAAATCATGAAGGGTTTGCATTGGAATATGATTTAAGGTTCTTATTAGAACAAGGAGAAATGAATTGTTGTATCTTGCCTGTTATATATGATAATAACCGCTTTGATGCAAATAGTTTTATTCAATGGTATATAGCAAAGAGCTTGGGGCTGGATGTTAAAAATATAGATTCACTATCGCATTTGAAAATGGCTATTCACAAATCCACACAGTGGGAATATGAAAATGAATGGCGTATTATTCATTCAGAGAAACAACCTGCCGCACATTCTCGTGCAACAAGCCTGAAAATTGTTCCTAAAGCAATCTATTATGGAGAGAGAATTTCAAACATCCACAAGAAAACTTTGCATTATATAGCACAAGAAAAAGGAATTGCGGAATATGATATGTACATTGATTGTGGCTCGTTAAAGTATGAGATGTTATATAAGCCATCTCAATTTTGATACCTCATATTCTTTAGCACATAATTTGTATATTCAAAATTGACTATTTTAAAGTTAAAACGGACAGCTTGATGGTTGTCCGTTTTTAATTGATTTTCATCGTCTTTTCAGCAGTAACCGCCTTTTCCGCTATGTACGAATAACATGTAGGCGGTATGCTTGTCTTTTGCAAGTGCCTTGTCCATCAGCCAGCGGCGGAAAAGATGGGCATGGTATGTGCTCAGCCGAAAGGTGACGGGGATGATTATCTCAAGCGAGTAAACATCCGCATACAGACCGTTTTCAAGTTGGATGTAGCGGCATGCCTCGTAGTCGTTCAGCACGTCCGTTTTGAGGATGGCTTTGATGGCGGCGTTCACTGCCGGGACACCCGTGTGGAACAGTCTGGCGATTTCTCCGGCGGTCATCCATACATCGTTACCGGTTACGCTGACCGCCTTGTCCTCAATGATGATTATGTCACGTTTCATGGCTTCTCTGTTTTAGATGGTACGACCTGCAAATTCTTCGATTTGGTTCAATCTCGCGGCAAGGTTCTCCATGTCTTGATTGAGCTTCTCTTTGGTTATTTTCGCGTATATCTGCGTTGTCTTTATGCTTTTGTGTCCCAGCATGGAACTGACCGTTTCGATGGGTACGCCGTTGGAGAGGAACACCGTCGTGGCGGCCGTGTGGCGGCTTTGATGCCATGTAATATGCTTGGTGATACCGCAACGCTTGGCGACGGCACGGATTCCGGCAAGGCACGTGTTATAGTGGGGTACGGGGAATATCCTGCCGTCCCCACACAGCCCACGGTATTTGTCGATGATGCGCTTCGCTATGTCGAGCATACGGATGTTGGACACCACACCCGTCTTCTGGCGGTTGATGTTTATCCACTCGTGTTCGTCAAAGTAGGTGCGGATATTCTCTTCCGTCAGGTTGCGCATATCGGCGAACGACAAGCCCGTGAAGGCGCAGAACAGGTATAAATCACGATACAGTTCTTGCTTCGCATTCTTCAGCTTACCTTCCATCAGCAGGCGGATTTCATCTTTCGTCAGAAAGCTGCGGGTCGTTTCCTCCTTCTTGATTTCATACTCGCGGAACGGGTCGCGCGTGAGCCACTCATTGTTGATGGCGATGAACACCATCGTCCGAAGCGGGCAGACATACAGCCACACGGTGTTGGTGCAGCAGTGTTTGTCCGTGCGCAGGAACATTTCAAAATCGGAAATGAAAGCGGGGGTAAGCTCTTTCAGGGCGATGTCCTTCACGTGGTAGCGGATGGTGAGGAACTCTTGCAGGTGCTTGTAAACGATCTTGTATTTGTCAAACGTGCCTTTGGCTTTCATGCCTGCCTCCACCTGCTTGGCATAGTCCTCGTTGTGTTGCCGGAACACCTGCAATAGCGTGTGGTAGCGGTGTTCCAGTCCAAGAAAGGCGTTTTTCACCTTTTCCGCAGTGACGAAGTTGTCACGCTCCATGATTTCCTGATAGTGCTTGTTGATGCGTACGCGCATCTTGTCGAGCATACGGTTCGTTTCGAGTGCAGCCGTGCTTCTGCCCGTGACACGTCCTCCTTTGGTGTCCCACAGCTTAGGATCGACGGTCAGTTTGCAGCTGAACTGTGTTTGGCTGCCGTCCACCGTGATACGTCCCATGACGGGTACTGTCCCGTCCTTTTTCACTACCTGACGTTTGAGGTAGTAGATAACTGAAAATGTACTCTTCATCGTCCTTAATTTTTTTAGGTTCAAAATTAGTCGGTGAAGAATCCTTCGTCGGTACGCAAAACACGGAGGAACGACGCAATCTTTTTCCGTAACTGGATTTGTCGCGTGAGTTGTTAGTAACTCACTATATCACAACGCCTTGTTTTGCCATTCGTGCCAATTTCGTCACCTATATGGTGTGGTTACGAACAAGTAACGTTGCGACGTCTTGACTTGGCTTCGGCAAGGATTGTGGTGGCGTTGGAGATAATCGGCTGCTTAAATGAAACCTCTGTAAATCAATTCTATTACTTCATTCTTCTGTATTCCACTTTTTTGTAGTATCTTTGTAGAATAAACGATCGAATTAAATATACCACATGAAAGGAAACCCGCTTTATATCCTGCTTTGGCTATTCCTTATTCTTTGCTTTGCCTGTTCGCCCGGTAAAAAAGAAAAGAAATATGTCATCGGTGTATCTCAATGCTCGATGACGGATATTTGGCGTCAATCCATGATACGTGATATGGAAGTAGAGGCTTTAAATCATCCGGAGATCGAGTTGGTCGTAATGGATGCCATTCAAGATAATGATACTCAGATCAGCCAGATAAAAGGTTTTATCAAGAAAAAGGTGGATTTGCTGATTATATCGTCGAATGAGACCGAGCCTGTTACGCCTGTCGCTGTTGAGGCGTACAGGGCTGGTATTCCCACTATCATATTGGACCGGAAAATTAATAGCGATGAATATACGACGTATATTGGAGCGGATAATTACGAGATCGGTCGCTCGATCGGAATGTACATCAGCTCCTTGATCAAGGGGGAGACAACGATTTTAGAGATATGGGGACGGAGAGGCTCTTCCTCCGCTACAGAAAGACATCAAGGTTTTGTCGATGCGATGTCTATTGATCCGAATGTGAAAATCCGGGAGTTGGATGGGTATTGGTACAGGAAGAATGCCTATGAGGAAGTCTTGAAGCTGGATTCCATAGAGGATGTCGATATCGTTTTCGCTCATAATGATATGATGGCCTTAGGGGCCCGTGAGGCGATTGAGGAGCGAGATTCGTCGCTGGTGGGACACGTTGAATTTATAGGCGTGGATGGACTCTTGGGAGGAGGCTTGGGCGTGGAGGCGGTTGCGCAGGGTAAGTTGGATGCCTCTTTTTATTATCCGACAGGTGGTGGGGTGGCTATTAAGGTAGCTTGGCAGATCTTAAGCGGACAAGCTTATACGAAAAAGTATGCGTTAAGCACCGCTATGATCGATAAGACCAACGCCGGTACCCTTTATTTACAATCAGATCGGTTGGTAGAATATCAACGCCAGATCGAGAAACAGCGTGCGAATTTGTCGCAATTGCTCTCGAAATATAACTTTCTTTATAGTTCCTTGATTATTATCTTGATATTGGCGCTTTTGTTGGGTGGTTCCGCTATTTACACGGTTTATATTAATCGTAAAGTGCGCCAGAAGAATCATTTGTTGAATGAGAAAAATCGTTTGGTACAACAACAGAAAGAGGAACTCTCGGTAGCAAACCAGCGTATCGAGCAAGTCACGACACAGAAATTGCAGTTCTTTACGAATGTATCTCACGAGATAAAGACTCCTTTGACCTTGATTCTAGGGCCTCTGAACAAGATGGCGCAAGATGCCCCGGCAGGCGCTTTCGCGGATGATATCCGCATCGTTAAGAAGAATGCGGAACGCTTGAAACGTGTGATCGACCAATTGCTGGATTTCCGGAAGATAGAGAATAATAAGATGGGATTGCGGGTTACTAAGATGGATTTGGTCTTTTTAATCCAAGAGGTGAAATCTTATTTTAATACTCTGGCCCAGAGTAAGCGAATTGATTATACCTTCCTGCATGAAATGGATTCTCTTTTTGTTTGGGTGGATACGGACAAAATGGAGAAGATATTAACGAACTTGCTTTCGAACGCTTTTAAGTTTACCCCGGAGCAGGGGAAGATTACGATTCGTTTGCGGGAGGAGGAGACGGAGGTTGTCTTATCGGTGGAAGATAATGGAGAGGGTATTCCCCCGGAAAACCTAGCCTCCGTATTCGAGCGCTTTTTTACAAGCGGGCAAAGCTATGCTCCGGGAACGGGTATCGGACTGCATCTGACACGGGAATTTGTCCTTATGCATAAAGGCTCGATCCACGTGGAAAGCGAGCAAGGCGAACGGACAGTGTTTACTGTTCAGATCCCGAAAGGTAAATCTCATTTTGATGAATCTTGTGTCTTTCTGTCGAATGCGACCGAATCGTCCTCTGGTGTAGCGCATTTGGATATATCCCAAGTTCAAGAAACGTTGAATAAGAAATATGATTATATGATCTTGATCGTTGAGGATGATTGGGATATTCGCGCTTATTTACAGCATGAGTTGTCCGGGAATTTTAATGTACTTGTAGCGGAGAATGGTGCCAAGGCCTTGGATATTCTATTGAAGGAAAATGTATCACTGGTCGTCAGTGACGTGATGATGCCGGAGATGAATGGCTTCGAGCTTTGCCGCCGGGTTAAGTCGGATATGGCCCTCAGTCATATCCCGGTAATCTTGCTTACGGCTCTTTCGGATGACAGTCAACGCTTGTATGGATTTGAGGGGGGAGCGGATGAATATATCCAGAAACCGTTCAATATCGAGATCGTGAAATTACGTATCATTAAATTGTTGGAAGAACGTAATCGTTTGCGAGAGGTTTTCTTGAAAGAGTCTCAATCGCCTGCGGGACTTTCCATCGAGACAAAAGGGAAGGTAGAGAGTCTGGATGATTTGTTTATGCGTAAGTTTATCGCTTTGATAGAGGAGAATTATAGCGATCCCGATTTCAGTATAGAGAAAGGCAGTGAGAAACTGGGCCTGTCTCGTGTGCATTTATATCGAAAGGTGAAGGAGTTGTCCGGGATTACCCCTACGGACTTTTTGCGTAACTATCGTTTGAAAAAGGCATCCGCCCTATTGAAGCAGCGATCCGGAACGATTAGCGAGGTTGCTTATGCCACGGGATTCGGCTCGCCGGCCTATTTCTCCAAATGCTTTAAAGCGGTTTATAATATAACGCCAACCGAGTTTATAGAGTCTTTGTAAGGATGCTGCTTGTACAGATGTTACATACGGGTAACGTCTGTTATTGTCCCTTGAAAATAAATCTTTTATGTAACTTGTGTGATTTATCTTGTAGCTATAGTTATCGTTGTATTTATAACGATGATATACTTTTGCGGTGTCGATAAGTACGAAAGTTGTTTTTAATAGAAAGACCATGGAACAGGTGACTGAATCAAGACGTAAACCAATTGTCGTTGGGATTGGAGAATTATTATGGGATATGCTTCCTTCCGGGAAAAAGGCTGGGGGGGCCCCGATTAATTTTGTCTATCATGCGTCTTGCCTAGGTGCTGAGGGATATGCTATCAGCGCTGTCGGAGATGATGAGTTGGGTAAAGAAATCGTTGATGAGTTGGATAAGAATCATATCCAGCATTTGATCGAGAAAGTGCCTTACCCGACGGGAACCGTTCAGGTAGAGTTACGAGAAGGTATCCCTACTTATACGATTCATGAGCGAGTGGCTTGGGATCATATATCGCCTACATCCGACGCGATTGATTTGGCGGAGAAAGCGGACGCTATTTGTTTCGGTACATTAGCCCAGCGTTCCCGTCAGTCCCGGGAGACGATACAAGCGATCTCGTCGTTTGCGCCGAAAGACGCTTATCGTTTGCTGGATATCAATCTTCGCCAGCGATACTATGATAAGGAGTTGATCGAGGAGTCTTTGTACTTAGCGAATGTGTTGAAGGTGAATGATGAGGAGTTTAACGTTCTTCGGGACTTATTCGGCTTGAATGGAACTGAGAGGGAAGTGGCTTTATGGTTTATTGAGAAATACGGCCTTCGGATGTTTGTCTTGACTGCGGGGAGCTCCCATAGTACGATTTATACGAGAGAGGAGATCTCTACGTTGCCCACGCCGGAGGTCACGGTGGCGGATACGGTCGGGGCGGGGGATGCTTTTTCGGGGGCTCTAATCATTTCGCTCTTAAAGGGGAAGTCCTTAAGCGAGGCCCATCATTTCGCTGTAAAGACAGCGGCTTTCGTTTGTACGAAAGAAGGTGCGTGGCCGGTTTATGAAGAGTAATTCGTTTATATCATATGTGTTTAGATGTTTTGAGTTTATACAATTTCGAATAGGTATTACGTTTTTAAGGTAAAAAGGTTGTTAGGATATAAGAAGAGAAAGGCAAAAAGATGGTTTTTGTTTTAGGTTAAGTTAGATTAGATTGGTGAAAAGTGGCTCGGCTGTTGAAGTCGGGCTATTTTTATGTCCTTATGTTTCCTTCAAATAGAATGGTCTCGATAACCTGCAAGATTCTTCTTACAGGCTAACGAGACCTTCCGCTTTTATCTTTTCTGATAGCTTACAATTAATAAGCTCTCTCCAATAACCAAGCATCTTGGAAGTTAGGAGCGTATTTCGCCTTGATGGCGTCACGGCTATCGGCGGCGTCCGCTTTATTGTCGAAGCTAGCGACGATCACACGCAACATCCCTTGCTCGTTCTCGCCCAACACTGCGTTGTAACCATCATTCTGCATACGTTCTTTTAATGCGTAAGCGTTTGTCTTGTTCTTGAAACTACCGACAACGACGCTATAACGTTTCAGACGGCTGGCGTCCTCACCTTGAGCGGCGTTGATTTTTTCCGTACGAGTGGTAGCCGTAGAGGTTCTGGGTTTTGAGACAGGAGCGACCTCAACAACTTCTTCCTCTTGTTCTACAACCTCAACAGGAGCTGTCGACTCTTTTTCTTTGGCCTGTTCGTAAGCAGCCTTGTACGCGCTCTGTTTAGGTTTACATGAGCCGAGTGCTAATACCATACATACAGCGGCTCCAAATAACCAAATCTTATTCATACTGTTCAGTTCTTATAATTAGTAACGCGAAGATATAAATTATATTTAGTACTTTCGCACTCAAATTGTAATATATTATAACGGCATGAATAAATCTATCGGAACAATGATTATGGCAACATCCCTACTGTTAGGTGCTTGCAATCCGGCTACGGATGTGAACGTGAAGGAGACCGGCGATAAGAACCTTATCGGGAAGTCGGACATCCGGATCAAAGACGGCCGCATGACCCCGGAGGCTTTGTGGGCCATGGGACGTATCGGCGGTATGAACGTATCTCCGGACGGGAAAAGAGTGGTGTATACGGTGGCGTACTATAGTGTACCGGAAAACAAGAGCAACCGTGAGGTCTTCGTGATGAACGCGGACGGATCGGATAATAAGCAAATCACGAAAACCGGATTCGCTGAGAACGAGGCCGTATGGATCAAAGGAGGAACCAAGATCGCTTTCTTATGTAACGAGAGCGGTAGCAGCCAGCTTTGGGAAATGAATCCGGATGGGACGGACCGTAAGCGACTTTCCGATTATGATAAGGATATCGAGGGTTTCGCTTTCTCTCCCGATGAGAAAAAGGTCTTGTTTATCTCGCAAGTGAAAACCGTGAACAGTACCGCTGATAAATATCCGGATTTGGATAAGGCGACAGGTGTTATCATTACGGATTTAATGTACAAGCATTGGGATGAGTGGGTGACTACCGTTCCGCATCCTTTTGTCGCCGATTTCGATGGCGAATCGATCAGCAATCCTGTGGATGTGATGGAGGGCGAGTTGTTTGAGAGCCCGATGAAGCCGTTTGGCGGTATCGAGCAATTGGCTTGGAACACTACCTCGGACAAGATTGCCTATACCAGCCGCAAAAAGACGGGTAAAGAATATGCGATCTCCACGAATTCGGATATTTATGTATATGATCTGAATACGAAGCAAACGACCAATATAACGGAAGAGAACAAGGGATATGATACGAATCCCACCTATTCTCCGGACGGAAAGAGCATCGCTTGGTTAAGTATGGAACGGGATGGTTACGAGGCGGATCAAAATCGCTTGATGGTAATGAATCTGGAGACGGGTGAGAAAACATTCGTAAGCAAGGATTTTGACTCCAACGTGGACTCTTATTGCTGGAGCGCTGATTGCGAGCGTATCTATTTCACGGGCGTTTGGCATGGCGAGTCGCAGGTTTATCAGATAGACTTGGCGAATGGCAATAAGATTACCCCGCTGACCGAAGGTATGTACGATTACGCCTCTGTCGCTCTTCTGGGCGATAAGCTGATCGCTCAACGTCATTCCATGAGCATGGGAGACGAGATCTATTCGATCGATTTGACAGGGGATCATACGGTAACTCAACTTACGTTCGAGAACAAGCATATTTACGACCAGCTTACGATGGGTAAGGTGGAGGAGCGTTGGATGAAGACGACAGATGGCAAGCAGATGCTAACGTGGGTTATCTATCCGCCTCAGTTCGATCCGAATAAGAAGTATCCTACCTTGTTGTTCTGTGAGGGTGGCCCGCAAAGCCCTGTTAGCCAGTTCTGGTCTTACCGCTGGAATTTCCAGATCATGGCGGCTAATGATTATATTATCGTGGCACCGAACCGTCGGGGGCTTCCCGGATTTGGCTTGGAATGGAATGAGGCTGTCAGTGGCGATTATGGCGGACAATGCATGAAAGACTATTTCACCGCTATTGACGAGGTAGCCAAGGAACCGTATGTAAATAAGGATCGCTTGGGTTGTGTAGGCGCCAGCTTCGGTGGATTCTCCGTATATTGGTTGGCAGGTCATCATGATAAACGTTTCAAGGTGTTTATCGCCCACGATGGTATCTTTAATATGGAAATGCAGTATCTGGAAACGGAAGAGATGTGGTTCGCCAATTGGGATATGGGTGGAGCGTACTGGGAAAAGCAAAACGCTACGGCTCAGCGTACATTCGCGAACTCCCCGCATAAGTTCGTGGACAAATGGGATACGCCTATCCTTTGTATCCATGGAGAGAAGGATTACCGGATCTTGGCTAATCAAGGAATGGCAGCGTTTAACGCCGCGGTTCTTCGGGGTGTACCGGCCGAGTTGCTGATTTATCCGGATGAGAACCATTGGGTATTGAAGCCCCAGAATGGCGTTCTATGGCAACGCACATTCTTTGAGTGGTTGGATATGTGGTTGAAGAAATAAAATTTGAAGGCCGTCCCCAAAGTATATAGCTTTGATGGACGGCCTTCTTTTCTCAACGCAATAACAAACTAAGCGATAGTAATATCCTTATCCAAATAAATATCTTGAATTGAATGAAGTAACTCCACGCCGTCTTTCATCGGACGTTGGAACGCCTTTCTTCCGCTAATCAGCCCCATGCCACCCGCACGTTTGTTTATGACAGCGGTGACGACAGCGTCTTTAAGATCTGAGGCGCCATGAGATTCCCCACCGGAGTTGATAAGCCCGACACGTCCCATATAATTATTAGCAACTTGGTAACGGCAGAGGTCGATCGGATGTTCTGTCGTTAACTCTGTGTACATCTTTTGATCGATCTTCCCGAAATTGATAGCGGTGAAACCTCCGTTGTTCTCCGGTAGCTTCTGCTTGATGATATCGGCCTTGATCGTGACGCCAAGGTGATTAGCCTGTCCGGTCAAATCGGCTGCCGCGGAATAGTCGATGCCATCCTTTTTAAAAGAGCTGTTTCGTAAATAGCACCATAATACGGTCGCCATACCTAGTTCATGGGCATACTCGAATGCGTCGGCAATCTCGACTAGCTGACGTCGGCTTTGCTCTGATCCGAAATAGATCGTGGCCCCTACAGCTACGGCGCCCATATTCCATGCTTCCTTCACCGTGCCGAATAAGATTTGATTGTAAGAATTCGGATAAGTAAGAAGCTCATTATGATTTAGTTTTACCAAGAATGGAATCTTATGGGCATATTTTCGTGCGACTGACCCTAGTATGCCGAACGTAGAAGCGACTGCGTTGCAACCACCCTCGATCGCTAATTTTACGATATTCTCCGGATCGAAATAAATGGGGTTTGGAGCGAAGGAAGACCCTGCGGTATGCTCGATATCTTGATCTACCGGGAGGATAGAAACATATCCGGTGTTAGCTAATCTTCCGTGCCCCAACAAGGTTTGCAGACTATTGAGAGTCTGTATGTTTCTATCTGAATTGACCCACACATCGTCCACGCAAGTGGGTGATGGAAGATGAAGCAGCGATTTATCAATAGTCTTACATACGTGATTTAAATAATAATCACTTTTGTCTCCTAATAAACTAATAATCTTAGATGTATCCATATAAATAAATATTTACTTAGTAAACAATCACTGTCAAAAATAAGTTCCATAGTTTTTATCGATTAACACATAGAATTAATCTATCGATGAATTATGGTAGTATCGGATAGTTTAGTTAATTTTGTGCCATACAACCAATAAAAATTTTGCGATATATGAAAAAGAAATGGATTTGCACAGTATGTGGTTATGTACACGAAGGTGATGAGGCTCCTGAGTTCTGCCCTCAATGTAAACAACCAAAAAGCAAATTTAAAGAATTAGTAGAGACAGAAGGTGCGTTACAATTCGTTGACGAACATGTACTAGGTGTTGCTAAAGGTGTAGACCCAGTGATTTTGGAAGGTCTGAACGCTCACTTTATGGGAGAATGTACCGAAGTTGGTATGTATTTGGCCATGAGCCGTCAAGCAGACCGTGAGGGTTATCCTGAGGTAGCTGAGGCATTCAAGCGTTACGCTTGGGAAGAGGCTGAGCACGCTGCTAAGTTCGCAGAGCTTCTTGGCGATGTAGTTTGGGATACGAAGACTAACTTGAAAAAGCGTATGGAAGCTGAGGCTGGCGCATGCGAGGACAAGAAACGTATCGCTACATTGGCTAAACAACAGAATTTGGACGCAATCCATGATACCGTACATGAGATGTGCAAAGACGAGGCACGTCATGGCAAAGGATTTGAAGGTTTATATAATCGTTATTTCAAGTAATTTAGAGGTATTAGTTATATGTTTTAAAGAGGGGCGTTCTGTGAAGAATGCCCTTTTTTGTATTTGATAAAGTAATTTTAGCCTTTCAAGAGAATAACGATACTATATTTTATGTACTTTTGTACACATCAACCACAAGGAAAGATGCCGGAGTGGTCGAACGGGCCGCACTCGAAATGCGGTGAGCGGGTAACCGCTCCCTGGGTTCGAATCCCAGTCTTTCCGCTTGATTATTAGCTCTTTGTTGTAATGATACTGTAGGGGATTTGTTCATTTTAGCCTCCTTACATCCCTATTCATACAAGCTTTTTTTGCATGAATAGCATAAATGATTTACAAATAGTTTACAGTAAAAATTATGGCATATTTCAAAATTTGCGTACGAGCTAAGAGAAAAGACAATACGTATCCTGTTTATATTCGTGTAACCCATCACGGACAGGTAGGATATATAAAAACAGATAAAGTCTGCAAGGCTAAGTCTGTTCGGAAGGGTGAGGTAATAGATAATTACATCATCAAGGATATTTCTATTCTTATTGACGGGTATATGTCCCGGCTTAATCGTGAAGATATACAATGTTGGGATATCAGAAAGATACTGGACTTCTTGAGGAGGGATTCTAGCGCACCTTCTTTTTCTGAATTTTGTGAGGGGTTTACCTCTAAGATGGATAACGAGGGAAGAGAATCCACGTCGATAAATTATAAGCTTGCGTTAAGGCGCTTGGAGGAATATATGGGGAAAGACGACATTCTCTTCTCTGATCTTACATCGTCTATATTCAAGGAGTGGATAGATTCGATGAAAGATAGCTTGTACAAGAAACATGGCTATCCGAAGCGGATCAAGACAATGTTTATGGCTGGATGCGAGCGGTATAATAATTATGATACCGGCGAGATGCTTATACGGAATAACCCGTTTAGGGGAGTGAGGGTACCTAGACCTACAGTTCCAGAGAAAAGGGCATTGGACATTAGAACCGTTCGAGATTTTTTTGCGGTATCCGCGGAGTATGGATCAAGAGCTGATCGTGCTAGGGATGTGTGCGAGATCGTTTTTTGTCTTGCCGGAATTAACACCGCTGACCTGTATTATATGGAAAAAGAGAACCTTAGAGACGGAAAGATGTGTTACTGCAGACGTAAGACTACTAATAGGAGGGATGACAAGGCGTATATAGAGATAGCCGTACCAGATAGGCTATCTCATTTGCTTGAGAAATATGCTGGAGAAAAAAGGCTGTTTAACTTCTGTGAGACTTATGGATCAAGTAAGAATTTCAATAAATGTATAAATGAGGGAATAAGTGATATAACAAGAAAAAACGACCTTCCTCATATTTCTGTCTATTCGTTTCGGCATAGTTGGGCTACATTCGCTCAAAACGATTTCGATGCAAGTTTGGATTTAGTAGGCTTTTGCCTTAACCATGCTTCTTCCCATAGGGTGACATCTGGGTATGTTAAGACCGATTTTAGCGTTATCGACCGCTTGAATGCCAAGATTCTTGATTATGTATTTGAAGAAAAAAACGAAAAAAAGATGGAAATAATTTGCGGATTAAAAAAATGACTCTATCTTTGCCGTTGAAATAGCGAGTTGGATTTTAGACGAAAGTTTGAGATCCAACTTTTTGTGTTTATGTGTGTTTGGTCTCTTCTTTCTGTAAACTTCCATAAAACAATGACTTACCGGGTGCCTTTAAAAAAACAGGCACTATGACGATTTCTATTTCTAAAACAGCGCTGCTATCAAGATTGCAGCTTTTGGCGAAGATCATACCCGCCAAATCATCCACGCCGATCCTTTGTCATTTCTTGTTTGAGACGAGGGAAGGCCGGTTATTCATCACCGGATCGAATAGCGAGGGCCGGATAACCACCAGCCTTGAGTGCATCTTCGACGAGGAGATATCTATTTGTGTCCCGACTTCCTTATTAGAAGGACTGAGGAACCTGCCCGAGCAACCAATTGATATAATCATCAACAAGGATACCCGTGAGATAAGGATCAAGTACCATGGTGGAAAGTTCGAGGTGGTGGGTTATGCCCCATCTACCTATCCGGGAAAAAGATCGATCGAGGTCTTGGACTCTGTGTCATTGAGCGCGGAGGATTTATTCAATGGGATATCCAAGGTCATAAATTTGGCCGGGAATGATGATATCCGTCCGGTCCTAAGCTCTGTCTTTATTGAGACGGAACCGGAGACCGTATGCTTTGTCGGTGCGGACGGGCATGGTATGGGATTCTTGAGAAAGGGCAATGATAGACAGGTTGGCAAGATCTCAGTTATAATCAGCCGTCCTATAGCCTCGGTATTGAAGGCGATACTTCCGGCTTCCTCCGATAACATGGAAATGAGGGTCGGTGCGGATTGGTCCGATGTCATATTCAATGACTATGAGATATCGTTCCGGAATGTGGAGGGGAGATATCCTAATTGGAAAGCTGTGGTACCCAAGGCGAATAAGCTGGAACTACTTGTTGACACCGGACAACTGATCGGGGCTATTAAAAGGACATCGGTGTTCTCCAATAAGGCCTCATGCCTTATCGTCTTGAGGATCATTCGTGATAAGTTGACCGTATTCGCCCAAGATATAGATTTCTCGACTTCCGCGGAGGAAACGTTGGAGGTCGATTTTAACGGGAATGAGTTCTCGATCGGGATTAAGGGATCGTTGCTTCTTGAGATACTCTCATGTATCGATGACGGGCGTACGAGGCTTTCCTTTAGCGAGCCTAGCCGCGCTATCTTGATAACTCCGGAGAACCAATCCGGGAACGAGGAACTTACCTATTTATTAATGCCCATGACAATCCCGTAAGTTATGAAAGAGTTCAAAGATACAATCCAGAAATATTTGCAGGAGAGGGCGGCGGAAGATCTTCTGTTTGCCCCGAGACTTGCCAATCCTAAAAAGAGTATAGACGAGTGTTGTCGTTATATCTTGGGAGAGGCCCGTAAGCGTGGAACCTCTGTCGTGATGAGTGATACGGAGGTTTTTGGTATGGCCGTACATTATTATGATGAGGAGAATATCGAGGTCGGAAAAGTTCCTGTCGGTAGCTCCGTTTCTTCTTCCCATAAAGTAGAACTTACGGAGGAAGAAAAGAACGCTGCCCGTCAGGCGGCCATCAAAAGGTTGACCGAAGAGCAATACCGATCGCTTAAAAAAAGGCCGGCCAAGAAGAAGGTTGATGAGAGTGTCCAACAAATGAGCCTGTTTTGATATGAAGCCGAGAACGAGATTGGAAAAGTTGGTGGCGGGATTGAGCGAAAAGCTTCCCGCCATCACAAAGGCGCAGGAGGAATGGGCCAAGGAACACGTGTTCGACCATGTAGCTTACAAATGTAAGAATGAGTTGTGGTGCTCTGAATGTGGCGAGATATGGGTTAATACGGGTAATAGTAAATTGGGTGACAAGACCGAATGCCCTTATTGCCACCATCAATTAGATGTAAAGGTCAGCAGAAAGCAGAAGAACCATGAGGAGGCGTATATGTCCATCCTGCAAGTGAGAGGCGGGTTTCAGGTGATCCGGCATATACTATGTTGGAAAAACGCCCGTAGGGGAACTTCCCCGGTGTATTATGATTTTACTGAAGTTGTTCAAGAATGGATTCGTGAAGACGGAAAACGTACGATCATAGCCCGTCCAATAAATATGGGACGTAACGGATTTGCGTATAGTTCCCCTCTTAGTATCAAGGGTGAATATGGAAGTAACCCATATAATTATTACGGTGATTTATATGCGATATTTGGAGAGCTTTATCCAAGGAAAGAATTACTTCCGGAATTGAAAAAACGGGGGCTGAATCGACTGTTCCCGGATGTAACCCCGTCTAAGTTGATACGTGACTTGTTGAAAGGCGGAAACGATGCGGAACTGTGTCTCAAGACCGGGCAAATATCCATGCTGAAGCACATGTATAAAAACGGCTTCTGTCAACTTCGCTATAAGCCATCATTCAATATCTGCAACCGTAACCATTATGTTATCAAGGATGCGTCCATGTGGGAAGATTATATGTATTTACTATCTTATTTCGGCAAGGACTTGCGTAACGCGCATTATGTCTGTCCCAAGAACCTGAAAGTTGCACATGATGGGCTTTTGAAAAAGAAAACGGCAATAGAAGCTAAGTTGAGACAGGAAAGGGATCGTATAGCAGCTATCCGTAGGCGTGAAAAGCTCATGAAGGATATAGCCGGCTTCTACGAGCGGATGGAAAAGTTTTTCGGAATGAAAATCACGGATGGCAACATAGTCATTTGCCCGTTGGAGAGTATTACCCAGTTTTATCAAGAAGGAAAGGCGATGCACCATTGCGTATATCAGAACGGATACTACAGACGGCCGGATCGCTTGATACTGTCCGCAAAGGACACCGGTGGCAAGCGTATCGAGACGATAGAGGTGAACTTGAAGACGCTGAATATCGTCCAGTCCCGGGCCGTTTGCAATGGCGTAAGTGAGTATCACGACCAGATAGTAAAACTGGTGAAGAAGAATATGAACCTGATTCGTCAGAAATTGATAGCGTAAATTTACAAGGATGACTTACATTGAACTTATAAATAATTTTTGGGAATTGGATGAAGACTGGCAATTTACCTGCTGTGAAACGAGGCTTTATTTTTATTTGTTGAAAACAGTGAATCGTTTAGGCTGGGTGGATAGCTGGACGCGTAGCGATGCAAAGGTGTCGTCTGACGTGGGAGTGTCAGTCAATTCGATGAAAACAGCCCGTAATAGATTAGTTCAAGCAGGTCTGATAGAATTTAAATCGGGAGGAAATGGACAGCGGGATAAAACGAGGTATATCGTTAGGTGTCAAAATTTGATACCTAAACTACAACCTAAACATGAACCTAATCTTATACCTAACCGTGAACCTAAACCGCAACCATATATTAATAAGACTAAGATAAAGACTAAGAATATTAATATACCCCCCACACCCCCCAAGGGGGTTGACAAAGCAAAAGAAAAAGAGCTTTTGGAAAAGGAGGAGGCTTTACGTGTTTTGGAAGAAGAGTTGAAGAAACGGGAGGCGGAACTGGGTGCACAATCGGACAATCCACCATCCAAACCGAAAAAGCGTCCTAATCCGTTGAACTCAGAAGCAAGGAAACTTTTCGAGGAACGCTATCAGGCTCTTTTCTCATCCAACTATTACTGGAGTGCGAAAGATGCGGGAAATATGTCTTCTTTGCTCAAGAAGTTGAAATTTCAACGGGAGAAGAAGAATTTACCTATTGACGACCAAGGCGTGTTGAATGCTTTGAAGTACTTATTGGATTCAATCACTGACGGTTGGATATTGGAAAACTTCAGTGTGACGAATATTAATTCGAAGTTTAATGAAATTGTCTCACAGATAATGGCAAGGAAACAAGAACATGGAAATACTAAACATACAGACGGAGCGAAAGCCCGTGAACAACAAACCGATAGAGAAATCATGGAATATGCCCGTAGTGCCTTCAGAAAAGACGTATTCGGTGATTCGTAGATATGGGGATGGGGAAAGCTTTGCGAAGACATTCAACCCATCTTTACAGACGATATGTGCCCAAAACATAGAACGGTCCTTTTTGGGCGATGCTCCATCATTGGCATTGCTGTCGCAAACTTATCCAAATGAGCAGGTAAACACTTGGATTATTGCCCATTTGATGGACTTATACAAATTCGCAGGGGTTAAGGAGAAGCCTTCGTTTCAGCAAGTCTTGGAACTAGCTGTGATGATACGGGTTGAATATTATTATTTTAAAGCTTCTGAACTGCTGTTGTTTTTCTTCAAGCTCAAGTCAGGGGAATATGGTACGTTCTATGGTGTGGTCGATCCGATGGTGATTATGGCAGCCTTGATCGAATTCAAGGCATATCGTCGGCATCAGCGGGAGATCTACGACCGTGAAATACAACGCAAAATACGGGAGGAAAAATGGGCGGAATGGGAGAGGAAGTCTGTTCCTTGCCCAGCGTATTTGAAATTGGCGAAAGCGTTTGTGGAGGAAATACAAAATGCGGAATGAATATAATCCTTGAATAAAAAATCATTAAAAGTTACAATTATGGCAAATTTAACATTAAACACGAGAGAAATTGCGAAAGTAAACAATGTCGCTATCATGGCCGGTAATGATCCTAAACAGTTGGTCCCTATCAAACCTATTTGTGATGTTCTTGGCATAGACGCCAAAGCTCAACGTAATAGAATTGATCGTGATGAAATATTAAGTTCAACCGGGGTCATTATGACCTCGGTTGCAGCAGATGGGAAAGAACGTGAGATGTATTGTATTCCACTTCGATATGTCTTTGGGTGGTTATTTTCAATTGACACAAACCGTGTTGATGAAGAAGCAAGACCCTCAGTCATTAAGTACAAAATGCAGTGCTACGATGTATTATATGATCATTTCTCCTCTTACGCCAGCTTCGTCAACCAAAAGCAAAAACGACAAGCGGAAGACTGGGCACGTATCCAAATTCTGAAAAAGGAATTTCATGAAGCGAAGAACAAGCTGGCCAAGGCAACAAAGCAAATGAACATGACTGTCGATTATTCGTTTGAGCAATGGAAGGCCAACGGGAAACAATTGATTCTTGATTTTGATGATTGAATTCAGAATTCGATAGGGAATTCGAGTGTTATTTTGCTATTATTAGGATGTTGATCAAGAGAATATACACCTTGGTGATTTCTATAGCTGATATAAGAAACCCAGCTGTGTTTTCCAACCTCGATCTACTGCCGCATATAAGGGCAGTAGATCGAGGTTGGAAAACCGACTTTTACGATACTGTAAAAATTTATTTGGGTTGTTTTCCATAACCTTCTAATTGTATATGTGGTAAATTGTTTAATTTGTATTTGCCCGACTTAATTTGTGATACAACTTCTTCTCTTGAAATACCAAAATTGCTTGATATATAATGAAAATGAGGTTGATTATTATTCCATTTTTCCTTACCTTTAAGACTATCATATGTCGTGATTAGGCAATGCCATTTTTCCCCTTTATCAAGAAAATTAGCAATCAAGCATTTCCTGTTTTCCACGATTTCTTTTAGCTGTCCATCTGTTAGCCCCGATTTTCCTATTATCTCAATGCCTCCATCGTCTTTTTTATGAATGGCAATAGGTAATGAGTATTCATCAGTTCCATTAGGGAGTAATTCTGAAGTATATTGGCTCAATGTATAACCTTCCTTCTCTGCTTCAGCATACAACGACAGTAAACTTTCAGGAGATAACATTTCTTCTTTCAGTAAATTGATTTGGTCTTTCTTTTTTAAATCAGGTTTTGTTAATAAAATTACCCAAGAGGCAGATATGGGATTTGATGTCATGGCTTTATACAAATTATCCCATGCGATAAGGGCTTGCTTAAATGTTTCTAACCCTTTTATTGAAGGCTCTTTTTCCCCGGATAGTTCATCGATGGGTATTCCTCCATCAATCATCTTATAAACAATAAAATCATTCTTGTAATGTTCTATAGGTTTCTCATACTCAAAATCACCTGATTCAAATGCTTGAAAGTATTCCCCTGTTTTTGGATTAAAAAATTCTGAAAACTTCATACTTTACAATTATATCTTTATTTTTCTCAAAGTTATCTACATTTTCTACATCAACAAACAAAATTCCAAAAAACTTTCCTATCTTTGCAATGTCCTAATTTATCAGCGTGGCGGGTGACCGCCGAACATAATTTTTGTGTCGGCATTTTTTATGCCCATACATGAACGTATTATAAAGTATAACGGTTTCGTACCCCCATGATACGGCTTAATGGCCGTAACTGCCGCGCTGGTGTAGGACAATGGGACAGGCGAAACCGTTTTTGTCTATCCACTTATAACAAACAATGTTGTATTATGTCCAAACAGCGTAACATTGATTTGTCGGGGAATAATAGTACCCAACAACCAACGGCTCAACCCTCCGAAATGGGTAAGTACTCCACACTAGAACTGCAAGCCGCATTCGATGCCGGCCGTGCTCTCGGTAGAACTGAAGGTATGCTCTCTTACCAACGCCACATCATGAACCAGCTCTTTGCAGAGAATCAGAAGCTCAATCGGAAACTTCAGGAACAGAAAGGAGGCCGGTCATGAGAGAACAATATGTAAGAATACTAGTTCCCAATTATAATCCGGATCCTCTTAGCGTGAAGCAATTCTTCCAAATGCAGAGCTTTGCCAAAGACGTGCAAACCTATTTACCTTATCAAAGCACCACTTTGCTCGATTTCATGTCTATTGCCTACAACTATTGCTTGAAGACTCGGCAAAATTCGTTGGATAATATGGCCTGTTATCGTGACGGCTTTAGGCACAAGGTTATGCTATTCCTGACGAAGTATTATCCTAATGGATTCAAGAAAAACAAGAAAGGTTTGTCAGATACCTGCTACAAAGAACTTTTGAAATATCGCAAGCCTCGCTTCAAACGTGATTTCCTTGGTGAGTATGAGCCAATAGAGCGCATTTGGTTTATCCTCGCGTTACGTGCCTGCCACAGCTTTTTATTGTCCGGACATCTAATCGGCGATATAAATCAATTTGCCTACAAACTTGAGAAAATAGCTTTAATGATGAAAGGAGATATCTAAGGACTAAATAGTTAATAGATATTTTATTTCTCGGAAGATGTTCTTCTATTTTGAGGAACATCTTTCTTTTCTTATATATCTTAGTTAAAATAGGATATGAAGGAACATTGTTGTATCATCTGTAACAAGAAAACAGTATCAGTAATCAATACAGAAGAAGGACCAGTTTGTTATAACTGCTACTCTGATAAAAAGAACCCTCCAAAACAGAAGCAACATCATGACAACGAAGAAGCTCGGATTCAGTCGGAGTTTTTCAATAAGGTTCCTTTATTCTTCCCGAACCTACCGGATCGGCTCCTTTTTGCAGTCCCGAACGGTGGTAGCCGGCATAAAATAGAAGCGGCTAATATGAAGCGCCAAGGCGTTAAACGAGGTGTAGCTGATGTGATCCTTCAGATACCGAAAAAGGGGTATGCTTCCCTTTGTTTGGAGTTCAAGACATCGACGGGAAAACAATCTCCCGATCAAAAAGAATACCAACGCCAAGTTGAAATGGCAGGTAGTAAGTATGTGATTGTTCGGAGCGTGGAACAGGCTATCCGGGAACTGCAACTGTATTTGTGTTAATTGATTACCCCTGTTATATTTTAGAATAAAAGTTATGACAGAATTGAAGTATGACCCTCGGAATTATCGCATCCACACAGATAAGAACAAGAGATTGATTCGTAAAAGTTTGGAGGATTGTGGAGCGGGGCGTTCTATCCTTTTCGATAAGGATGATTGCATCATTGCAGGGAACGGAGTGTACGAGCAAGCGCTGGAATTAGGCTTACCGGTTCGAATTGTGGAGTCTGATGGTACGGAATTGATTGCTATCAAGCGTACAGATCTCTCAACTGAGGATTCTCGGCGTAAGGCGCTTGCCCTAGCTGACAATTATACCTCTGATACGTCTGTATTTGACTTTGACGCGATCGTTGAAGATTTCGGTGCAGACGAGTTGGATGCTTGGGAATTTAAAATCGATGATCTGAATATTGATGATATCTCCATCGACGATGTGATGCCGGACAAGGAGCGTGTCGGCAGCTTGAAAGAACGTTTCATTATTCCTCCTTTCTCAGTACTTGACTCTAAACTTGGAAACTGGCAAGACCGGAAACGTGCCTGGCTTGATCTTGGTATAAAGAGTGATGATGGCCGGGAGAAGGAGATTACATTTAGCCGATCAGCGCAACCACCCCGAGTATACGAAGCCCGTAACGTAATTCGTGAAAAAACAGGTGCCGATCCGTCGTGGAACGAATTGCAGAAGTATTGCCGGGATCATGGTATCCCGTTTATGGATGGAACCTCGATCTTTGACCCGGTACTGTGCGAGCTGGCCTACCGGTGGTTTAATATTCCCAATGGTTGTATCCTGGACCCATTTGCTGGTGGCTCCGTTCGTGGTATTGTTGCATCTATGTTGGATATGACTTATTTTGGTGTTGATCTAAGGCCGGAACAGGTCGAAGCCAACTGTAAAAACGCAGTTGAAGTATTAGGGGAGGAGTTCGGCGGGAAAGGCGGTCATAAATTTGCTCCTCTGTGGCTTTGTGGAGATAGTGTAGAGATAGATGCCCTGGCAGAAGGTTATGAGGCAGACTTGGTTTTTAGTTGTCCTCCGTATGCGGACCTAGAAGTGTATAGTGACGATCCGGCAGACCTATCGACGATGGATTATCCTGAATTCCTGCAAGCGTATAAAGAAATCATTAGGAAGAGTTGTTCGCTGTTGAAGCCTAATCGATTCGCCGTGTTTGTAGTAGGAGAGGTTCGCGATAAGAGTGGTGTGTATCGGAGTTTTGTTCCTGATACGATCGCTGCGTTCCAGGAGGCAGGCTTGCATTATTACAATGAGATGATACTGGTTAACAACATAGGTAGTCTGGCTATGAGAGCCGGAAAGCAGTTTAGTAATAGCCGAAAGATTGGTAAGCAGCATCAAAATGTGCTTGTATTCTATAAAGGGGATCTGAGTAAGATTAAGGAAAATTTTCCCGAACTTGATTTCTCGAATGATGATTTGTTTAAGGAAGATTGATAAATTTGGCGAATAACTAGAGAAAAGGATATTCGCCATGAAAATAAAATTATGTATGATTTATCGTGAGGTTTTAGCGAAGAGATTAGAACGTAAACGCTTGCAACTTGCGGAGTTGGAGAGACAGATAAATAGTGAAGGTGTTTCTTCATCGGTGGATAAGCGTAAATATATTGAGTTGAAAGCTATCGTGAATGAATTGGAGAATTGCCTTGATATGGCGGATTCTATGTTTAAATTTAGTAAGGAAGAAAAAGGAGAGTAGTATTTAATGGCAAAGTATAGTCAAAAATTGGTGGATCGAATTTGTTCTCTTATTCGGGAGGATAGCTATACTATTGCCGAGATTTGTGATTTGGTCGGTATAAACAAGGATACTTACTATACTTGGATGAAAACAAAATCCGACTTTTCCGACTCTATAAAAAAAGCGGAAGACGCACGGATGCAATTCTTTGTTGCCGAGGCCCAGAAGTCTTTATTAAAGAAGATTCAAGGTTATGAGGTGGAAGAGTCGAAGATCACGTATGTCGATAGTGGTAAACCTGTGGTTGATGAGAATGGAAAAGAGAAACAGAAACCTAAGATCAAAGAGAAAACTATAGTCAAGAAGCATATCCAGCCGGATACCGCTGCTATTATTTTCACCTTGACAAATGGTAATCCAGATCGTTGGAAAAACAGGCAGGATTCTAACATTAGTGGGCTTACTCCCGTAAGTAAGTTTGAGGGGATGACCGATGAGCAATTAGAGGATTTTATCTATGGAGAAAAACAGAAGAGAGATATTGTTGTTGATGGCAGAGGCGGCGGATGTGCTGAGACGCCGGAAAGCGAAAAATGATTTTTGGTCATATTGTTTATATTATGACCCGAAATTCTTTTCCAGACGCTTATTTTTGAAACATGTGGCGGACGCTTTTACTCGTGTGTATGATTCTTATCAAGATGGTGTTATTCGCAGGTTGGCCGTTTCCATGCCGCCACGTGCCGGTAAGTCCTATATATCCTCGTTGTTCATCGCTTGGATGCTCGGTCACTTCCCGGAAGAGTCGGTCATGCGCAACTGCTGTTCCGATACGCTGTATAACAAGCTGTCTTACGACACGCGCGACATCGTCCGTTCTTCCCGGTTTAAGGAAATCTTCCCAGATATACAATTGCGTGGTGATAAACAGAACGTGCATGGCTGGAGCTTGGAAGCTGCCCGGCAGGTGAGTTACTTCGGGGCTGGTGTAGGCGGTACGGTGATCGGCTTCGGTGCTTCTATGTTGGCTATGACCGACGACTTGTATAAGAGTTTGGAGGATGCACTATCTGACACCAATAACGAAAAGGTCTGGTCGTGGAAGCAGGGAACGCATGATTCCCGTATCGAAGGAAATTGTAGCTCTATCGACATCGGTACCCGCTGGTCTGCCACTGACGTGCTCGGCCGTATGGAGGAGATGGGAAAGTATGACGAGATCATTCGTATCGCCGCCTTGGATGAGAACGACCGTTCTTTTTGTGAGGAGGTACATACGACAGAGTATTATCACGAATTGCGTGAGGAAACGGACGATTCCATTTGGTGTGCCGAGTATATGCAAGATCCAATCGAGGCAATCGGGTTGTTGTTCCCGAAATCGGAGCTTAACCGATTTAAATTGGCTGATATTGAGGGCAAGCAACCGGACGGTGTTATCGGAGCTACCGATGTGGCTGACGAGGGAGACGATGATTTCTGTGCTCCGATTGCCAAGGTATTCGGTACGAAGTATTTCATTACCGATGTGCTGTTTACGAAAGATAATGTCGAGATCACCGAACCGAAGTTGGTTTCCTTGATCCTTGATACTCGTTGCGACAATATGCGTATCGAGAGTAACAACGGTGGTCGTTTGTTCGCCCTCAATGTCCGTAAGGCTGTAAAGGCAAAGAATGAAAAATGTATCATTCAGGCGAAACCGACAACAGCCAATAAGGATACACGTATCTTGTTGAAGTCTGGTTGGATCAAGAAGCATTGTTATTTCTTGGAAGAAAGCGAGTATAAGAAAGGTTCGGACTACGACCGTTTTATGAAAGCGCTTACCGGTTACAAGAAAGAGGGAGGCAATAAGCATGACGACGCACCTGACGGAATGACGATCCTTGCCGAGAATGTAGAGTTTATTGGGTTGTGCAAGGCTAACTCTGTACGTCGGGTAGCAAGAGGACGATAATTGGCAAAATGAAAGTGTTTTTCTGATATTTGTGACACATGTTAGATAAAATCCCGATATTTTTCTGCCACATACTTGCGTTTTGATATGTGTTCTTGGTTTTTACATTTCAAAGTGAACTTGTCTAGACTGGTCGTATTGACAGCGAAAAACTATTTGCTTTTATATTTTAGCATAAAACAATTATGCCAAGTATAAGCGAAATTCTTGCGAATGAAGATTTTGGGCAGGTAGTCAGTACGTTATGTGTCGATACGATTGAATACCGGGAACCAAGAGAATATTACAGAGAATACCACGGTGAGCGCCGGCGACGTAAAACTTCTGTTGGCTGGCGTGAGCCTAAGCGTTTAGAAGTCTATTCGGATACTTTGGTGGATAAAAATGGTGAACCAGTACGCCTTCCTGATAAGATCGTAGATGTGGCCCGTATCGTAACCAACTTTCCGAAGAAGGAGGTGCGTACCTCTGTCGCTTTCCTGTTCGGCGGGCAAATGACGATTACCGGAGCTGATCAAAACGATGGCTTTCAAGAGTTCAAGCGTGTATGGGAACGCCGGTTGAAGATGCAATCCGTCTTGAAGTCATTCGCTCGCAAGGTGCTTTCTGAAAGTAAGGCTGCTCTTGTGTTCTATCCGTATACCTCCAAAGGATTAGACGGCAAATTGATTACGGAGTTAAAAGTAAAAACACTTTCTGTTCCCCGTAATGAAAATACTTTCTCTGAATTTTATCCCCATTTCGACGATAACGATGATATGGATGCCTTTATCCATCGTTACCAAGTGAACTCTAATGGTATGATCCGGAACAGCTGCACGATTTGGATGGCGGATAAGATTATTACGGCTATCGATGAAATGGGTGGCTGGGTGATAAAAGAGGTTCCCAATCTATTTGGGAAAATTCCGGTTGTGTATGCCGATGTATTCCAACCTGAATGGGATGAAGTAGCGTTTCTGATGGATGCTCGTGAAATGCGTATTTCTCGCATGGTGGATACAAATGATTACTATGGTGATCCGATGTTGAAGACATTCGATGTGGCTGACCTGCCGACTAAAGACACTGTCGGCAAAGAATTGTCTTTTACGTCTAAAGTACATCCGGAAACGCAACAATTGTATCATGGCGATGCGGAATACCTTACTTGGAACGGCTCTCAACCATCTGTGGATAAAGAGTTGGAAGAAACCAAATGCGAGCTGTTTTCCGGTACATCCACGCCTGATCTTTCCTTTGATAACTTGAAAGGCATTGGCAACCTGTCCGGTGTCGCTCGTAAATTCATGCTGATGGATGCCACTATCAAGGCGAGTGAGAACATGGAAACATTCGGTCCGGTCGTACAACGTTGTGTGTCGGTCGTGTTGGCCGGAATATGCAATATTACCAACATCAAGTATCGTCCCCAGCTGGTAAACAACCTGATCGATGTGGAATTTGGTTCCATTTTGCCGGAAGATTTGGCTGAAACCTTGCAAACACTCTCTGTTGCCAATGGAGGCAAACCGATTAACGCTCAGCGCACGGTTACGGCTCATTCTCCGCTAACAGAAGACTTGGACGAAGAAATGAAGCTGATGGAGGAAGAGGAAGATACAGCAGCGCAACGCAATAATATGATCGGCTTAACAATGGGATATGGAGAATGAAAGAACTATCATTTCATGAGCGACAATTCCTGCAATGTCTGTTCCGGCAACAAGGTAGCATAAAGTATTCGTTTGACGAGTTTGTCCGTAGGGTAGGACCTCTTCTGGCTAAATGGTCGGATCATGGCGGTGACCGTGTATGGATAGGCAACGCTACCATAGAGAAGCAAATCGAACGTCTGTTGGATGACCTGCATACGCAGCTCGTAAGCAATATATCCAATACAGTTACCGATGTATGGAATTTAGGCAATAGGAAAGCGGATGAACTGGTAACAGGTTATATCAAGGATATGGCCATATCCAGTACGTTGAAGGATAAGATGTTTTCCAGAAGTGCAGATGCGCTGAATACCCTGTTGAAACGTAAGGATGAATTTGGTAAAACCATATCCTCCCGTGTCTGGGATATAACGGACGGAGCTATGGATAATCTGGAGTATTATCTTTCTTCGGGTTTGTCTTCCGGCCGTCCGGCTGCGTTGATCAGCCAAGATATACGGCAATTACTAAACGAACCCAACCGTCGTTTCCGCCGTGTAAGGGACGCGAATGGCAAATTGGTCCCATCCCAGCCGATGAAAGATTATCATCCGGGGCAGGGTATTTATCGTTCATCTTATAAAAACGCCCTTCGACTAGCAGCAACGAAAACAAACGAGGCTTTTCGAACTGCCGATTATGAACGTTGGCAGAATATGGACTTCGTGATCGGTATAGAGGTGGAACGTTCACCAACGAATCACGGTCCGTGTCCTGTGTGTGACGCCAAGGCTGGCCAATACCCGAAGGATTTCAAGTTTACAGGATGGCACCCGTTTTGTATTTGCATATCTACGCCGATTATGATGGATCATGAGGAGTTCGCTGAATGGTTACTGGGTGATGGAAAGCCAAAGGATTCGATTAATGTAGCGTCCGATAAAGTGAGATTTAAGGAGATCAAGGAAAAGGCTTCTTTATTAAAACAAACTGTTATTCGGAATAAAGATTTTCGGAAAGATATACAGATTACCGGTCGTGGTATAAAAGAGTGGTTGAACCAGCCACATAAATATTACGAGAAAAAGAATGAAATGCTTTTGGATATAGCTTCTGTGATAAAGGATGCGGAATATATTGGTTGCGGAAATGATAAGCATGGATATAATGCTATTGTTCATTTGTTTGAGACAAAAGTGGAAAACGAAAAGTCTTGGATTCTTGTGAAAGAGCAGGCGGATGGTAGCACATCGTTATATAGTATCTCTGATAGCATAAATATATTGAGATTATTGGAAAAGAAGAAAGGCGATTCATAAGTAGCCCCGTGGAACTACAATCCACGACTTGCTTATAAACCGCCTTCTTTTTGCAAAAATATAAATAATCTCCTAATTGTTTAGCGATTTAGGAATTTTAATCGTAAAATCAACTGTTGGCGCCAGCATAATAGTTGAACAACTGCGGTGCTGAACACCGTGGTTGAACTGGGGTGCTGATGACCCCAGTTGTTACGCTCGGCATAATGGTTGGAATTAATCAAATTACTTCTGCTTCCTCCTTAGGTTGCTCTACCACCTTAAAGAGGTTGGCGAGAAATTCCAGCCCTTTCTGAGTAACGAGCACTTTTAAGACCATGAATCCATCGTGATTGTTCCGGTCAATCCATTTCTCTTTTAGGACGAAATAACCACGCTTCACATATTCCTGCTTCGGTTCGTTCTTGTTCTTGAAGAATACACCCATATCACGAAGTTTTTGGAACAAGGTATTTCTGCCGAATGGGAGATTCAGGATTTTTGCGGACTGGCCGATGTCGATACGTTCGTCCGCATCCATTATTTTATCCATAAAGTCTGCCTTGGGACGTAGTTTGTTGTTTTCTTTTACTACGGTTTCAACTTTTTTCTCCAGCTGCCGGATTCGTTCTTCTTTGCGCTTCATGGTGTCTTTGGCAACCAATAAGGCACGAGCCATGATCTCCTCCGGTGTCTCGTCTTCTTTGGCAATCATGTAACCGCCGGTTTTGCGGATGGCGGGGAGGATCTCTTCGCATACCCAGTCTTGGAACTTTTCTGCCTCGGGTAATTTGGAGCGCATAACTAAGCGGTAAACATCGGATTCTGGGATGAAAGAGATTTCTACTTTCTGTTCTGTACTTTTACCATATTGGTTTGTTGTGATTGAGACCCCCTCGTGTTTCACGACCCCCTTACAATGTCTATTGATAGCATCATATCGATTACTATACCCTAACATCGCTGCCACATCATTGGCCACAAACATTGGTTTATCATCTATAACCGTAACTCTGATTTGTCCGAATACCGGACTTTGGAAATATTGTATCTTCGCTTCCATAATGAGTCGTATTTAAAAGTGAAAGGGCAAAGACCGGAATTGCCTATTGTGGCTGTTTGCAATTCCAATCAATGCCCTTTATTAATATCTTTCTCTGGAGAACAGCCACGAGCTCCGGATTAGAACGTTCTGAAGTAATATATAAGTCAGATTTTCTTTTTCCGGAGGCAGATGGCGATACCTTCTATACTTTCGCTTTTTGTTCCTGTAGTTTCGAATTTAACTTCTCAGCCTCCTTTTGCATATTTTCGGAAGCATGTTTGATGTAGCATAGCATTCCCTCGGTTCTTCCGATTTCTCGACCGGTATTGAATGCGGCTTGCAGTTCTGGAGTGGAGTATTTACCCATTTCGGAGGGTTGGGCCGTTGGTTGTTGGGTACTATTATTTACCGACAAACAATTTTTTTCAGTGTACGACATTTACTGATATATTTGTTTGTTAAGCAGAAAAGACAACGGTTCTGCACTACCCGTTGTCGTACACCTGAAAGGCAGTGGACGCATTAACGTTCCACACGGGGTTACAGAACCGTTATATCTATATCCTCACTTATGGACAAAAATACCCTAAGCGATAAGATTTGGCGAGTTACCCACCTTTCAGTATGTACGACACCACAAAGATGAGCACTAATTCTGAATCCCACAAGAAAAAATAGAAATACCTTTGCGTTTTCATCTTGTTGTGCTATTTTTGCGTTATGTGGAAAGAGAAATTAGGAAACTATTTGATTGATGTCTCGAAATATATCTTTACAGGTGTAGTGGTAGCGTCTTTATTCAAGGATATGGAAGATAATAAGTGGCTGATTTATGGCCTAGGCTTTACGTCTTCTATTTTAGCCTTAATAGCAGGATTGGTATTAACGAATAAGAAAAAGGAGGATAAGTAATGGGAGCTATAATTGGATTCGCCGTGATAGGCATACCTTGTGCCGCATTTTTGATCTATTGCCTTACGCCTTCTGGCAAACAATGGCTTAGATCCAATCACATGATTTGACAAGATAGATTCTTATAGGAATAATTTAGAGATGAAAGCCTGCCGGTTGTCCGGTGGGCTTTTTTTATACCCGGAATTTTCTTCCCCTCCCTTATATTTTAAACAGAAAACTCTTATGACAATTTTAGATTTAATCAAGGCGGCATGTAAGACAAAAGGCGTGCCGGAGAAGTATGCGGAACGTATTCAAAAGACGTTCAAGATTGAGAAAGCCGAGGGGATGGAGGCTTTCGTGGACCTGTTCAAGGATAATATTCTTCCGGCAATCCAAGAAGCGGAGAATGAAGCTAAGACTACGGCTGAAACGGCCGCTGTCGCCGCTTATGAAGCCAAGCATGGGTTGAAGGATGGTAAACCGGTAGAAGATCCGGATAAGAACAAGAAAACGGAAGAAGAGCTGTTGAAGGATCTTAGCCCGGAACTGAAAGCTTATCTGGAAAGTATGAGGAAGAGCGTCGATGATATGGCTAAGAAGGTGGGCGATTCCATTACCAACTCGGCAAACGAGGCTAAGAAAGAAACAGTCCGTAAGCAGTTGAAGGATGCCGGTCTTCCGGATAGCTGGCTGGGACGTGTGGACTTGGCTTCGGAAACCTCTATCGAGGATCAAATCAAGGCGCTTTCCGAAGAGTTTACCGGAATCCAGCAAAAGGCGATCGATGATGCCGTGGCCCGTGGTGATTACGCTCCCGGTTCCGTGAATCTTCCGGAGCGTTCCGAGGCGGATTGGGCGAAGCTGATGGATCAGGATGCCGACAAGAGCACGAATAATCCCGGTGTGGTGAACCTGGGTATTGAATAATCCAAGAAAAGTGTAACGTTATGTACAGAAAAAGAGAAAGAGAATTCCAGTATCCTCCCGGAATTGAAAAGATTATTGAGGATGTGATCGGCGGTGGGACGATTGACCGCCGGGATTTGCGGAACGCTTTGTTCAATGGCAAGTCGTTGGACGAGCTTCCTCCGATCGTGATCGTGGTGAAAGATCCGGAAACGGGATTGTATCATGTGTTGAAAACAGCGTTGGTTTCAGAAGCGGCTGCTGCCGATGCGACAGCGTATAAGGTAACCAAGAATCATCTGTTTGGTGTGGGTGACTTCGTGACGATTGGTGGAGCTTTGACAGGTGCGTCCGATAAGATCACGGCTATTGATAAGAGTAATGCGGAGTTTGATACGATCACGTTGGAAGCGACTATCGGTGCTGCCGCAAAAGGTCAGGTATTGGTTCAGGCTAAAGACAAACAGGCTGCGAAAGCCGCCAAGTTGCCTTATGATGGCGAATTGGTTGTCACGATGAATAAAGTCGACTTGACTGTAGCCAACCAGCAGTCTGGGTTATTGGTAAGAGGTACGGTAAACGAATCCTGTATGCCGTTTCCGGTAGATAAGGACTTGAAGGCATTAATGTCGTTTATCCGTTTTGTGTAATCCATTAAAATCAGATATATGGAAAGAAGTTTAATTAAGCAAGTGAATAAAAAGAACATGGCGGCCCGTTTGAATACCCGTCATGTGAAACCGGTTGTCTTCCCGAACTTCTTCGGGGTGAAAAGAAAGACCTCGTTGAAGTGGGAGACTCTGACCGGAGAGAAAGGCGCTCCGGTAATGGCAGACGTGATCTCTTTCGACGCTTCCGCTCCGCAGAAGACCCGTGAGGTGATCAGCAAGCTGTCCGGCGATATCCCGAAGACAGCCGTCAAGCGTGGCATGAACGAGAGCGATTACAACGAGTACAAGCAATTGGAACGTGACGCGCAAGGTGACGCGGACCAGTTGGCATTGTTGAATCTGGGTTTCAAGGATCAGGATTTCGTGTATAACTCCGTCCGTGCCCGTTTCGAATGGTGGTGTATGCAGCTCATGAGCCGTGCGGGTTTCCATTTGTCGGCAAAGAACAATGGCGGTGTCGTTACGGCTGAGTTTGTCGGTTGCGGTATGCCGAAGAAGAACCAGCGTAAATCTACTACGGACTGGAGTAACGCTACAACGGCCAATGGATTGCAGGATATTGAGGATACGGTTGTGGCCGCTTCTGCCGAAGGGGTGACGATCCGTTACGTTGTAATGCACGTGGCTGATTTCTCTTTGCTGAAGAAACAGAAATCCACGTTCGACACGTTAAAGGCATGGGTTAATTCGTCCTCCAAGATATTGGTGACAAAGAATCTCATCAACGAGTATCTGGCCGAGCAGGAGATCCCGGTGAAGATCATTACCGTGAACCCGGCTGTCCGTATCGAGGATAGTGCCCATCGTCGTAAGACGATCAATCCTTGGGAGCGTAAGCGTGTATGCTTCTTGGAGGATTTGAAGGTGGGTGACATTCAGCATGGGCCGATCGCCGCCGAGTCTTCTGCTACCTTGCAGAAAATCGCTCTCATGGTTAAGCAGGATTGGATCTTGGTAACCAAATGGTCTGAGCTGGAACCGTTCAAGGAATGGACGAAAGCGGAAGCGAACGCTATTCCTGTCGTGAATGATCCGGATGCCATGTTCATCATGAAAGTGGATGGGAAGGATTGGAACGCTTCCGAGGATACCGAGGGTACGGATGATATCCCGGCGACATTCTTGGGTGAAACCATCGAACCGGAGGATCAAACGATTCAGGATACTGAAAACGGAGAATAACAATCATGGCTAAGACGATTCGAGATACGATACTCGCTTATCCCGGTCTGGCTGACTGTGAAGATTTTTTGGATAACGTCGTTTTGCCGGGACGCGGTTTTGAAGGTACAGAAGATAGTAAGACGATCGATATCCAAAAACAAAAGCTGGTGGCCGCCGACCTTTATTCCATGGTCGGCGGTCTGCCGGATTTCACGGAAAACAAGCTCTCCATCACGTATCCCCGTGCATGGTATGACGCTACGGCGAAACGACTATACCGGGAGGGAGGAGAACCGGAGAAAGCGGAATTGATAGGCAATAAGATCGAGGTACCCAAAGGAAGGGCGAGAAACAGATGGTAAAGCGATATTCACATACTGCGATAGTGACGATTCAATCCTGTCAATTGGTCAAAGGGGAATTGGTTGCCGGTAAACCGACGGAAATAGAGGTCACTGGGCAATATTACCCGTCCAATAGTGGACAGCAGTTGAAGCGGAACGTCGATGGAAGAGAGTTCATCGTGCATGGTGAGTTTTCGACCAAAGCCCGTCCTGTGGAAAACGCGAAGCATATCCGGATTGACAGTATCGCTCTCGATGTGGATATCATTAGCTGGGAACCGTTTCAGACTCACTCTGTAATCTATGTGTAGTTTATGGCAAGGAAAGGTGGTTTGACTCCAATGTGGAGTGATAGGGAAGTAGGGCGTTGGTTCGATTACTATGTGGATCGGGCGGAAGAGCGGATATACAAGTTATTGCAACGTGCCGGGGAAGAGTTCGTGAAGATCGCTCGAAAAAAAGGGAACTATCAGGATCATACCGGTAACCTCCGTAGCTCAATCGGTTATGTGATCGTTAAGGATGGCGATATATTGACCGAGAACTATGAGCAATCCACGGAAGGAACGGATAAACAGACCGGTATCAGGGAAGCGAAACGTTTGGTTTCCGAGCTGATCCCTCTTTATAAAAGGGGCTGGGTATTGATTGGTGTAGCCGCTATGCCTTATGCCAAGTATGTGGAAGCAATCGAAAATCTGGATGTTATCTCTGTCGCCACGGAACATGCCGAGGATTGGATCAAGAAACAGAGTCGAACGTTATTTGATAAACTCGCTGAGAAAGGATATTGAACATGGCAGATCAGTTTGATATAGTGGATATCGTATATAATGCGGTTGAGCCGGCGAGTACGGGCTTTATCCTGTATAAGGATCAATCCGGCGATGGCGAGAAAAGAAATCATATCACGATCCGCTCTCTGGCCTTGAATGGGAAAGATTATGTCAACAAGGGATCGATAAATATCAATATCTTCGTCAAGAGACCCTCGAAAGGCGTATCGGATCGACAGTTGATGATAGAGACCGTACGAGGCGTGAGGTTCGTGTTGCGGGATATCAAGCCGCCGTTGGGGATGTATTGGAAATCTCGGATCGTCTGGTCTGAGCCTATGGGCGAGGCCAAGGATGGCTTCGATTGTACGAATATTAGATTAGAGGTTATAACAGAATTAGATTAGTGATATGGAAAGAAGTTTAGCGCTGGATGTGGCGTATTTAGGAGTTGCGGAACCCGGGGATGGCGTGGCCGGTACCGAGTTCACCCAATGCGTTGACGTGGATACGGTGACGTTCAATTTCTCGGATGCCAAGGAGCTTAGTTTTACGTCCATGGGACATGAGGATCCTTGGGCGGTGGTGAGTCGGAAAGGAGATCCTTCCAGTATAGAGTTCACTATCCCTTCTCCCACGAGCGACGAGATGAAAATGTTTTGCGGGGGAACCGTTTCCGGTGATAAATGGGAGGCTCCCTTGTCTACGCCCTCGATATTGAAGACGATCAGGCTACAGAGCCTGCCGTACCAAGGTAAGTTCACGGAATATGTCTTTGTCAAGTGCTCTGTGTTCGGGAAGATCAGCCAAGCCCCGGATAAGGAGAATTGCGATCTCTTATTGGTAAAGGCCACGATCATGACACCGGTATCTGCGGCTGGCAAACAAGCGTCCCCGTATAGCAGGGCGGTGAAGGCCGTATCGGAAGACACGGAATGATGTTTTTTGTTTAGGTTGTCTAGAGCCTCGGTTTTTGCCGGGGCTCTTATATTTTAGAGGAAAATCATGAGCGTAAAGCGAGCACTACAGATTGAGAGCGACGTGGTGACAAGTCGGTCAGTCGTGATTCCTTTCGAGTTCAAGCCGGAGACGATCCCGGCGGGTAAGAACGTTGGTGATAGTATCGTTATCACCCCGATCACGGTAAGGACCGGGTTTAGGATACGGCCGTTACTCTTGCGGATTGACAAGGCGGACAAGGATGCTATCGTGGCTCATAAGGATGTTACGTTTGATAGTGTACTGTCGGAGTTGATGGCGAAATATGACGAGTTGATCTTTGAGATCGTATGTTTGGGTATCCATAACAAGAAAGGGGACATGCCCGCTTGGTTCCGGGAGGTACTGAAGGATAATTGTACATGGGAAGACCTGTATATCCTTTTGAACGCTATTCTCTTTCGTCTGGGTTGTAACCCTTTTTCTCGTACTATCATAGCTTTGGAAGCTGTGAGCCCGTTAAGCGAAGAGGAGATAATAGCCCTTCAAGAAAACAACGAGACTTGGGTAGGTCGGAGCCGGTGACGCAAAGTAGCTTCATGTTCCTTGTACTATGTAACGAGGCGTTCGGGTATACGCATGAGCGGACATTGGACAGCGATCTGGCGCTTGTCATGTCCATGCTACGGGAACATGGTTACTTGGTGAACGACCGGAACAAATCACTGCTCATGGACGATGATGAATCCGGGGATAATCATGGCGAGTGGGTCGAGGTAATCGATTTCGATACGGGAAAAAAGAAAAGGGTTCGAAGAATGAGCCCGGTATGATATATATTACTTTGCGTAGAGAACGTTTGTCATAGTGATTTTGGTTGTAAAAAAACCGACGAACCGTGAGGCTGGTCGGTTTTTGTTCTCTGTAAATGTGTCAAGATCTTCAGAGTGTCTGCTCGATAACCAGAGCGGTGTCTTCTAGCGAAAAGTAATTGGGTAACGCTCCGGATGGATTATGCTGTCAATCTCAAGATCCACATCAATTGCGTCCCAACGCAACGAATCCTCGTCCGGCATGGTCACGTCCAATACATCCGATACTTTTGCATTTCTGAACCAAGGGTATCTGTCATACGATAGATAATATTCCTTCCCTCCTACGAAAAGGAGGATACCGCGTGCATTAATCATTGTTACTCCCACAGGGGGTGTTCCATTCATTTTTTTATTATATCGAGGCCGGACAAGCTGCATGAGAATATTCGTTGATATCTATAAGATGGATATTCAAAACATCTTCAATATCAAAAAGAGTGCTGGTTGTAAAGTTGTGGTCACCTCTTAACCATTTGGATATCTCAGAGGGACGTTTACTCATTTTTTCGGCAAATTCCTTTTGGGATAGACCTTTCCTTTTGATACCTTCTGCTATTTTTACGGCAAGCATCATACGTCTTTCCATGTTCTTGGCTCTTTTCGTGTCTATATTGCCAAGTACTGTATCCAAAATAGATGTATTGTTCATATTTATTCCTCCTTCAATTTTAAATTACCTAAGAAAAAACCGTTATCATCGAGATGTATATCCTTGTTTTTGATGGCTTCTGATATGATTCTGGATATTCGAACCACTGTTTCAGCTTCTTTTTTTAAGGAAGAACTTTCTTGATAAGCTCTAATGTTTTTGGGTTTGTATCCTCCACCTCCAACAACGATAGCAACGTTAGCAAATCGAATACAATAGATTCTTAATTTTTTATCAGGACTATCAAATAGGGCGCAGACACCATCACCGGGTTTCCCTTCGTTTAGCTTGAAAAAATGTTCGGCTGCCCCAGTTTTTGTAGCCATAATTTTCAATTTAGATACGATATCTTCTATTTCGGTTGGGTATTCAGAATAGTTGTTCTGAAGAAATTATTCAAAAACGCTCTGATCCTCTTGATTGAGAATGACAGAATATATTTGAGTCTTCTTTCCTGACAGTTGCTTTATTTTGACAATCTCAAGTTCCACGATGAATTTTTTCTTTTTACAAAAAAACGAAGAAAAAGCGACAAGGCAAAAGAAAATGTCGAAAAAGATAACTTATAAGTGAATTTTTAACGGTTGACAGTCTCACATGAAAGGCTATCCTATATTTTACCATAAACGCATTATGGGAATAAGGAATAGGGATGGAGCGCTGTATATTGCGACTGGTCTTGATAACTCCGGCATGTACGAGGGAACACGCGAGGCTATGGGAATTATCAAGACCTTGGCCGGTGAGATCACGTCTTTTGACGTATTCGGAGGTATCGGTATCAGTGCGGCGACGGCGTTCGCCAAGGCCGCGAAGAGCTCATACGACTTCGAGAAGGAGTTCCGGAAAAACATGCTGGAAGTAGCGACCATTTCCACGCAGGTAACGGATGATATGACCGGTTTCATGAATCAGGTCATATCCATAACCCAAGAGATACCGATCAAGGCTCCGGAGGCCGCCAAGGCGTTATATAGCATTGTCTCCGCCGGACATGACGGGGCGGATGGCATGAAGATCCTAGAAGTTTCGGCTAAAGCTGCCGTGGGAGGGCTTACGGAAACCGAGACGGCAGCCGATGCTATTACAACGATCCTGAATGCTTATAAGATGTCTGCGGAGGAAGCCGGTACGGTCTCGGACCAGCTTTTTACAACCGTCCGGTTGGGTAAGACTACATTTGGCGAATTGGGAGCCTCCATAGCCCAAGTTGCTCCTATTGCGGCCGCATATGGGATTAGTATCGACCAAGTGTTGGGTGCTGTCGCTTCATTGACCAAGCAAGGAACGCCAACGGCGCAGGCTATGACACAGATCCGTGCCGCTATCCAAGGAACCGCTGGAGAACTTGGAGACGCCGCTTTCCAAGGTCGTACTTTCCAAGAGGCATTACAATTGATTTATGAGAAGGCTGGTGGTTCCGCTTCCAAGATGAAGGAAATGCTTGGCACGGATGAAGGCTTGGCCGCTACACTGGCTTTGACTGGAAAGAATGCAAAGGCGGCAGCAAATGACCTTGGCGAGTTGCAAAGCTCTTTAGGAGCTACGGAAGCAGCGTTTGAGAAGATGGCGGATGAAGCCGGCAATCAAATGACGCTTCTGTCGAATAATATCCAAGCGGCTTTGCGACCGATGGGAGAGGTGATATTAAAAAATATATCAGAAGCAGCTAAAATTATTAATCAGGGATTTGAGACAGGAAATATCAAAGGCAATATTGAAAATTTGGAAAAGTTGCTTTTAGGGGTTTCAGGTGCGTACGTAGCCTATAAATCTTCAGCTATAGGAGCGACTGCTGCAGAAATGGCATTATCCGCAAAAATTGCTATATCTAATAGTTTAAGGTCAATTCAAAATAAACTGACAGGAGAGTCGGTTCTTGCTAAAGAAAAAGAGCGTACATATCAGGATGCCTATAATTTGTCATTGCAAAAAACGATCACAGAAGAACAACGGGCGAAACTATCTAAATTGAACTTAGTTGCAGGCTCAGAAGAATATGTAAAGGCTATTGCGGCACAAGCTATTCAAGAAAAGAATACAGCTGATAGACTTGTGGAATCTTTGACTAAGCAGGTAAAAGCAAATAGAGAAAAATTAGCTTCTGCACAAGAGGGTTTGGAGATATCTAGAAAAGCAGTGCAAGTTGCAAAAGAAGAATTTAACGCTGCGTTTGAAGCGAATGATTTGGCTGCTTTAGAAGTATCCCAGACCAAACTGAATTCGGCGGCGAAACGTGAGGAAGCGGCAGCTACGAATGTTAGTACAACTGCGAAAAAACTAAGGTCTGTAGAATCGAAGTTGGCAGTTGCAACAACAAATCAGGAAATCGCTGCAACTCGTTTGAATACTGCAACAACGGCTGCAGATACGGCTGTGGCCAATGTGGCTACTTCGGCAAAAAACAGATTAAAGTTGGCTACAATTGCTTTATGGAAGGTAATGAAAGCAAATCCTTTGGGTACGATATTGACGGCTGTTGGTTTGGCAACAACTGCTTATGCCATGCTTGCTGATAAAATCAGAGAGACAGAAACTGCACAGGATCGATTGAATAAGCTACAAAAAGCTACTGTCAATTATATGGCTGACGAGAAAGCCGAATTAGAAGTCCTTTTGGCAGTAGCAAAAGATGAAACTATTATTAAGGATAAAAGGATAAAAGCTATAGAACGATTGAATGATATTTCTCCTGAATATTTAGGTAATTTATCGTTGGAGAATATTCAAACAAAAGAAGTTACAGATTCGATAGAGGCTTATACGAAAGCATTGGAAAAAAGTGCTAAAATGAAAGCTTCTCAAGATATGGTTTCTGATAGATATAAAAAGATAAATGAATTGAATATAGCTATCGATGAGATGCAAAAACGTTACGATGAGGCTATATCTGGGTCAGAATCAAAACATTTGTTTGAAAGAAAATTATTTGATTTAAAAAATGAAAAAGCGAATATTGAAGAAGAAATAAAAGAGATTTTATCATTTGCTAAAGAACAAGTTGAAAATAATCCGGTTACTATTCCAATTAAAAAGGAATCTGTATTATCGGGCATTACGGAAAAAGATAAAAAAGAACTTGAAAAGCAAAAAAAATTACAAGAGAAGCTCCGAAGCGAACTCCTATCCCTTCGCCGTCAAAACCAGCAATCCGAGATCGACCTGATGAAAGAAGGCTCCGCAAAGAAGATCGCCCAGATAAACCTAGACTATGACAATGAGATCGCCGCCATACTTACAAAGGAAAAAGAGTGGAAAGACGCTCAAGGCGGCAAACTGACTAAGGAACAGACCGTGGAGATTCATACAGCCTTGGTGAACTCATATGTCAAACGGGAGCGATCGACCTCTAATGTGAATAAGGAACAACTGGAGGAAGAGAAACGTGCCATGAACGAGTATCTGAAAGAATATGGCTCATATTTTGAAAAGCGTCAGGCTATCACGGAACTTTATAACGAGAAGATGGACAAGGCCACTACCGAGGGCGAGAAGCTGTCCCTTGGTGAAGAGATGAAGAAAGAGCTGGCTGCCGTCGATGACGAGGCCCAGAAGAAAACGTCCATCATCACGAAGCTATTCTCCGACATGAGCAAGAGGACGGTGCTCGATATACGGTCTATCTCCAAGGAGGCGCAGGCCATGCTTGATTATATCAATGAGGGCGAGTTCAAGACCGGTTCCGACGGAAAAGGCTTGTTCGGCCTGACCAAGGAGCAATTTGATATCCTTTCCAAGTCCCCGGAGAAGTTACAGGCCATAAAGGACGAGATCGCCAACGTCAATAAGGAGGCCGATCAGATGGACACGTCTTTCAACAAGGTATCGAACGGCCTTAAAAAGGTGTTCTCAGCTGGGGATGATACAAAGAGACTAAAAGAAGGCTTAGCTGAGATAGATGCCGGTATGAGTGATATCATGCAAGCCGGACAGTTCCTCTCCGACACGTTCTCCAAGTTAGGTGACGCTTTCGGTAGTGACCTTATGTCCGGTATTGCCGAAGGCTTGAATGTGGCCATGGACGCGGTCAATTCCGCCATGGACGGGGCGAAAGCCGGCGCGATGTTCGGGCCGATCGGTGCTTCCGCCGGTGCCGCTATCGGGGTGGTCACATCCCTTGCCTCCTCTATCGCCAAGATCCATGACAAGAAGAACGAGAGTCGTATCCAGCGTTTGCAGGATCAGATCGACACGTTGGACAAGTCGTACGACAAGCTGGGCAGGTCCATCGAGAAAGCCTATTCCAAGGATGCCTCCAAGCTTATCGACCAGCAGAATAAGCTATTGGAACAGCAAAAAGTGCTTATCCAAAACCAGATCAAGGAGGAGGAGGACAAGAAGAAAACCGACAATGACCGTATCAAGGAGTGGCGGGACCAGATAGACGAGATCAATAATACCATAGCGGATAACAAGGAGGCCGGCAAGGACGCCATTTTCGGTAGTGACATAAAATCCGCTATCGACGATTTCGCCAACGCTTACGCCGAGGCATGGTCAGCTGGGGAAGACAAGGCCCAATCAGCTAAGGATCTCATGAGGAAGATGATAAGGAACATGGTCACGGAGTCGATCAAGGCCGCCGCTTCCGATCCCATGAAAGCCATACGAGAGAAGCTGCTTGAGTTCTGGTCTGATAATTACATCAGTGATTGGGAGCAAGACTACCTCGACCAAAAGGCGCAGGAGCTGGCCGACGACCTCAACCGTAAGTTCGGCTGGGCCGACAAGTACTTCAAGCCTGACGATCCCGAGGATGATAATACCCGTGTGGCCTCCTCGAAGGGCATCGCCTCCATCTCGCAGGACTCGGCTAACGTGATAGACGGTAAGATGTCAACGCAACTTATATTTTTAGATAGGACGTTGGTGCAAGTGACGGGTATAGCCGACCAGATGCGCTTCATATATGACCTCCAGACAAGGGGATGGAAGAACGTGGAGGCGATCAAGGATCTGTCTGGGAAGGTGTCGGAGAACACGGCCAAGGTAGCTGAGATCTCCGGGCGTATAGAGGCCCTATCCGAGAAGATAGAGGCGAATACCAAGTCGGCGGCCTCCGGTATAAAGACTATTAACGACAAGGGTATATTAATGAGATCAAGATAATGATGGAGACGGTTAACGACATAATCAAATCGGCCCTCTCGCTTGGGGCGTGCAGTGGTTCTAACGGGGTGACGGACTGGAGAAGCCTCGTGTGGCTGTTCTTCAGCCCGCAGGGGCGTGAGTTTTGCGCGGAGAATGATTTCCCGTCGTTAGACATGTTCCGTGGCATGGCCGGTCACGTGATGCCCTACGGGGTGTACGTTGACTCCGGCCACGTGGACGTAACCAATCCCGGCAATATCGCCGTGATAGGTGATACGGATGCGGTGATAACGATAGACGATAACGAGCGTGTTCACAAGGTGATCCTCATGCACGGCGGCAAGGCTAGGGTCGTGGCGAGCGACTACGCCGTGATCCTGCTGGTGAATATTGGGGGAGAGGTTGAGATAAACAAGGATAATACCGTGGTGATCTTATGAGGGGTGAGTTATACATAGACGGCAAGGACGCCTACACCGATTTCGGCGTATGGATCACGGAGGGAGGTTACGACGGCCTTCTCCCGTTCCCCGAGCTGGTGGAACCGGATAGGAACGACTGGCCGGACGAGGACGGCATAGAGCCGGACTTGGAAAAGCCCACCTTGAAACCACGGGAGCTCAACATCACGTTCGTCCGCAGCGTGGACGGAAGATCCACCGGCGCTCTCGTCGAGCACCTATCGAAGTCTGGGTATCACCTCTTCCGTATCCCCTCGCTGGGCAGGGAGTGGAGCTTGCGACTCATCCAGAGCCCGGCGTATGAGGATTGGGACACGTTGGAGGCCTTCACGTTACGGTTCGCCGAGGATCAGCCCGTAAGACCCTTGTCCGTGGCGATCCCGGAGGGTAGAGCGTATGTTCCTCCATCCGAGTACGAGCTGGACGGCGTACCCTTGGATCGATACGGCGTGATGGTGACGGTGGGCCGGGACGAGATCATGAGATCTCCGACCGTGAAGACTAACCTGTCCCGTACGGTACTGGACGTTGACGGTAGGATCTACGATGCTGGCAAGGTGGTGTATAATAGCAAGGAGGTCACTCTTAAATGCTGTCTCATCGCCGGCTCAATGACGACATTCTGGAGTTGTTACGACGCCCTGTTGGATGCCTTGATCCAGCCGGGCGAGCGTTCGCTGTACGTGGATTACAACGTGGAGGAATACCCCTGCTACTACAAGAGGACGTCCGGCTGGAAGCTTGAGAGCCTCCGGGGGCGTGTGGTGGTGACATTCAACCTCACGCTGGAGTTCACGGTGTTCCGGATGGATGGTATCGATTACCTGCTGGCTACCGAGGCCGGGGAACTGGTGGTCACGGAGGACGGGGAATATTACATAGACTTGAACACATATGCCTAAAAAGAAGAAGAAAATATCGGAGCTCGCGTTGGCCGACAGCCTCACCGGTCTGTACACGATCGGTTGCAAGATCATAGACGGTATACAAACCAGCGTGAAGGTGAGCCTCGGGACCATCCAGACGGCTTACGAGAACATGCTCACGGAGATCTCCAACGCCCGTGCCGCCACCAAGGCGGCCAATACGGCGGCCTCCAACGCCAACACCGCCAAGCTGAACGCCGAGGCGGCCACGTCAAAGGCCAATACGGCCACGGCGAACGCCATCACCGCGACGAACGAGGCGAAAGCGGCCACCACCAACGCTACCGCCGCCGCCACGAAGGCGAATACGGCGGCCACGAACGCCGATAACGCGCGTGTAGGCTTGGAGACCTTGAAAGCGAACACCGAGAAGGCGACGCGAGCCGCCAACACCGCGGCGAATCTCGCCAACGATAAGGCCGTTTACGCCAACACGCAGGGTAACTTCGCCAAGACACAGGGTGACCGCGCGCAAGAGCTGGCCGACCACCCGTGGAAGGTTGGCGATAACGGCAACTGGTGGAAATGGGATCTGGATGGGGACAGGTATGTCGATACGGGCATCCTCGCCAAGGGAGGCGTCTTGTACCCGACCTTCACGATCAACCCCGCCGACATGACGCTGGTGATGTCCTACGAGGACGAGGTGTCACCAAACCTTGTCAAGCTCAACCAAGAGACCGGTGAGCTGTATTTGAACGTATGACCAAAAAAAGGAAGGAGGAATATATAATGAGTCAGATAGTATTGGGGAAGGTGGCGTTCGTCGATAAGGGCGTTTATGCCACGGCGAGTACGTATAACACCTTCGATTTCGTCGTCACGGATGATAGCTGCTACCTCTGTGTCAAGGACGGAAACAAGAACCACCCCTTGACCGATACGGCTTGGTGGAAATGTATCGCCCGTGGTACGCAGGCAACGGAAGCGGCCAAGACCGCCCTTGCGGAGGCGAATAAGGCTATCGAGGCCACGAGGAACGCTATCTCTGCTGCGGGTTTGGCTAACGCTAAAGCGTTGGAGGCTGGGAAACAGGCTGATTTGGCCGGTCGAGCATCTGATGAGGCTTTGGCTGCCGCTGTCGAGGCTGAGGCGATGATTTCCGAGGGCAATGCGCAGATCGCTTCCATGAAAGCGGCCGAGCAATCGTTGATGAGTCAAGCGCTTCTTGCCCCTACCCGTATGGAGCTGAAATATGTCAAGAGGATAACGTTAGGGAATGCCGTCGCCCAGAAGATAGCCGTGAGTCTTTTTCCAGCTTATGTATTACCTAATGTGATATTTCAACAGGCGTTTTATTCCGGTGATGCGTTGTACGTGGACCCACGTGGAAACTTGACTGTCCGTAAGACCGGCACGGCCACGATCCACGTTATCCCGTCGCATAACACCTCGTTGTCCCAAACGATAGTCATTGAGGTTACTGCCCCGGTCATTCGTAAGGCCGGTAGCGTGATGAGATTTTTATCCGGTAGCCGGATACGAAAGGTATAATTGTCTAACATTTTAATATACAGAATCATGTCATTAACAACAGCAGAGGAGGAGAAGGTACGCGCTATCATCACGGCCTTCGATAACGGCAAGACAATCGACCAGCTGCCCTTGGCCGACACGAACCAGCCCTCCAAGTATTTGATCGAGGGAGTGTCCAAGGAAACGGGCGAGTCAGTGAGGATCCCTTTCGCCGATGCGGTATCGATCGTGAACAAGCACATCGCTATCCGTCGCTGGAAACGTGGTCAGGGCACGCCAGTCGGCGAGTCCTACGGTAATATCGATTTCCTGCGGGATCTTCCCTCCGTGATCGGTCTGGGCTGCTACCTCGTGTCCGTTGACCGTAGCCGGCGTAAGCTTGACCCGACGAACCACCATCGTTTCGCCGACGGCAGTCCCGCCGCCTTGGACGGCACGATGGGCGATTACCTGTGGTGCTGGAACGCCCACTACTACTCTTGGTGGGTAGACTCCACCTATTATTACGAGGCCGTGAGCCCGACCCCGATCGAGGGTCATTTGAACTATTATATCCCGGCCGGGGGTACGTCGGCCTTGGGAGCCGGCGTCATGGATCGTACGAGCGGCACGTTGGTCTCCGTCGTCAGCGACGATCCCCGTTATCGTGGCGGGAACAACGACGCGACGAGGGACGGGAAGCACAACACGCAGCTAGGCATGGTTGCCACGAACATGAACGCCGCGGCTTTCGGCACGGCCGCCCGCAAGAAGGGTGAGGGCTGGGAATCCGGCTGGTTCGTCGCGAACAGCGTCGTCGGTTATCTCTACCGCCTTATCATGGGTACCCGTGATTGTCAGTCCGCGTTGAACCCGGTAAAGGACTCCAATGGCCTATATCAGGGCGGTACCGGTAAAGGTGTTACCGAGTGGTCTTGGGATCCTTGGTCGAGCCATAACGGTGGTTATCCGATTATTCCGACGAGCGTAGGGATCGAGTTGGGGGACTCAGTCGGCGTGAGCGACTACGCCGTGAAGGGCTCGGACGGTGGTACCGTCCACCAAGCGCACGTCCCTTGCTTCCTAGGCTTGAAGAACTTCTACGGGCATATCGGTCTGATCGAGCGTGGCTCCTTGATAAACAAGCTGTCCGACGGTAGCGGAGATTATTATGTAGCCCCGTCCCTTTACTCGGCTTTCAACATCAACTCGATCGAGGGCCTGATAAAGGCGGCGAGGGTTCCTAAGAACGATCCCAGTGGCTGGAAATATATCACTGAGCTCAGTATGCAGAACCTATGCTCCGCCCCGACTGTCGCCTCCGGCAGCTCCAGCACCTATTATTGCGACGGTTGGTATAACGACAACGCTATTTCCGGCCTTCGCTGTCCGTTCCGTCGTGGTCATGCGAGCAACGGTGCTTATGCTGGCTTAGCGTGCCTCTATGGTGACAATGCGGTCTCGCACGCTAGCGTGTACTGGTCGTCGCCCCTCTGCTATTTTGCAGAGGACGTAAGCCCCGTGCCCGTGCAGTACTAGCGTTCATTGTGTTCGGGTGTCCATTGTGTCCATCAGGGTGCGAAGCGCCCGAGCACCCAAGGCACGTAAGTGCCGCATCTTAGTTCTTTGACATGTTGTTTCCGTTCCTGTTTTATTTTTCCCGCCGTAAGGCGGTCGCACTTGAAAAATTAAATATTACCTTTGTTCCGCCTATTGATTGGGCGGGTTGTCTTCTCTGACGTCCTGTTCCGGCCTTCGCTGTCCGTTCCGTCGTGGTCATGCGAACAACGGTGCTAATGCTGGCTTAGCGTACCTCAATGGTAACAATGCGGTCTCGAACGCTAACGTGAACTGGTCGTCGCCCCTAGGATACGCCGCTGATTTATTCAGTAAGAAGAAGTGGAGGAGAGACCCTGTCACTGGACAAAAAATCAAGGCTAAGGGTATAGTCCCGGTAGGTTGATAAACCGACGGCTCATGACCTGATGGCGATTGCAGACACTGGACACTAAAAGACACTTGGGACACCATGAGGAGAAAAGGTGACTTTTCCGGGGATATAGCCCGGAAAGAAAACTATTACAAGGCTTTTGATCATGCCAGCAAGAACAAGCATGGCAAAAAGGCCATAACAAAGTTCGAGGCGGACTTGGAAAAGAACCTTTCCGATCTCCTATACTCTTTTGAAAACGGGACGTTCGTAACCTCCCCGTATCGTTTCATGACCGTCCATGAGCCGAAAAAACGTCTTATCGGGATGCTCCCTTTTCCGGATCATGTCCAGCACTGGGCGATGCTCAATGAGGTGGAGGATTATTTTACGAGATCCTTCTCCGCGTATACCTACGGAGGGGTGAGAGGACGCGGTCCCCACGCCTACATGAGGATGATCCGGAAGGTCTTAAGAAAATATCCGGAACGTACCACCGACTATCTCCTGTGCGATATCCACCACTTCTATCCGACCGTCAATCACCCGGTACTGAAAAGCCAGCTCAGGACACGTATCAAGGATAATCATTTATTGCGAAGGCTTGATGAGATCATTGACAGCGTCGAGGGGGATACCGGTATGTTTCCCGGCACGAAGCTGGCGCAGTTCTTCTCGCTTGTCTATCTTTATCTTTTCGATCACGATTTGAAGCGGTGCTTCCATGTCGGGGAATGCCCGGCTTTGGTTGAGTACTACACGAAAAGGTATATCGAGGAAAGTATCGCAACGGCCAAAACAGAACATGATTATGAGGAGTTATCCAAAGGGATTCAATATCTCTCGGACAGGTTCAAGGGATATCTGAACCGTCTGGACTTCTGTTACCGTCTCGCCGATGATGTCTTGATACTGCATGAGGACACCGTATTTTTGCACCTTGTCATCGAGTGGATCGGTCTTTATTACGCTAACGAGCTTAGGATCGGTCTTAACCCGAGATGGAAGATCGGGCACGTGACGGACGGTGTCGATACGGGGGGATACGTGCATTTCCCGGATCACGTCCGTGTCCGGAAACGTAACAAGGTGGCTCTCTGCCGCCAGATAGCTAGATTGAGAAAGAAGGGTTTGCCGGACGAGGAGATAAGGAAGAGGGCCTCTTCCCGTATAGGCTTCATCCAACACGCTGATACGAGTAATCTATTAAATAAATTAGGAATGGAAACACCAAGGAAAAGACTGGGACAGGTGATAAGGAATAAAAAAAGTCCGTGGGAGGATCTCCCGGCCGACCGGAAAATGAGATTCGAGGATATACTTTATGATACCCGGATACCGGAGGATAAACGAGGGCTGGAGGATGATAAACTCATAGAGTTGATTGATTATAAAATCGAGGATAGCAAGATCGAGAAAAACGAGGACGGCACGCCAAAGAAGTGCCTCGCCATACGTTTCCGATGGAAAGGCGAGGAGCGTTACGCTTTCACCGGTTCCGCCGTCTTGATTGATCAGGCGCTCACGGACTTCTCTCACGAGGACTTGCCGGTGGATACCGTGATAAAGGTGCTCACCAACAAGTTCGGTAAGAAATTTTTCAGGTTCACTTGACCCGTAGGGATCGCTCTTGGCCGATCCTCCCGGGTCGGCTAAAAAACATTTAAATATATGGAGACAAGAGCGATTTACACGGAGAGAAAGACATTCGTAAAATACGATGACAACCATTACCTGCTATACCTGAACGAGGAGGTCTTGGAGAACCACGTTCCGGAGGGCCACGGGGGCGAACCGGAACCGGAGCCCCGCGTGGCTTACGCCTATACCGGCACGTGCGAGGATGGCGGCACGCTGATAGAGGCTGCGGATGCCACGTACGAGCGGTTCGTGTCCGGGCTCGTACGTGCGAGATATTCCGCTGACAGGGTGGAGGCGATCACCCTCAATAAATTAGGTTCGGATACGGCAAGGATGGCCGAGTTCGAGGCGGAGTTCGCGGAGCTGGAGCGTTACAGAAGCGATTGTAAGACGAGGGTACGTGCCTTGCTGGGTATGCCCGAAAGCGTCTCGAACACCCTTTAAATACCGTTCGAGATGCGTATCTACGACAAGACGGGCGAGGTATTGCTTGACATCCCGGTGGACGATGACAGCTATCGTTACCGGGCGATAGCGCAAGCGAAGAAGGTGGAGCTGCGTTACTCCCTAGTGGATCACGTGGAGCTGCCCACCGGGGCGTATATCGAGTACCAGGGGGAAAGGTACACGCTGTGGTACCCTTCGGATTTCAAGAAGGAGGGCACGAGGGTCCTCGACTATACCGTCACCTTCGGCGGTAACGAGGAGATCCTGAAAAAATATAAGTACAAGCTGTTGTCCGACAAGCCGTACAAGCTCAAGTTCGTCATGACGGCCACGCCGAGGATGTTCATGGAGCTGCTGGTGGACAACTTGAATCTTTATGATTCCGGCTGGACGGTCGGTACGGTGATCGAGGCCCCGGAGAAACTGCTGTCGTTCAACCACGAGAAATGCTGGGCTGTCCTTGGACGGCTCACGCAGGAGTTCGATACCGAGCTGGAGATCGCCGGAAAGACAGTTCACTTGCGCAAGGTGGAGTACTTCAAGGACGCACCGGTCGCTCTCAGCTATGGCAAGGGAAACGGTTTCCTTCCCGGTGTAGGTCGTGCGAACCAAGGCGACAACCTCCCCGTTGAGATCCTTTACGTGCAAGGCGGCGAGCGGAATATCGATTACTCGGCCTATGGAAGCCAGACATTGTTGTTACCCAAGTCACAGGAGCTGGAGTACCAAGGCCGACGGTACAAGACCGATCCGGATGGGATGTATGTCACTCGCGCGGACAGGCCCCTTGCCTCTTATAATGAGGACAGCTACGACGCCAGCGATATATATCCATCCCGGGTCGGCACGGTGAGCGAGACCGACACGGAGCCGGGCGAGGACACGGACGGGAACGATGTCACGTTCTACAACTTCTATGACTCATCGGTTCCCGCCAACCTCAATTTCGAGGATTGCCTGATCGCCGGCCAGACCATGACCGTGATCTTCCAGACAGGCCGTCTTGCGGGCCGTGAGTTCGACGTGAAGTACGTGCATGACGGTCGTAAATTCGAGATCGTCTCGTCCGAGCAGGATGGCATGACGCTGCCGAACGCCTCCCTGTATCCGGAGGTCGGCGACAAGTACGCCGTTTTCAACATATCCCTTCCCGCCGCCTACGTATGCGACAACGCCACCAAGACCGGGGCGAGCTGGGACATGTTCCGGGAGGCGGTACGCTACCTGTACGAGCGTGAGGAGCGGCAATTCGCGTTCAGCGGAGAACTGGACGGCATATGGGCCAAGAGGAATTGGTTGGCGATCGGCGCCAAGCTGGTACCCGGCGGTTATGTCGATTTCAGCGATCCCCAGTTCCAGCCGGACGGTATCCTGATCCGGATCACCGGGGTGAGGGATTACATCAATAGGCCCCACAGTCCGGAGCTTGAGCTATCCAACACACCAGTAGGCGGTTTCCTGTCCGATGAGCTGGGAAAGCTGGAGAGCGAGGAGGTGGCGAACGAGACACGGCACAAGCAGGCCGTATCGTTCACCCTTCGCCGTTGGCGTGACGCGGTGGAGATGCAGGGGATGCTTGAACGGGCCTTCAAGGATTACGGCAAGGGGCAGGCGATGTCATGGCTTCGCACCATGTCGGTATTGGTGGGGCATGAGTCGTTGCAGTTCCGTTTCGTCAACCGTATTCCCACTGCGGACGGGCAGACGGTCACCGAGGTGGATCACGCCTTCACGTATGACGGGCAGAGACGTACGCTTGCCACCCCCTCCGGGATCTTGCAGCACATGACGTTGGGTATAGACTCTCTCGCCCCCTCCCACAAGGTGACCGAGTATAAGTACTGGAACATGGCGGCCTATACGTCTCCCTATCTGGGGGATGACACGGAGGCCATGTACCTGTACGCCCGCTGCGCCAAGTCGGGATCGGCGGGCACGTTCTTGTTGAGCAAGGAGCCGAGGGACTTGGATGACGGCTCGTATTACAACCTCCTTTGCGGAGCCTTGAGTACAGAGGTGGATGGCCAGCGCAGTTTCTCCACTCTTTACGGCTTCAGCGAGATAGGCCCGGGATGGATGCGGCTGAACAAGATCATTAACATGGACGGCACGCAATATTGGGACATGCTCTCCAAGGCGTTCCGGATCGGCGATGACAACGCTTTCCTCTCATACGACCAGCGAGACGGTCTCGTGTTGAAAGGCAGTATCTACCAATCGCCCTCCGGCGAGATCGATTATCCGGAGGTGGATCGGGGCGCTTACTCCGATAAGTCCGTCTATTACCCCGGCGACAAGGTATCTTACGATGGTAACGTGTATAAGTGTATATCCCAAACCACGCCCGGAATAACCCCCGATGACACGAGGCACTGGAAAAAACTCGTGGCGAAAGGCTCGAACAGTTTCAAGAACACGGTGTTCATCCGCACGAACGCCACGCCCGCCGTCCCCGTTGGCGGCTCGTACGCCTCCCCGTTACCGACCACGGAGGGATGGAGCGACGGAATCCCGTCCGGTGAGGCTATCTTGTGGGCCTCCACCCGGATCTTCTCGTCAGACGGGAAGGATCCACAGCAAGCGGCGTGGACGACCCCGAGGCAAATGACGGACACGGCCGATTTCGACGTGGAGTTCTCATCCGTAGCGAACCCGTCGGCCCCAAACGGTCATCCTAATACCAATACCCAGTGGAGCGACACCCAAAGTACGGACACGATCTGGATGGCCACCAGCGCCAAGAGAAACGGGGTATGGAGCGCATGGAGCGTATCCAAGATCAAGGGAGAGGAAGGCAAACCGGGAAAGGACGGGATAGACGGCACGGATGGCGAGGACGGGAAAGACGGCGATCCCGGTCCCCGTGGCGATCGTGGCCCCCGCTGCACCTACCGTGGCGATTACGACTCAAGCGCTACCTATAACGCCAGCTCCAAGATTACCGATATCGTATCGATCAAGAATAGCGATGGCACCCGCTCGTATTATGTGGCTAAGGTGGATGATAACGAGCCTACCTTCAAGGGGAAACATCCGACCAATACCGCCTATTGGGACACCTTCGGGGCGAACTTCTCCAGCGTGGCGACCGATTTGCTGATGGCACGGAAGATAGCAGCCTCGGAGATTGACGTGGAGGAGATCTTTGCAAACTTGGCAAGGATCGGAAACTTCACCATCACGAACGGGAACCTGAACGTGGATACTTCCGTTGCGGATCGTACCCAGATAACGTTCCCGAGAATGCTGACCATCGGGAAGACCACGCAGTTCGCCGGGAAGTTCGGAAACCGTAGCTCGTGGGGCGGTGTGTTCTTCGAGGGATTCGGTCCCTATTTTTACGACATGGGGGTAGAGAAAGTGTTGTACAGGGAGGGCACGGGGGTCGTGTTTAACGCCCCGGGCGGGAGATACCCGTTCTTGGGGGTACGGATCGATAACGGCAACGGTATCTATGGCTGGAACAGTCCCGGGAATATAGCCAACCTGTATATCAACAAGGACGCCGCGAGCACGGCCCATGTGTATATCACCAATTACCAAGGCTTGACCTCGTCCGATATCCGCCTGAAGAGCGTCTTCTTCGATATCCCGGACGTGCTGGATAAGCTGGAGGGTATCTCCGCGTTCTACTACACGATGAAGGAGGACGAGGACAAGCTCCTTCGCATCGGCGTGTCGGCGCAAGCCGTCCGAGAGGTTCTTCCGGAGGCGGTACAACTCATAACACCGGATAACGGGGATTCCTATTACGGAGTCGATTATATCCAGATGCTGACCGCCTTCGGGATCAACGGGATCAAGGAGCTTTACGCCAAGGTCAAGGCACTTGAGAAGAGGGTGGAAGAGTTGGAGAATAGATAGAAAATATTATAGGCCTTATCGGGGGCGGGCAAATAAAAGCCCCCGTATATATTAAAAGAAAACGAGTTATGGGAGTTGATTTGAATACGATATTGGCGATAATCGGCGCGATGGGCGGGGTTGAGGGGATAAAATGGGGCATCCGTGCGTGGGCGAACCGTAAGACGAACGCACGTATAGCGGATGCTCAAGCTGACGTGGAGGAGTTCAAGGCCCTGCGTGAGTATAACGAGTTCTTGCAAAAGCAGTTGTCTGAGAAGGAGGAACGGTTCGTTGAGCAGACCGGACGGCTCCGGCAGGTGCAGGACGAGCTTTTCACCTTGAAGGAGAGTTATTCGGACGTGAAGCTAGAACTGGCTTTAAAGAGGTGCGAGAAAAAGAAATGCGGCGATCGTGAGCCGCAGAACGGTTATTAATGAGGGAGGATAAGGAATGAGAAATAACAATTTACCTCGGGGATTACGTAACAACAACCCCGGGAACATCAGAAGGAATAGCGATGTCTTCCAAGGCGAGAAGACAAGCTCAGACAAAGAGTTCAAGCAATTTAAATCGATGGCATACGGGTATAGGGCGATCTTCAAGATCCTGTCTAACTATTACCGGAACTATAAGCTGGATACGATCCGCAAGATAATAGGAAGATGGGCGCCGGAAAACGAGAATAATACGAACGCTTACATTAAGGCCGTATCTGATTATGCCGGTATCCCTGCCGATGATCCGATCAACATCAACGATCGTGAGCAAATGATCCGGATTGTGGCCGGGATGAGCAAGGTGGAGAATGGGAGAGAGGCTGATATGTCGGATGTGATAACGGGGTGGAGCTTGTTATGATATCCGATGAATTAGGGTTTTAACAATGGGTTCTTTGACAGGATGGGATAGCCAATAACAAATAATTTTTACATTTGTGATGTGAAAGTTATATGTTATGGAAGAAAATAAAAACTTAGGTGAAATAGTCATCTTTAATACAGATAGTGGTGATGTGAAAGTGCAAATAGATGCCATTAACGAAACTATTTGGATGACTCAAAAAGGAATGTCCGAATTGTTTGATGTTAGTGTATCGACAATAAGCAGGCATATTAAAAATATCTTTGAAGATGGTGAGCTTGAAGAAAAAGTGGTTGTTGCAAAAAATGCAATAACCACTGAGCATGGAGCTATTGACGGGAAAACTCAAACGAAGGAAGTGACGTTCTACAATCTTGATATGGTCATAGCCGTCGGTTACAGAGTTAACAGTAAACGTGCGACCCAGTTTCGTATTTGGGCTACAAAAACACTTCGTGAATACTTGGTAAAAGGTTATGTTCTTGATGATAATAGATTCATAAAAGGCCAGTCGTTGACTTATTTCAAGGAACTGTTAGATCGAATTCGGTCGATACGTATATCCGAAAGAGTGTTTTACCAGCAAATCAAGGATATCTATATGTTAAGTATAGATTACGATAAAAATGACCAGACAACACTTGATTTCTTTGCGTCCGTACAAAACAAGCTTCTTTGGGCGGTAAGTGGAAAAACAGCAGCGGAATTGATTTATTATAGGGCGAACGCAAAGTTACCGATGATGGGACTTACCTCTACGGAGAAAGAAGGTATTGTTAAGTCTTCAGATATTAATATCGGTAAGAACTACTTAACGAAAGATGAGCTTGACAACTTGAAATTAATAGTCGAGCAATACCTATCTTTCGCAGAGGCCCAAGCTATCAACCATATACCGATGAGGATGAAAGATTGGGAAGACAACCTTAATATTATCTTAACGATGAACCGTAAGAGCATCTTGACTGATTTAGGTAAAATATCAAAAGAACTGGCTAAGAAAAAGGCAAAGAACGAGTATGCTTTATATAAAGAGGCTCAAAAGGAGCAAGAATATTTGAATAGTATAAAAGAATTGGATAAGGATTTAAGGAGTCTAAGAAAAAAGAACCCTCCTAAATAGCATATAACTTTACATTTTATTGGAGAGTTTGGCGGCTATCCCATCATCATGGTTTAGTCGCCTTTTTCGTATCCGGGCGGCATCCAAATACGGGTACAATCAAATTTTTATAATAATGAAACCTAGATGCATTGTATTAATAATGGTAGGTATCCTCTCCCTGTTTGGGTGTCGAACCAAGATTCAACCTGTCGCTATCGAGAATCGTATAGACTCGATCTACATAGATAAGTTGGTACCTTACCCAATGCCAGCCGATAGCGCCTCTATCCGTGCGTTGATGGAATGCGATGAGAACGGTAAGGTAGTCCTTCGTTGGCTGGACATGGCTAACACGAAGAACGTGGAACTCATGTTCAAGCTGGATAGTCTCGGTAACGTGATCGCCAATATGAGAGTTCCTAGAGATACGTTATATCTGCCTTCGAAAGAAATCTACGTGGATCGTAAGGTGGAGGTTCCGGTCTTTGTGGAAAAAGAGCTATCTCGTTGGGAGAAAATAAAGATTGAGGTAGGAGGGTGGGCGATAGGGATCTTATATGGATTCTTGATAGTTAGTATTGGTTATGTGATTGTTTGGTTGATAAAGAAACGTAGATGAACTTTAGGGTTAAAGATCTGTTGGAAGGGGGATTTACAGAATAGCTTGTTCTCTATTTGTAACGGATAGATCTACGTTTTTTAGATCAACATTCCGTAAATTTGTATTGAGTAAGACCGTTTTTTTAAGATTTGAATAATCAAGCTTTGAATATTGCAAGTTAGCATAACTAAGGTTTGCGAATGTAAGGTCTGATTGTGATAGATCTGATTGGTACATGTTGGCTTTGATTAATTTTGCTTTGGATAAGTTAGCCTTAAACAAGTCTGCTTTTGTTAGGTTTGCATTGGTTAGGTCTGCTTGACAGAAGATAGTCTCGATTAAATTTGCCTCAGATATATTCGCATTTTCCAACGTCGCTTTTAATAGATTTGCTTCAAACATTTCCGCCTTAAACAGTATGACCTTATATAAGTCAGCTTCTATCAATTTTGCCTGACTTAGTACTGCTCTAGATATGTCTGTGTAGTGTAAGTTCGCTCTAGACATATCTGTATTTATTAATAATGCGTTAGAAAGATTTGCCCTAGACAAATCTGCTTCTGACATATTTACTTCGGATAGATCTGCTTTAATTAGATTGGTATACGACAAATTTGCTCTGAATAAGTTTGCTCCAGTTAGTTTTATACCAGCTAGATATGCATTAGATAAGTCACCTTCTAAATCAGAAAAAAAATTATCGTCACTATTGAATAATAATAACATCAATGTTTGGATTTCATTTGATGGATTCAAATTAAATTCCTTTTTATAATCATTGATACTTGTAATTGATCTTATATGAGAACATAGAATGTTAAAAACAGTCTCTTTAAATTCATTGGGGTATTCTTTTGCTAGAAAAATAAGGTTGTATACTCCACCAGTTCTGGCAGATTCTTGGTTGCTTCCCAATAATTCTACACCTTTAGCAAATCTAGAATTACGCTCAGACTTGGCTTGTAGCTCTAGTTGCATATTTTGATATTCAATTTGTTTAGACTGTCCATCCAATTGTTTTTCTTGTTGTGAGATCCGTCTCTGATTTTGATATATATTATAAACGATGCCAAATACTCCAAAAATAGCAGTCCACATAGTGAAAAAGTCTTTTAAGCTAAGCCCAAAAGTATAAAGAGGAATGTTTGAACCAATAATGTCTCCGATTAGAATAAGGACAAAAGGTGCTAAAAACAATGAAAGGAGTATTGTTAGTGTTTGTTTTCTTATTTGAGATAATAATTGTGCCATGGTTGATATTCATATTGTTTGTGGACAAAAATACATAACGATTTTGGTGCTTCAAAAGTTTTGTACAACATTTTTGATAGTGTATTTAAATTGTATGCGTAATATCGTGGACTGATATAGTTCGATAATCAATCCACGATATGTTTATAATAGCAACCTCCCTTCCTTCTTATCCATCACCGCATTGAAAACACTTTTGTAGGTTTCGTACAACTCTTTCCGGCTTTCCGGCCCCGGCCAGTCGGCGAAAGACTCTCCGGCGAAGAATTTCCAAGCGAAGATCCGTTTGGCTTTTTCGGACAACTCTAACAGGTCGACCATATCCCGGATATCCTGCATACGTTCCCGGATATACTCGGTACGGTCAATACTATCATCGGGCTCATCAATAATGTTCAGTCTTCGCCAATCCACATTCTCATCTACCGGGATAGGCTTGTATTTATGCCGGTAGGGAGACGTGTCCGAGGTAACGTTCAGCTTTATCATTTGCAGGATATACCAGTCAAGTTCGGTATATTTACCTTGCTTGGCTTCCATAAGCCGGGAGAGGTGTTCCAGAGGCTTTTGAAGTAGCATACACATTACCTCGTTCAATACGTCAATAGCTTCACTACTCATTCCGGCAAGTGAGCAGTGATACTTAGCGTAATCCAGCCACCTGTCGTAACGTTTCTCAATATATTTATTCAATGCCTCACTTGCCATAGTTGTCTTTATTTGATATATTTGTCGCAGGTTGTAATGGGGTGGCGCTGTGAGGCGCTGCCTTTTTATTTATTCTCTTTGTTAGTCTTTATCTCTCGCTATAAAAATGTTATCTTTAGCCTTCTTTTTTATTCTTAGCCCAATCGATAATGTATTCAATACCAGCGTTGAATCCTTTACTGAAACCATCTTTAAACTCATGATTTGATATTCCATGATAGTAAGCCGAGCCGAAGCACAAGGCGAAACCAATGGCTATCAATACCATCCCTGTTCCAAAGTATGGATAAGCTAGGGATATATGGAATGGCTTGAACTGGATCGATATTCCAGACGTGAGAATGAATATTAGCGAGATCATTCCGATTATTAACAATGATATTTTAAGCATCTGAACCTCCTTTGTTTACATTGTGCGACATATTCTTTAATCTTGTTTGACTTTTATAATCCTTACATCCATAAGCGGCGAGATTAATGGCGTGCGTACCTATTCCTTGTCCGGAGAAGCATGGATAACGGATACATCTTACGCATTTCCTTCGTGGATATTTATTAGCGTCCTCCCGTTCTTTCAAGCGGTTGATTCCTATGTGTTCCTCTGCCATGGTTATTCCTCCTCCTCGGTCTCGTCGAATATCCGGGCCATCATATCGACGATGTTTGTTTGTATATTGTCCTCCGCGCCAAGCACGGCGTTGCTTATATGTTTTTTCTCCTCGATGATCCTGTAGAGCTTCTGGTCGATGGTCTTGCGGCCAAGCAGGTAATAGCAATTCACGGAGTCCTTTTGGCCGATACGATGTGCCCGGCTCTCGGCTTGGTCGCAATCTGCGTATGTCCACGGTAGCTCGATAAAAGCGACATTGCTTGACGCTGTCAACGTGATACCCGCCGCTGCGGCCTTGATGGAGCAGATGATGACGTCCGTCTTGGGATTCCGTTGGAAAGCGTCTATGGCCGCTTGCTTTTGTTGCATATCTTGCCGTCCGGTGACACACACCGCCGAGGGAAACGCCTGTAGGAGCCGGTCTACGATCTCATGCAGGTTACAGAAGAGGATGATCTTCTTTCCGTTCTCCCGAAAATCCTTCACGAAATCGATCACCTCTCTCAACTTACCCCGGGCCGTTATGTCCTTCAATATGCCTATTCGTACCATGACCTCGCCTTTCAGCGATTTTTGTACCTTCTCATCGTCGGCCTCCTTGTATCGTCTCAGATAATCCACCAAGTCACGCTCGGCGTCTTGGTATTCCTTGCGGTTGGTGATCTCGCAGGTCACGATCTGCCGTACCTTGTCGGGTAATTGAGTCAGCACCTTGGATTTTTCCCTCCGGAAGAAACAATGCTTCCAGAGCATGAAATTGAGCTCTTTCAAGTTCGAGGCCCCGTGCGGCCCAGAGCAATAGCGGCTCGTGAAATATTTCCAGCCTCCGAGATCGTTCATCCGGTCCATGATAGCGAGTTGGCATATAAGGTCGTTGGGCTTGTTTACGACAGGGGTACCGGTCAACAGGATGATCCACTCTTTCCCGGCGGTGATACCTTTGCAAAACTTGCTTTGTTGGGTAGCCGTTGATTTTACCTTATGGGATTCGTCAATGATCACGCTCTTGAACAACTTGATCGTATTATGGAACTCTACGTCTTTCAGCGTCCATTTCTCCGATTTGTTGATTCGGCGTACGAAATACTTCCGTAGGCTCTCGTAGTTCACGATGAACACATGGTTCATGCCCGTTTGCCAGAAGAATGGCCATGAGGTTCGTACCGAATCGGTCAATACCATGGCTTTCTTGTCCGTGAACTTGTGCCATTCACGTTGCCAGTTGATCTTGACCGTATTGGGGCAGATAACGAGACAGGGGAAAGCGCCGGCCTTGTTGATTGTGGCGATACTCTCAAGTGTATTGTGCGTTACAATATAATTATTTGTCAGATACAAATGATCCGGAGCGGTTACGCTTATACATACGGAATCTTCCTCTCTAATATATTCGATAGACGAGATATACCGTGAACAATAGTTTGTTTTTTTGATGTCCCATTCGGCGGCTTTCCGTTCAAGATAGAATGGGCAAACCTTGATCCTCACGTTTACTTGAAATTCCACGCCTTTACCCTCGTTTTGCCTATCGTATCTGCGTATGATCGCCTGTCCTCCAAGGGAACGTACCAAAAGGGCAATGTCACGCGCCATGCCATAGGAAAGGGTGCTGTAGGTGATCCTGTTTCTCTTTCCTGATCCATCCGTATCCATCAAACCGCGTAAGAGGTTGATGCGTTGCTCTACCGATCCGTGCATGTATTCGTATGGTATGAATTTCTCTACACTTGGTTTGTCAGCTTTGAGTCGTTTGATCTCTTGGTAAAATCGATTTTCGTGGACTGTCGGATTCTTTGTGATGTTGTATCGCGGGCATGTGGCGTAATCGTCCCGTACCAACAGCATATCGCTAGGTAAGAGTTTTCTTACCCTGTCGGCAATAGCCGTATCCATGTCCGGTGTAGAGAAAGACAGGCGCCCATTGCCATTGCAAAGGTGGCCGTCTCCCAAAAGTACCCCCATGATGTAAGGATGAATGATGTATAATCTCTCCTTGTACTTCACAGGTTCACACATTGGGATTTCCCATTTCCGTCTTGTATGGTTATGGCCAAAACCTTTTAGGTTGTAGGTCACGCCGGAATCCATGATCTCCTGTGTTGTCTTGGTGATCCATCCTTTCCCCTTTCTTCTACGGTTGGCATCCCGGACACACCATAGATGCTCTGGGCCGCATTCACAGGATACGCCATCAGAGAACGTCACTTTGAACACGCGGCGTTCTTTTTGCGGGTACACGCCACTTACGGTATATACATTTCCGTCCCTGCCGAATATCTCGTCCCCAATTTGTAATTCTCCAATCCTCCTAAAACTGTTTGGAGTAGCCACGTAACTACTGACCGGTTGTTGTTTGCCAAGTCCCATGTCGTCCCCATTGATAAACCGTTTTAGTTGTAAGCCTCGTGCGATTCCTTGCAGTTGATAGGGGTAAGGTTGTATCTTTAGGCCATGATCCTCGTCCAACTCGGGCATGTCCGGTATTTGATAGGCTATGTCCTCGTCGGTCTTAGACTCGTTCCCTCCCCAGTTGACGGGTTCGAAGTGCCTCACGTAATAGGTGAGCTGGTCTAGCTCCGCCTTGCACTTATTGTTGGCCGGGATCATCCACGCTCCGGTAGACTTGTCCCACCAGCGGACGCTGATGGCTGTCTTTAGCTTGTCAACGACCTGCTGGCGGTACCTGTCAAACCTTACCGCGTAGCATTGTCCCTTTTCCGTGTTTTGTAAAGTGATTTGCATAACGGTTGTTTTTATTATTGGTTAGGCGAACTCGTCGAAGGCTTTCACCTCCTCGGCGATCTCCTTGATCTGCTCTTTTTTCTTCCGTCCCCGTTTCTTAGGCTTCTCTTCCTTCTCGCCCGTGATATCCGATTCCTCCGGGGTATCGAAATCGAAGGATTCTTGCTTGATGCCATATTTACCTTCGAACAGGTAAGCGTCCACCTCGTAACTACATCTACCGATAGCCTCTTTCAACTCGGCTCCGTAAAGGTACCCGTCACCGGACTCGTCCTCATATTTGGTGAACGGGACGGAGAGGTTAAGGATCTGCCCGCTTTTCAGGAGCTTTTGCGCTTGGATTGATACGCCGGCTGATTCATCATTACCGCCTTTGCTGTATCCGGTGACGATGATATTCTTTAGCTTCTCGTTCAAGTCATCGTCGGAGGGATTGGCGACATTGACCAATGTAGCCTCGTGCATCTCACAGATTTTCACTACGTGTGGCTTAAGCCGGTTCAACGCGTACAGTAGATCGGGGTGGATAAACTGCTCCGATTCCTTTAGGATGTTGTTCTTGTAGTTCGCTTCCACGAACTTTTCCGTATACTCCGCCGTGAGCTGGTTGTTCTTGATCTTCACTTTCTGGATCTCGTACACGGGTTGCTCTTTTACTAATTCTTCCATGCTCTTTTAAAATTTAGGATTGTTATAACTCTGAGGCGCTAAGGCCATTTCAGTTTTCGCCTTGCTAATTATCGTGCGACACCATTCCAATTGGTGGGTCGCAGTCCGGTTCAATCTATCACACCAGTCGACTAGGTATTGCTCATCCTTGCACAGGCTGTCGATGATAGCGTTTACGGCCTTTGAGGTCGCTCCGGCCCGTGAAGCGGTTTCCCGTAATGTGTCGAATACTTCCGATTTCTTTTTCACGTTCAGGTGATATTTTGCGTCCGCTAACAGCTTCCCGGTTCGGGCGATATAGACGGCAAGGTCGTTTCCACGTAGGACAGCTTCTTGTACGTCTTCGCTCATTGTGATATTCAGGAAGGCATCTATGGCGGCTAGTTCCTTGGATATCTTGTCTGTCGGTGTGATATTGAGATTCATGATTTTTATTTTAAGATATAATCGTTGCCACAGTTGCCGCAATGATATACGTTGAATGTATTTCCCGTATGCGTCTGTAATTTCTTTACGAGTACGGAAGCTCCGCATATAGGGCATTTCTTTGCCAGCCTGCACTTTAGCCAGTCGATTAGGATTAAAACTAGACTCTTCATACTATTAGCTTATTAGCATCCACCACCGGAAGGCTAGTTCCTCGTATTTCTCTTTCCCTTTCCGGTAGCTCGGATCGTTCCGTCTGATGAAAGCCTTGAACACTTTTTGGTTCTTCTTGGAGATACCATAGATGAAATCTTGACGGCTTCCGGCGATATCCATATACCAGGCACGGGAACGATCCCAATCAAAAAAATCAATCGCCTCGTCAAACTGTTTCTGGGAACTGGCGAAGGTAGTTTTCAAGTCTCCGCCGAATCCGAATGTGGGAAGCCACCAGTCCCATTTGCAACGAGTGTCGAGCGTATATTCAAAGTTGCCGTATTGGAAACGTTGCCCCTTGTTTACCATGAACCGTTGCGTCTCCGCTTTAGCAAGCACTTGCGCCAATAAGGGATCGTGTCGGGCTTCCATACGGAGTGACTTGATCATGGCTTGTGCCAGTTCCCAATCTTCCCCGGAATACAATACGTCATCTACCGTATGTTTGTCATATCTTACCCGTTCGGGTTCTGTCAGCATCGCATCCACCAGACTCCCGAACTTGAACGCCTTCTCCTTATCCCCGTATTGCGTACGGGGATAGAGGAGGTTCTTTAGTTCTGTCAGGTCTGAGTTGCTGACCTCAGACCGTAGGTAATACGTATCTTGCATCTTCTTCCTTGAGTTTTAAGTATTCAATGACTGCGAAGTCAAATTCAAAATCGTAAGTGTTATCCATCAGCCACCGGAACCATTTGCGGCCCTCTTCCGTATCGAGGATCTTTTTTAGGTTACTCGGTGTACGCCTGTATTTCCCGAAGTTTATCCATGAGGACAGATATAGCTTTCTCATATCACTTGGCCGTTATATCATCGACATATTTCACGAATGCGGATTGGATTCGCTCACCGTCCTTATTGGCTGTTTTCTCGCAATAGGAGATCATCTTCTTATGGATCTTCTCAAGATCCTCCATGCTCATATTGATACCCTCACGCATGAACCACATCTGGTATACCTGCATGAATCCTTGTGGATTGGTGACTTGGATCTTTTTCTTTATCTTCGCCTTGGTAGGGGTAGGAGACATACTGGCGGCACTGAAATCGAAGGCCGCCTGTACTTCCGCGGTGGCTTTCTCTGCCTCCGCCTTGGCTCTCGCTTCCTCTTCCTTGCGCTTGCGTTCCAGTTCGGCCTTTTGACGTTCTTCCGCCTCTTTCCGTTTGCGCTCCTCCTCCAGCCGTGCCGCCTCGATTGCGTTGGTCTTGCGAATTTCCTCTTGCTCCTCCAGTTGTTTCCGGAGGGATGGGAGGCGGTCGACCAAGGATTGTTTCAGTCCCTCGATCTCGAAAGCGTATCGATCGGAATATTCTTTTTTCTTTAGGATGGCTATCTCGTTCTTGATCGCTTTGCGGGTCTCACCGTCCATATAGAATGTCTGTTTGTTATCCACGACGTTTTTCACGAAATCCGTCCATGAGAAACCGGTGCTTGTTTGCGTGATCTGCCGGCATACGTCCCCATACGTGGCTAGGGAGGCACGATTGAAAATCCCGTTCAAGGCGTTGATATGCTTCTCGACGTAGGCGGCGTACGTGGTATCAAGCAAGACCGTTATGTCGGCCCGGTATTGGGCTTTCTCGTTCTCCGCCAACTGTTTTTGCCGGGCCTCTTCCTCACGGCGTTTTTGCTCTTCCAGCTTCTTGGCGGCGTATTTGTTACGCTCCATCTGTAGCAGATAAGGGATGGTTCCCTTGGATTTGGCGTCTATGGAACCCTCTAGTGTCGTGAAACGTTTGGATATGGCCGTTAGCATTTGGGTTAACGGCTTCCGGCGGTTGTTCATGTTCTCTACGGTCTTCTTTGACTTCGCAAGGTATTCTTGTACCGCAGTGTCGATCTCGTCCGTGCCGATACCTCCATTTCCCTCAATCGTGTCCAAGAGGGTTTTCCCTGCGTTCGTGCAAGCTGAGACCGACGCCTCATTGCGGGCGAGAATATCCGGGGCTGTCTGTAAGATGCTAATGACCTCGTTAGCCTTGAAAGGTAAATTGTTATTCTGTGTATCCATGTCGATAAAATTTTGAATGTTGATATTGAACTCTTAAAATCCGGCTTCTTCATCTTCTTGTGATATTTGGGCTGTTATACCAGATACGGGAACCGGTTCCGCTTGCGGTTGCTCTCCGAATCCTTGTAAAGGATTTTCCGATTGGGGCTGGAGGGCTTGCGGTTGCTGTCCGGCTTGATTGGGCTGGATAACGGTTGTTTCTTCCAGTCCGTAGTCGATCTCTTGCGGTTCCTCCTGTGTCTCGAATGAGGAGAACTGTCCCGTGCGTACCTTGGGATATCCGTCGAAAGCGTGCTTGATAAGCTTGCTTTCCAAGAATCCCGGATCAATACCTCCTTCGCTAGAGGTATAAAGGGCATTGGCCTTCCCTTCTTTCTGCCGGGTTTGCGGGTTCCATTTCTGGTTGTTCTTAAAGCTGTACGCTTCCAATCGCTTGATATCGCCTTCCATCATCCAGTGCCAGTCCACGGTACCGTCGGAGCGTACGATACGTAAGAAACCACCTATCACCTTGTTGGACTTTCGGGGGCATGCCGCTTGGTAGGTCACGGTCTTTACGCCGTCGATCAACCCGGGGGAGAAGGTATCGCCCTCATAGCAAACCACGGGATTATCCACGTAACGGACTTGTCCGGCACGTTGCCGCATGACTAACTCGCCATATCCGGTGATGGAGAGATAAGCACGTAGTTCGTAGATATCGCTACCGTTGTTATCCTTATAACCGGTCTTCGTGCTACGGGGAAGAATATAACAGTGCGGCCGTCCTGTTGGGTCAAGTGACAGGCCGTTGACCGCTATATCCAAAAAGCATCCATAGAGGGATAACGGTGTGCATCTTTGCAGTTCCGGCTTGTCTTGTAATATCTTCCGGAAGTTGAATTTCTCTTTCTCGTAGATTTGCGCTCCTTGGGCGGTACCCCAGATCGCGTTATACATTTGGATGAACTTTTGTTCTACCCTGTTATCTTCCGCTATCATGAGCGGGTTTAGCTGATTCAACTCAGCTACTTTGATCTGAATTAGATTCGACATGATGTTATGTTTTTAAATGTTAGTTACCAATGTTTAGCTATCATGTAAGCCATTGCCGCACATCCGGACGTCGTGATGATATGCAGGAAATGTCCTAGGCAAATAGCCACGATTCCAAGTATGGCGAGCGTTCCGAAAAGGATGTAAAATCCCCACCTCACCGCTTGGGCGAGTTTCCAGTAATCTGTTTTCATACGTCAATGATTTATTAGCAATGCGGTTTACCGTCCGTGAAATAGCGAGTTGGATGGGTATCGTAAACTTCCTTTTGCAACGCCTTGCCAAGGTGCCTTGCTATGTTAATGATTCATTTAATAGTCGTATGGATCCAGGGCGCACTTATACAGGTTTTCCAGCCTGTACTCGATTTTGCCCGGTCGCTTGTAACGTTGTAGCCTACCTTCCGAGACCCATCTTTCCACGTTCTGCCTCCCGAAACGGAGGTGCGCTTCCTTTTGCCCGATAAATTCCCGGATACCCGCTTGCATCCTTGTGATTTGCCAAGCAAGGTATTCGATCTCGATCTTTCGTAAAGAAGGTATGCTTTGATAGGTGTTTTCGGTTGGCATGATTATTCGCCCTTAAATAGATTCTTTTCGTTCGCGTATCGCATGAACTCCGCCATGGAGTGTATTGAGAGTTTCCGGAAAACGTTCTTCCGGTGGTTCTTTACGGTGTGGGACGAGATGAAAAGCGTTTCTGCGATCTCTTCGTCTTTCTTGCCATAGTAGCAAAGCTCCATCACCCGAAGCTGGCTGTCTGATAATGTACTGTTGAACTTCGGTTCACAGATTTTCTTAAACCCGTCACATTCTCCTCGTAGAGGGCAGCCGACAAACTCGAATTTGAAATTCCAGTTCTCATCCACGTCTATCATGTTATCGTACAGCCCGAAGTTGCATTTGATAAACCTACGTACAGCCAAGAAATCCCGGTAGCATTTATTCCCGTCGTAGCGGGCGTAATACTTGCGGAGTGCCGCATAAGCCTCCGGATAGAACTCTTCCAAAATCTCAAGGAAACTTTGAATGAAATCCGTATCGGACTCTTTCAGTTGGCGTTCCGGCTGTCCCTGCTCTTTGATAGTTACTTCGCCGGAGGGGGTGGTATAGAATTCTATTGCGCGCATACCTTATCCTCCTTTGGGAATAACTCACTGGCAGGAATGCCAAGTTCTCTTTCTATCACTTCTTGGGCTAACGCATCCGGTTGGTAGACTCCCGCTACCCAACATCTGACGGCCGATTCAGATCGTTTGGTAATGGTAGCTATCTTTTGGATGAAAGCCTTCTTGGGCGGCGTGTTGTCCATGGAGAAGTAGATCTCTCTGAACGAACGAGCACCAGTCTCATGACCTTGTAGGTTTAATTTTTCCATTTTTGCCTCCTTACATTATTATATATGTGTTGTACTTTATATTTTTGCAACTACTATTAATTATTACAGGTGCAAATAAACAGATATATTTTGATATAACAAAGAAATTATGATAAAATATTAGGTGTATATCATATAAATTTTGATAACAAGATCCCTGTTTGCAAAATTAGAATATGTAACTTAGTATATATGAAGAATTTAGATATACATATAGGTGAGATCATTACAGATGTGATGAAAACTCAAAACATCACAAAAGCAGAACTTGCTAGAAGATTGGATGTTAAGCCTCAGAGTGTGGATTATCTTTTAGGTCGATCGAGTATTGATACAAACACTTTGTATAATGTTTCAGAGGCATTGGATTATGACTTTGCCAAATTGTATTCACTAAAACAAGATCAGACAGATTGTGATAAGGCAAATTTTGATTTTGTTCCTAAAAAGGCAAAAGTATTAGTTGAAGTGGAGCTTAATACCGAGGATGTAATTAAGTTGAATTTGAAAGAACGTATTGTACAAATATTGAACAAATAATTGCGAGGAGATGTATCGATACAAATTTGTCTTCTGGGTTTGTACAATATGTGGTATAGTTTCTATACCGCTATCTATAGCGGCTATAGCTATTTCTACAGCTAGAATTGGTACTACGGAATTTGATCCAAATGGTTTTTATGGTTGGATAGTTGCGATATTATCTCTTTTGGTAACGATTCTTATTGGATGGCAAATTTTTAATTGGATGGGGATAAAAGATGATGTAGTTATTGTAAAGAAACGGATGGAGGAGTTAGATGGGAAAATAGAGCAAGTAGATAAACAAATAACAAAGACTAAATCAATGGAATTAAATCAAATTATAAATCTGTCTTCTGGATATGAAAATACAATTTATTCTGGTACAAGAGTGTATTCTAATTCTGAAATTGAGGCTCTGATCTACAATCGATCCAGTTCTGATATTTTTGTAATTTCGTTTGAAGTGTATAATAATACTATTGATGAAAAACAATTATTAAGTCGCAAATTAATTAACACAACGATAAAAGGAAAAGGTTTTTTAGAGTCAGAAAGATATACAAAAGAGTCTATTTATTTCAAATTTAGTGCAGTTCCTGTAATAGTATGGACATTTGAATATGATAATTATACTTATGTAGTTTCGTGTTTGTGGAATGATTATGATAATATATCGTTAATCGCAAAGAAAAAGATGGATCATGATAACCCCGGCAATAAAGGATAAGTTTCTTGGTTAATGTTGACTTATGCTTTTACAAGGAAATAATGATTGAAAATTTTTAATTATGGAACTAAAGGATTTTGTTCGGGATACGCTACTTGACATTGTGCAAGGGGTGAAAGAGGCGCAAGATGTATGTGGTGTTAAAGGGGCGATTATAAGCCCAAGAAATGTTCAAATGATTACACCTAAGGCTAATATTGAAGGTAAAGTGCATTATGTTCAAATGGTTGAATTCCAAGTAGTACTGGGAGAGGAGCAAAATGAAAAATCGGATGTTTCCGGAAAAGGCTCTATATCCGCAGTGCTGGCTCATGTTGGCATAGACATAGGAATGTCCAAGAAAATAGAAGAAGGTAATAATAATCAGACTGTTATTAAATTCTCAGTACCTGTTATATTACCTTCGATAGATAACAAAGAATTTGAAATACGCAGGGTTGCTAATAGTCGCTAAGTATCAGATTCTTGTAAATTTCCATATCGATATTTGCCAGTCAAGATAAAGATTACAACGCTCTGTATAAATATGGCATCGTCGTCGAAGTCGGTATGTAAAGTATCTTTCAAAAACATCTTTACTAATTTGTATCGGATGTAAACGGAAATAATTTTTTTGATCATGGTGATAAGTATTAAATGTTTGTCATTCTAAAATATAAAAAGCTAGTTCTGTTTTCAATGGATTGTGAAGCTGCATGTGGTTGCGGATGTGATATTGTAAATAAGAAATATTAGATTGGATACAATGAACAAAAAAGAACGTTGGATAATATATCCATTCCTTATCATATTGATAATTGTTGCTTTTACTGCACTATGCCAAGAGCATCCTAGAATTGGAGGGTTTGATTATCTCGGTTTTATTATGGGAATTCTTTCATTCCTTTTGGCGATATTGGCTGTTATGTTCGGATATAATATTCTTGATATTAAAGGACGTATAAAAGAGAATGTAGAGAAAGAATTTGAAGGTGTAAAATTAGACATAGAAAAGTTGCAATCGGAAGTCTTGTTTTTAAGGAGTAAGGTTGTTGTGAGGAAGATATTTGTAAAAGGTAACATTGTTATAGAAACAAAAAAATTTAAATGTAAAGACTTAATTGCTTATGCAAAAGATGTCCACATGTTAAATGCCGAGATAATAGACGAAGATTTAATAATTAAAGATAGTTCTGATTTTGATCCGAATGCTGAATATTATGCTTCTTGTGATATAATATCGCATGTAGTATGTGATGATGAATAAGTCGGTAGAATTTTAGGACGATTTAAATAGGATAGGTATGGAAAATGAGCTTTCAATATTAATTTCTTGGTTAATGTTGGCTTATGCTTTCACAAGGTAGTAGTATTTGAATTATAAATTGTAGATTTATGAAAATAGTTAGTGTACTTCGTTTTGATAAAGAAGATAAAATTTACCGAGTGTATAATCCTTCTAAGAATACTCTTTGTATGGAACAGCTTCCAAGGATAGGGGAAAAGCTTGTTTTTGATATTGAAGGCGTTTCACATATAGCGGAAGTTATAGACGTTCATTATTCTATTTCAGATGGAAATGTCGATATAATAATAGGTCAAGAACGTCTATATACTGATTATAAAACAGAACTTGATGCTTTGGGAACTCTGGCTTTCAAAACGCAGTTGAAATAATATTCATCTGCGTATGGTTTGAGTTCTTCAAGCTGTTTCTTTGTGAGATACAGTCCTACGAAAGGAGGTTGTTTGCCTTCTTTCACTTGTCGCATTGCATTAGATACGGCTTTGCGAATTTTAATTTGTTGAATCTGTTTATCGAACATAGTTTTTAGTTTAAAATATAATTACATGGAAGATAAAGACAAAATAATAGCCTCACTCCGGAAACAGCTCAAAGATGCTACTAGCCGGTGTAATGCCTTGGAGCAGGAAAATGCTCTACTGTCATACCAACTAGAGAAGAGGGAAAAGGAATGTCCGGAATCACGTTAAGGATAGACAAAGGCAAGTCTCCCGTTTTTACCGAGATCATGAGTCTGCTTCAAGCTTTCCCCGGATTAAAGGAATGCAAGAGGCATTATTCGGTAAGGCTAACGGAAGAGGATGTTTTCAGGTTCCGGAATGAGCTGGAGCGGATCATGCAACTCTTGCCTCATTTGGGCGAAAAGGAATGGTTCGAAATTCCGAGGTATGGGACGGACGAATGGGCTAACTGGATGATAGACCTGCATCAAAAAAGACGACTATAAATGTCGTTTTTACTATGTATTTACAGTATCTGTTGTAACAAATTGATAATCAAATTGTATTATCCGCACTCGAAATGCGGTGAGCGGGTAACCGCTCCCTGGGTTCGAATCCCAGTCTTTCCGCTTGATAACTATGACTTATCCACGCAGAATACTAAATGAAGCATATCGATATTGCGATAATGTTTTATGAAATTTGCGATTTCCCTCATATCGTTTCTTAGTGCTACTTTTTGAGAGGGGATATTTGTGTCCCGTATGATGGAGTATACTTTGTCGAAGTTAAGGATATTGAAGGCGTATTCCTTACAAGCTATGGCGGCCTCGGTAGCATAACCTTTATGCCAGTATTCCGCCCTAAGCAAATAACCGATCTCCGGAACCTGTTGACCATTGAATTCTTGATAGGTGAGACCACATTGACCGATAAGCTCTCCGCTGTCTTTCTCTATCATCCCCCATAAGCCCAAACCATCGTTTTGATACCTCCTTAATTGCTTATCAAGCCATTCTTGTACCTCTTTTTTACTGAACGCTCCCTCGTAAGCGTACATTACAATCGGATCTTGTAAAAGCTTACAGATATCATCAAAATCATCTTGTTTTAATTCCCTTAATAGGAGTCGCTTTGTCTTTAGTATCATCTCTTTCATACGATATTTTTTCTTGTCTTCTCAAATTGTTGGATGACTAGTTAGAATATATCGCTCAAGGAATACCGGAGTTGATCCATCATCAACGGCACTTCCGCCTCCTCGATTCCCGCTACAAGAAGATCGGGAATATCTTGATTGAACTGCTCTTGGAACTTCGAGAAATCACCGGACTCTTTCTCCACGGCTTTTTTATAAAAAGCAAGCGCTCCCTTGATATTCTGTAATGCCCATTCCGTATGTCCCGCATTCAAGAAATCTTGGGTGTTGGGTTGATTATCCATGATCTTTTTGTAATAATTACGGGCCTGATCGTATTTACCGGTCAAGAAAGAACACCAAGCGATCGGACGCCAAGCCTTCGTGCTTTTATTGTCCAGATAATCTACCTTGAAATAATATTTCAGCGCCTCATTATAATTCTTGAGTTCAAGATGGCAGTGGCCGATACATATTTGGATCGATAAATCATTCGGATTGAAAGCCTCGTAACGATGATAGTATTTCAACGCTTCTTCCGGTTGCTTTAAGGTACGGTAACAACCGGCGATCCGGCGAATAACCCATTTACTGTCCGGATTGATAAGATCCGCATGTAAATAAGCCTCCAAAGCGCCTTGTATATCACCATTCATTTGTTTGCAATAACCGATTTTCTGGAATAAGATGTCGCTTTCTTGATTTGCGTCGGATAAGCGATTGTAGATCGTGAGCGCGTCAAGGAAGTAATTCTTCCGGAGATAATACTCCGCTATCGTTGTCAAACTTTCCTCATCACTGACGTAAGGCTGCAAAATTGGCAGGTTATGAAAGTCTAACGCAGATGTAAATATGTCATCAAAATCCAGATGTCCCGGATAAAGTTTGAAGAAACGATACAAGTCCTGTATGTACTGTCCGGATATGATTTCCAGTTTTCCCCGTTTACTGATCAATTCCTCCTTTGTTTGCTGAATCATCTCGGAGGCTTGACTACCAAACTGTCCCATCATCATTTGACGGGCTTGATCCGGCAATTGCATCATACTGAAATATAAGGAATATTTATCGGAATTACACATGAATGCCGCAAGAGTCATGGAATCTAGCATATCCTTTTCCGTTTGATTCTTGCTCAACTGATTGCCAAAAGCGGAATGCTCGGTCGTGAATGGCATGAACCAGTTACCCAATTCCCGGAAAAAGGGGAAATGCTTTAGGTGCACGAAAGTAGAGTGCATTACGTCCGCGCCTTCTTGTTGCAGTTCGCTGAACTCCTCCATTTTCTTCCCTAAGGAACTGTTCGATAACATATTCTGCCACTCCGGATTCATCTCGTTTCCGAGAAGTTCCGGATTGATATCCTTTAAGTTTATCTTTTGACTGATTTTAGGGCCTAGCTTGATCATCTCCGGAATGATCTCGTCTTGTAGCTTACGGGTGATCTTCTCTGTCTCACGGGCTAGGATAAAACGAAGGGTAATCGTTCGGATCGCTTTCGTGAAATTAGGAAATCCCTCGGATAAAGCCGCTAGTCGATCCGCTATCTGCGGATATAACGCCGTACGTTTCCTATAGGTATAGAGCGTCAAGAGAATCCCGATCAACGCGCGGTAACGAATCTCATCTTCTTGGAGATTGGCCGCATCGAATAATAATAGCAGTTTCTCCTTATCGAAAGCGGCTTGCAATCCCAACATTAATGCCGATACGATTTGGCTACCGATGATAAAAGGCAACTCTTGGTCATTCAATAGGTTCCTGATGGAGGCTATTTCTTCCTTATTGAGAGGATTCGAGGTCCAGATCTTATTGAATAATAGGATCGTGGCGGATTCGATTTGCTGCTGCTCCGTGATGGTTCCGGTCGGAGTCTCTATCTTCACCAGAGAGGCGTTTCTCAAGACCTTGTGGAGCTGGTCATAGTTGGTAAGCTCCTTTTGCATCATTCGCCTACGGCTATAATAGGAGAGAGGCGAATCTACCGATAAGGCCTTGTGCTTCACTATATCCGCGAACTCATAGCTGGATGCGATCAAGTTGTTGTATATTTGGTCTTGCATCGGATCTTTAGCCCCCTCGATCCGGTATCGCAACATATATTTATAAGTATCTTGTAGCTCGTTCAACCTGTCTTGGAATGAGTACTCACGTATTCCCGCTATTAAACCTTGGAGAAAATCGAACGCATTCTTTAGCTCCTTTTCGTCTAATGAACCGATAATTCGGTTGTATGCTTTATTTATTTCTTGTATTGTCATATACTATTAACAACAAATGGTATGCCAAAAGTATAGTATTTAGGCTAAATTTCCTATCTTCGCGTACCTAAAAATAAATTTAGCAGATGAAGAATATCCGCAATTTCTGTATTATTGCTCATATTGACCATGGGAAAAGTACCTTGGCAGACCGTTTGCTTGAGTATACCAAGACAGTAGAAGGTAAAGACATGCAAGCTCAAGTCCTTGACGACATGGATTTAGAGCGTGAGCGTGGTATTACGATCAAGAGCCATGCGATCCAGATGAAGTATAATTATAAGGGTGAAGAATATATACTGAACCTGATCGATACTCCGGGACACGTGGACTTCTCGTATGAGGTTTCCCGTTCTATCGCCGCCTGCGAGGGTGCGTTGCTGATCGTGGACGCGGCCCAAGGTATTCAGGCGCAAACCATCTCTAACCTATATATGGCGATAGAGAATGACTTAGAGATTATTCCGGTGATGAACAAGATCGACCTGCCTAGCGCCATGCCGGAGGAGGTAGAGGACCAGATCGTGGAACTGTTGGGCTGCCCTCGTGAGGATATCTTACGGGCGAGCGGAAAGACAGGCGAGGGAGTGACTGAGATCTTGAATACGATCGTGGAGAAGGTCCCGGCCCCGAAAGGTGATCCGGAGGCCCCGTTGCAGTGTTTGATTTTTGACTCCGTCTTTAATCCGTTCCGTGGTATTATCGCTTACTTCAAGGTGGTAAACGGCGTGATCCGTAAAGGTGACCATGTGAAGTTTATCGCTACAGGAAAAGAGTATGACGCCGACGAGGTAGGTATATTGAAATTAGATATGTGCCCCCGTGAGGAGATCCGGACGGGAGACGTAGGATATATCATTTCCGGTATCAAGACGTCCCGGGAGGTGCGTGTCGGTGATACGATCACTCATGTGTCTCGCCCGGCTAAAGACGCGATCGCCGGTTTTGAGGAGGTGAAGCCGATGGTCTTCGCCGGTGTCTATCCAATCGATAGCGAGGATTTCGAGAACCTTCGTGCGTCATTGGAGAAATTGCAGTTGAACGACGCTTCCTTGACTTTCCAGCCGGAGAGTTCCGCCGCGTTGGGTTTTGGGTTCCGTTGCGGTTTCTTGGGCTTGTTGCATATGGAGATTGTTCAGGAGCGTTTGGATCGTGAGTTCAATATGGATGTGATAACCACTGTACCGAACGTTTCTTATATCGTGCATACAAAGAAAGGGGAGGAGATCGAGGTACATAATCCGGGAGGCTTGCCGGACTCGACTTTGATCGATCATATAGACGAACCGTTTATCCGTGCTTCCGTGATCACGAACACTACCTATATCGGCCCGATCATGACACTCTGTCTGGGTAAGCGTGGCGTCCTGCTTAAGCAAGAATATATTTCTGGTGATCGTGTCGAGATTCATTATGACTTGCCGTTGGGCGAGATCGTAATCGACTTTTATGATAAGTTGAAGAGTATTTCAAAAGGGTACGCTTCTTTCGATTACCATTTACATGATTTCCGTCCCAGTAAGTTGGCTAAATTAGATATCCTGTTGAACGGTGAGCCGGTAGACGCTTTGTCTACATTGACGCACGTGGATAATAGCGTTACTTTCGGACGTCGTATGTGCGAGAAACTGAAAGAGTTGATCCCCCGCCAGCAATTCGATATCGCTATCCAAGCGGCGATAGGCGCTAAGATTATCGCTCGTGAGACAATTAAGGCTGTCCGTAAAGACGTGACGGCGAAATGTTATGGAGGCGATATCTCCCGTAAGCGTAAATTGCTGGAAAAACAGAAAGAGGGAAAGAAACGAATGAAGCAGATCGGTACGGTAGAAGTTCCGCAAAAAGCGTTCTTGGCCGTATTGAAGCTGGATTAGAAAGTCAATGGAATCCGTTCGCTAACTCAATGGATTTATAAAGAAAAGTCAATGGATTCTGTAACGGATTCCATTGACTTTTTTTATATAAATGGGTCACTTCTCGTTCACGAGCCGTATCCCGCCATCTTCCAGCGTGATAAGATGTTGCTTATAGAGTGCCCCGATCGCTTGTTTGAAAGCTTTCTTGCTACAGCGGAATAAGGAATAGATCACGTCCGGATCGCTCTTGTCGTGTACCGGGATGTATCCCCCTTGTGTTTTCATCGCTTCCAGAATGACGCCGGCGATCCCCTCTACCTTTTGGTAGCCTTGCGGCGTTAGGCTTACGTCTATCTTATCATCCTCACGCACCTCTTTTATATAGCCTTTCAGATGCTCACCTTTCTCAAGACGCTGGAATACCTCATTATAATAGATCAATCCCCAATGCTGGTTATTGATGATCACTTTATAGCCAAGATCCGTCTCGTCAGCTACCAATAACTGAACCTCTTGATTCTGTTCGTAATCGATAGGGGTATTGTTCAAGAACTTCTCGATACGTGCGGATGCCATGATACGTCCTGTCACATGATCCAGCCGGACATAGACCAAGTACCATTTCCCCTCTCTCATCGGCATTTTCTGCTCCTTGAAAGGAACGAGCAAATCTTTCATGATACCCCATTCCAGAAATGCGCCGGCATTATTCACGTCTTTTACTTCCATGAACTGGAACTCCCCGACCGTTGCCAGAGGACGTGCGGTAGTAGCGATCAACCTCCCTTCATTATCATGATAAATAAACACCTCGACCTCATCCCCGGGTTTCACGTTTTTAGGTACGTAACGAGTCGGCAACAAGATCTCCACCCCGTTACCGCCATCCAGATAAACCCCGAAGTCAAGGTCTTTCACTATTTTCAGCGTGTTGTATTTTCCTATCTCAACCATATGTTTTTGTTTTGTCACAAACTTACGCAATAATCATGAAAAAGCGGTAAAAACAACTATAATTTTGATTTAGCATGCAGCAATATCTAGACAATTGCATCGTTATAGAAGTATCTTTATACTTGTGGTCCTTTTGAGGCCTCATGTTCAAACTAAAAAACGTATATTTGCACCTTATTTGAAGAAAACAAAGATTATGAGAGTGAAATTAGTATCAGTAGTGGCATTGTTTGTCTTATTGTTAGGGGCTTGTTCTGTTCCTAAAGATGTGGTTTATTTCCAGGGAGTGGATGCCTTGACCCCCGAACAAGTGAGTAAGATGAATCAAGCTTATACCTCGAAGATTTGCCCTGATGACTTACTTACGATAACCGTTACGGCATGGGATCCGACAGTCGTTACTCCCTTTAATCCCCCTGTATATGCCTATGCGACTCAAGGTGAGACTACGACGGTTTCTTCTGGTCAATTAAGAACGTATTTGGTTGATCAGGAAGGTGACATAAATTTCCCTGTTTTGGGAAAGATCCATGTGGCGGGATTGACCAAGCAACAGTTAAGTGATAAAATGCAAGAAATGATCTCCCCTTATGTGAAAGATGCATTGGTTAATGTACAGATTGTTAATTATAAGGTCACGATGATGGGTGAGGTCGCTCGGCCGGGTGCGATTTCCGTGAAAAATGATCGTCTTTCAATTTTAGATGCTATCGGTCAAGTCGGTGATTTGACAATTAACGCAAACCGTAAGAACATCTTGGTTATACGAGATAATAATGGAGAGAAGGAGTTTGCTCGTTTGGATATTACCGAGCCGGATATATTTACTTCCCCCTATTATTATCTTCAACAAAATGATGTTGTTTATGTGGAACCGAATAACGCGAAGAAGAGAAACGCCCGTTACAGTCAAGCCCAACAATATAGTATAACCGTGTTCTCCTCAATTTTGAGCGCTGTATCTGTGATAACGACTGTTATATTGGCTATTACTAAATAATAATTAGATGATGGAAGTGAAAGACAACGAAACAATCGGACTTAAAAGTATTATCGTAAGATATCTGTTGCACTGGAAATTATTTTTAGGGGTATTCCTGTTTTCTATAATCCCTGCGGTTTTATATCTGATTTATTACCCTCGTACTTATGAGATGATGGCTCGTATCCAGATTCAAGAGGATAAAGACCTTGGAGGGAGTAGCTTTGGATTAGGAGAGGCTGCCGGGTTGATGAAATCTTTTGGGCTGGGGGGGAATTCTGGCGGAATGATAAATATTGAAGATGAATTGATGACCTTGACATCCAATAAGCTTTTGCGGGATATGGTTCTAGAGTTAGGTGTAAATGTTGAATATTCAAGACCTTATGCGTGGGGATACCGTCTTTATGAGGAGACTCCTTTCAAGATGACGACCGATTCTTTGACAAATACTCGCTTGGAAGAAGAAGTTGAGTTCTTTGTTGCCATGAAGTCAGGAAAAATCGATGTGACAGTGGAATCAGGGAGTATGGAAAAGAAAAAGTTTAGTTTCTCCTCTTTACCGGCATCTATAGAGTTGCCTATGGGAGTTTTTGTTTTGGCTTTTGCGCCTGGACAAGAACAAATTTCTTCCGCAAAGTTGAATATAACATATCGTCCGGCTGGTTGGGTTGCGGAAGATTTGGAAAAGGAATTTTCTATAGAGGAAAGTTCAAAGTCTTCAAATATCATTGAGTTATCCTGTACAGAATATGAGAAAAAGCGTGGAACAGATATGTTGAATACGTTGATTGCTCTTTATAATACCCAATCTGATACGTATAAAAAGACTGAGGCCACAAAGACGATTACATTCCTAGATGGTCGCATCCAAAATATTGTTGCGGAATTAGCTGATGTTGAGAATAAAATCGAGGAATATAAAAGCAAGAATAAACTAATGGATATTGAGCATGATGTCCAATTCTATGTTGAGCAGATGAAAGAGCTCCAGACGAAATTAATAGAATTAGAAGCTCAAGCTAATATCATTGATATGATGGATGCATTTGTGAAAGATCCGTCGAATAAATATAATTTGGTGCCAGTTTTATTGTCAGCCCAAGAAGGAGAGAAAGGTGGTCCTTTGACTTCCTATAATGAGATTTTATTAGAGCGTGCACGTGTTATTCAGAACTCAAGTATAAATAATCCATTGGTCGGGACACTTACGGAGCAAGCGGATAAGCTACGTAAGAGTGTTGTGGAGACTATTGGTAATGCACGGAAAGGACTTCAAATATCTGTACGCGACGTGAAAGAGAAAGAGAAGCAGATTTATGAGAAGATGAATAGTTATCCCGTTGCGGAACGTCAATATGTAGAAATGAAACGTCAGCAAGAGATCATTCAAGGAGTCTATTTGATATTATTGCAAAAAAGGGAGGAGGCAGCTCTCATTTTGGGTCAAGCTAGAGATAAGGCAAGGATTGTGGATGCTGCCTATGTAAAAAGTAAGCCGGTTGGACCTCGTAAATTGTACGCTGCTATTGGTATGTTGCTATTGACACTTGTGTTACCTGTGGCTTATTTGTTTGTAAAAGAACAATTTTTGTCTTTGTATGATTTGTATAGAAGTATGAAATAGGAGAAATAATGAGGATTTTTGCTATATTGTGCTATTATGCTATTTTATGTGTCAAGGGAGGGGCTAATCGCTTGCTTTCGGGGATATATAAGAATTGGATGATATCTTGTGGTCACAATGTTCGTTTTTCTGCGATCACATCTGATTTTACATATCGGAATATCTCCATTGGTAATAATGTGTATATCGGCCCTCGTGCTTTATTTGTGGCGACAGAAAGCCGTATATATATAAAGAATAAAGTTTTATTCGGCCCGGGAGTGACTATCATAGGAGGAGATCATCGAATGTCGGATGTTGGATCTTTTATGTATGACATAAAAGTAAAGAAGCCAGGAGACGACTTGGATGTGCATATAGAAGATGATGTATGGATCGCGGCGAATGTAACGATATTGAAAGGTGTGACGGTGGGACGTGGGGCCGTGGTTGCTGCGTCTTCTCTGGTCATACATGATGTGCCTCCATATGCGATTGTTGGTGGAGTTCCTGCTAAAGTCTTGAAATATCGTTTTCCTACCGATGATATAAAGAAACATGAGGAGATCTTATATGAACCGCATGAGCGATTGACTATTGAGCAAATAAATACAATAAGGAAAGAATGAGTTCGAAGAGAGTTTTAGTGGTTGCGACATCTCGAGGTACGAGGGGAGGGATCACCGCTGTTGTTAGTGCTCATGAAAAGGGTAAGCAATGGCGTAAATATCATACGAGATGGATTGGAGCATATATTGATAGAAGTAATATAATGAAAATCTATTATTTTATAACTTCGTTAATTCAATATCTGCTTCTTTTGCCATTTTATGATTTAGTTCATATCCATGTATCGACGCATACATCTGTATTTCGAAAATCGTTTTATTTGTATCCAGCAAAACTCCTAAGGAAGAAAGTTATAACTCATTTGCATTGTTCCACCCCCTCTATCATTTATGAGAAACGAAATCGCATCCTTTATCGGACAGCGTTTCTTGCGAGTGATGTCGTTTTCGTGTTATCCTCACAATGGAAAAAGTATGTAGAGGAAGCCTTGGATGTTAAATATAATGTACGTATATTGTATAATCCAATCATATCTTTGCCTCTCGTAGGAACGAATTATGAGAGAAAAAAATATATCTTGTTTGCTGGTACTATTGATAAAAGGAAAGGATATAACGATTTGATAAAAGCGTTTTCCGGTTTGGTCACCCAGTATCCGGAATGGAAATTGATGTTAGCAGGAAATGGAGAGATTGAGGAAGGAAAAATGTTGGCAGAGTCTTTAGGGATTTCTTCTAATGTGGAATTTTGTGGTTGGGTATCCGGAAAAGAGAAAGACCGGCTGTTTGGTGAGGCCTCCATTTTTTGTCTACCGAGTTATGCGGAAGGTTTTCCAATGTCGGTATTGGATGCTTGGGCTTTTGCTCTTCCTGTCGTTTGTACTCCTGTTGGTGGTATTATGGATGTTGCGAAAGATGGTGAGAATATTTTATTATTTGATCCGGGGGATATAAAGAAATTGCAAATCCAGCTAGAGGCATTGGTCAAAGATGAGAATTTGCGAAACCATATAGCTGAGGAATCGCATAAATTGTCTGAATCGGTGTTTAATTTAGATTTTATAAATAATCAACTAGGCGAGGTCTATAAAGAATTATTAGGGGAATAAATGATATCTGTCTTAGTAAATGCATATGCGTGTAGTCCGCATTGGGGCTCTGAACCCGGTATGGGTTGGAATTGGATTTTAGCATTATCCAAGTATTGCGAACTATACATCATAACAGAAGGTGAGTGGCGAGATAAAATAGAAGAGGCCTTGAGTAGTTTACCCCAAAAGGATACTATTCACTTTTTTTATCTGCCGGTAGAGCCTTGGGTCCGTGAGATTTGTTGGAATCAAGGTGATTGGCGTTTTTATTATTATTATCGAAAATGGCAGGAGAGAGCGTTGGAGCAAGCGCATCAGATTATGCGGCAATATCCGATTGATCTTGTTCACCAATTGAATATGATAGGTTTTAGAGAGCCCGGTTATTTGTGGAGAATAGAGGGTTTACCTTTTGTTTGGGGGCCTGTTGGTGGAATGAATCTTTTTCCTGAATGTTATTTGGCGGGCGCTGGCTTTAAATATGCTTTTAGACTGAGATTGAAGAATGTGCTGAATAAGTTGCAAATGCGATATTATCCGAGAGTGAGAAATGCGGTACGGAGGGCGGATGCATTATTGGCTGCTACCCCGGAGACGCAAAAAGTCTTTCAAGGTTATTATCAGCGAGATTCTTTCCTGATCAGCGAGACGGGTTGTGCACTTGGTGAATATAACTTGAATGTGGATCGCTACTCCTCGAAAGGTCGGTTGGACTTGCTTTGGGTGGGACGTTTTTTCTATGCTAAACAATTGAATATAGCCTTGGAGACGATTGCGAATTTAAGGGATCTTGATGTTCGTTTGCATATCGTAGGGGAAGGGAGTGTTGAAGAGACTGCTTATTATAAAAATTTAGCGTCTTCATTGTCTGTTGATGATAAATGTGAGTGGTATGGGAAAGTCCCTCATGAAGATGTTTTTAAATTAATGCAAGATGCGCATATCTTCTTTTTTACCAGCGTATCGGAAGCTACTTCCACGGTTGTTTTAGAAGCTTTACAATGTAATTTGCCTGTGATTTGCTTTGATACTTGTGGCTTCGGAGCGGTTGTGAATGAAAAAATAGGGCGTAAGATAAAGTTGTCCGATCCTCATGCTTCTGCTCGTGCTTTTGCCTCCGTGATAAGAGAGTTGTCAAAGAACCGGGGTATGTTGCGGGAACTATCAGCAAATTGTATGAATGAGATTCAAAAACTATCATGGGATTATAAAGCAAAGCAAGTATTATCTATATATAGTCAAGTGTTAAAAAAGTATGGTGGATAAAAAAATATTAGTTGGCGATTTTGAGATAGCTTCCTGTTTTCAGTTGGATAAGCTTCCGGAACGGCGTTGTGTAATAAATACGATTAATGCTTATTCTTGGGTCATGACTAACTCTGATTTTGTTTTTAAGAAGGCTTTACAAACGAGTGATGTCCTATTGCCGGATGGAGTGGGAGTCGTGTGGGCTACTCGTTTGCTAACAGGGATAAAGATAAAAAAGATAGCAGGTGCGGATCTGCATCGTATGCTGTTAGAACTTTTAGAGAAAAAACAGGGATCTTGTTTTTATCTAGGGGCTTCTGATAAGACATTAGAAAAAATAAAGTTACGTTTAAGCAAAGAGTATCCTTCCATAAAGGTAGGAATGTATAGCCCGCCTTATAAAGCTCAATTCTTGGAAGAGGATAATCGGTTAATGATAGAGGCAATCCAACGATTTGAGCCTGATGTTGTTTTTGTTGGCATGACAGCTCCAAAGCAAGAGTCTTGGATCTTTCAGAATCATAAGTTTATCGATACCTCTGTTATTTGTGGAATTGGAGCGGTTTTTGATTTTTACTCTGGAACAAAGAGTAGGCCACCTCAGTGGATGATCGACTGGAACTTGGAATGGTTTGGACGCTTGATTAGCGAACCTAGGCGTATGTGGAAAAGATATCTCGTATATAACTGCGTTTTCTTATACGATATATTTAAAGTGTATATGAAAAGGGGAAGAAAGAAATCATAAGATTTCTTTCTTTTTTTTTAATATAGGCTCTAAGCGGAGCGCATGTTTCTGTATCCGATCTTTCATTGGAGGAGGAGTCATATAGTTTTCTCCATACAATTGAGTTAAGTAAGCATTCGCATTGTGTGGAACTTTAACGATAGCATCTTCGAATTTCATATCCTCTAAAGGAAATATTTCATCATACTTAAAGTATCTCCTCCAAGGTGTATCCATTCCATGACCGATAAGACACTCGTCATTAGAAAGTTGTAAATTCTTATTAATATGTTTTTGTATCATTTTCTTATAGATGATAGTCAAATATTTGAAAATGGGTTCAAACGAGGATATTAGTTTATTCTTTAAAGAGCGATCTTTCCCCAGCTTTGCGTCTAGGCATTTAGTGATAAATCTGAAATAGCTCTTCATACATTTCTCCATGGCGAAAGATAATCCTCCTGTGTGATAACGATCTGTCGGGAAAATATCAATAAAAAGACCTTGCTGATACTTTTGATTTTCCATACCTTCAGATATAATTAGGCTGTTTTTATCTCTGACTTTACACGGTAGTGGTAGATAATCGTAAGAGGGATCGGTCTCTTGTGTCTGTAGGAATATGTCTGTCGGAAATTCTAAAGGGGCGATTTGTATAAATCGGTTGTAATCCTCGCGTAACATACAAATATCAAGATCATCATCCCAAGGAATGAACCCTTGATGACGTACTGCACCTAGAAGGGTACCGGAGCATAACCAATAACGTAGGTCATGTTTCCGGCAAATGTAGTCTATAATTTTTAGCATACGTAACATTACAAGTTGCGCTTGTCTTAAAGGGGTTTCTCCTGTTTCTCGGATGTCAGGAAATATAGATTGGAAGTCTGTCATATATATTATTCTTTTGTTTCTTTAATTTCATCATCTATCTCGGCTATATCATGTGCTCTAATTCGCTGTTTCATATTTGCATAGATGATACCCATAAACATCATGAAATAAAGACCTCTATTGCTGGTAAATGTTGCGTCTGCGATATTTTCTACAGCAAAAAAAGCTATCAAGATCATGGCAATGTTAGTAAGTTGCATATCAGAAGTAACTTTGAGGTAATGAAGCGCCTTTTTAAGCAGATATATCCAAAATAATATGAATAGAATAACTCCTAGGACACCGAATTGAGCTAATGAGGGATAGTAAGTGTCCGAGATGAAACTATGATAACTCTTACTGATACCCCATACTCCGTCTATCTCATACTTCTTGTAGATAGGTGAGTAATAGGCCCCGGATGCGAATGTTGCGAAGCTTCCTAATCCGCAGCCAAAAGGAAAGTAATCTATAAATATTAAGAAAGATGTTGCGTATAAAGCGAAACGAGCTACATAATCTTTCTCCGCACCTTCTGATATACCTTGCAAAAAATAGAGTTCGATTTTTTCTTTGGCTACGAATGCGATGAAAACAGTGATACAAAGAAACAAGATGATATTTTTCAGATTGACTTTGATACGGTCCGTATGGTTGAAATAGAGTACGATAAAAGCAGCCAAGATAAAGAAACCATAAAATTTTGATCTGCCGGATGCCAATCCGATCGCTAACATAATAATAAAAAGTATTCTGTTTTTCCGTGAGTTTTCGCTTGTATAAAAGAATACTAAAGCTAGCGCTGTAATAGCTGCCGCATAGTTGGATGCATGTGCCATAGTAACCGTGAAGATTTTAGGATTAACCATGCCTGCTATACCAATGGGAATTAGCAATCCCCAACATAAAACACTACTTTGGCGTAATATAGTCTTCTGCTTTTCACTAAATGTGGGCATGAGTTGATATACGCAGAAGAATGCCAAGTAAGGCTTTAGCTGGATAATGAAATCCATTAGAATACCTTTGGTACTATTACTATGAATGTAAAATGAATAACATAAATAGAATAGAAATACGGATAGGACAATCATGAAAAACTTATTGATCTCCCAGTCCTTGGTATTGAACATATGAAATAGGAACATGAGAAATAACAAGGCTCCACATAATTCGTCAATCGACTGAAAACCGATTAGCCCATATAATACGACACCAAAAAAAAGAGTAATGAGAAAAAGATGATAGAAATGTCGGTCGATAAATTCTTGTATCATGTTGAATGTTTACCTAATGTCAATTTGTACTCACTATATACTTAATATATAACTTTGCAAAAATAGGCATTATTTTCTTCACATCTATGCCTCGCACTTTTTTTAGTAAAGATTTAAGTCTTTGGTTATATAGGTAGAGTTGGCAGGGGCAACTAGCAAGTACAATAAATAACAAAAATAGAAATATAATATGAAGAAATATTCCATGCGTTTTTTGAATGGACCTGCTTTTCATTTCAGCTCCTCTTATTGAGTAGATTTTATTGGATGTTGCTTACGAAAAAGGTATCTTAGGCTTATTGACCGGCAAAGTTAAGATACTTCGCCAATGAACCTAAGATACTTTACCAATGAGCCTAAGATACTTTTTATATTTGGAATAGCCGGAATCTGCGTACCCCCCAGATGCGGAAAAGGATAAGAAGCGTCTCTGACATGACTACCATCATGGCTACTGTAATGGGAGAAATGGCTCCGTAAATGTATAGAACCACTAATCCTGTGATGTGTACAACTGAGGTTGTCATGACAGTATAGTTCGTATATAGAGGGTGCCCCATGGCCGCAAGGAATGGATAGCCTAACAACATGGATGGGATGGTTACAAAGCAAGCGGTTACGAGTATACGGAATACTTCCAGTATATTAGGATCCGCTGTCCCATAAACGATATCCAGCACATAGGATGCTAATAGGAGTGCGGCTGCCACACAAAATAGGTTGGTGAACGTGATCCTATAGAATATCTTCTTGAAGAACAATACATCCCGACTTTTCGCTATATGAGGGAATAAAACCCCTGTGAATGGAGATAATAATTGATTGTAAGCTTGATATAGTTTCTCGGCTGCCGAATAATATCCGACCATCGTATTCCCACAAACAAGTCCTAATAGAAAAGAATTGCTTGTCGTGAATAAGGAAGTGGAAGCTCTGGCTAAAAAATAGGCTGAGCTGTCTTTTAAGGAACTGCTTATCTGACTGATCGAGGTGAAGTACCATTTCATCCCCATCTTGAAATAGACGATGAATAGGCTGACGATTCCTGCGAGAACAAAACCAATGCTATAAAAGATGGGTACATATATATAATCTTCTGGTTTTCGTATGAAAATAAAGAAGGGAATGAAGCTTAATGATTTCGCTACTATATTAAAAACCGTAATGTATTTCATGTTCTCCATCCCTTGAAAAAACCACATCGGAAACATCACATTTCCTAAGATTATGCCGAAATACAGCAAGTAAAAGATGGACTCTGTGCTGAATTTGTCAAAATAAGAAATCAAAGCCAATAGTATGGCTAAGCTGATACCACATAGGATAAAGCGACCTATCATGGCACTATTCAAGTAGGAATTGATTTTCTGTAAATCATTCCTATGTTCGGATATGTATTTCGTGGCAGAGAGATTAAAACCAAAATCTGTAAACATCACGAAATACTGCATCAGAGAGTAACCGAAAGTAACTAGTCCCCACCTCTCGACACCTAATACTCTAAATAGAAATGGAAAGGATAATAGAGGTAATAAATAATTAACTCCTTGGAGCAATGCCAAGGAGATAAAATTTATAGCCATAGGGCTTTTCAGCTTACTCTTGATTCTCATTTGTCGTTGTATTTAGAGATTATATAGATCTTCGATCGTATTTATACCAAAATTCTGAACGATACCTGATTCTCGGATATCTTTTCCTGTTAGTTTATTATCGTTTGCTAAATAGCATTTTCCCATCTTTTTTTGCATCCAGAGAATAACTCTGTCTATCATGGGAGTTTCTTCTTCAAGAAGAAGCCCTAAAGATTTAATGATTAATAAGCCGTATGGGACATCTTCCGTAAAATATCGGTTTGTATAATCTACCTTGAATTTATTTCCGTGAGCTACCATTGTCATTTTTATCCCTTTAAAAGCCTCAATTGAGCGAATCTTTCTTGTCAAGGAAACTGCGTCTGTTGACTCGTAATACTGAAGTAGTGAAGGAATCTCCTCTTGCTGAATGGCTAATCGGGATAATATATTTTGAAACTCTTGATCGCATTGGATTAGCACTTCGGAGCTTGTATTATCCCATTCCTCATAAAAAAGAAACTCTTTCTCGTATATATCTGCTTGGATAGATGATAGCATACCATAGATACGAGACGGGTGCAAAATAGGGTTGCTATTTGTCAATGTTGCTTCTAGATAATGCCCTAAGGTAACAGTGGGTGTGCTTAACGCTTTTGTGAAGAAAGCGGCGAGTCCTTCCAAGTCACTATCTTTGTTGCCTCCGATCTTGAGTTTTGATTTATATCCTTTTAGCTCGGCACTTTTGCCATATTCTTTCACTCTGCTGATATAAGGTACCCGTTGGAATCCAAACAACCGATGTTCCTTACCCAGCTCATGACGAGCCATCCAGAAAAAACCACCACTGCTAATGACTGTACCGATCTCAATATTGTTATTAACATATGGGGCGATTGCATGCAGAGTTTTTTGGATGAGATAACCGGGCACACATAATAATATAATATCAGAAAAGGGTATAACCTCTTCCGGATACTTTGATATTTTTGCGATTTCTCCAGTTATGATGGTGCCGTTACAATCTGTTACATGGATATGATTAGACCATTGCTCAGGATGTCCTGTCAGCAAATTTACTTGATAGCCATTATGATTCAGACTTGCGGCTATAGTATGTCCCAGACCTCCGCCTCCGCAGATACATATAGTACGATAATTATACATATTCTTACTTTCCTAATTGTAATAAAGCTTCTGTTAACTTGTCATTATCATCTCTGTCACGGATAGCGAGCCGAATATATTGCTTGCCATTAAATCCTGCCTTTGGCGAGCAATTCTTTATTAAGATATTACTTTGCGACAATAATGAGCTGCAAAGTTCCTCTGCCGTATATGTGTCAGTGACCTCGCATAAGAAATAATTGGCGGCCGAAGGTATAACCCTTAAAAAAGAAACTTGTCGCAAGTTAGAGAAAAAACGATCTCTTTCCCTCAAGAATTTGAGACAAGCTTTTTCGTAATCATCTTTATACTTTATAAAGATTTGCATATAAAACTCAGCGAAGGAGTTTATGTTCCAAATTGATATGTCTTTTTTCAATAAACGGATCAACTCTTTATTTCCGGACGCTAGGAATCCTAATCGCAATCCCGGTACTCCATATGATTTGGATATACTTTTAATCACGATTAAGTGTGGATTCAAGTTCAGAAGGTCTTCGTCCAATAAAGAGATACTATTGCCGGATTGGGCGAAATCAAGAAAAGACTCATCAACAACCAACTTGATCTCTTTTGATTTGCTCCATTCCAACAAAGACATCAATTCTGCTTTGGATAATAAATTTCCGGAAGGGTTGTCCGGGTTAATTATTAAAAGCTGTTTGATAGGCTTGTCCTTGAAATAAGCCATGATATCAGATCCGGTATAAGAGAAATCCGGATTGTCTGGGATAAAGTATTCCAATGCTTCTTGATTTAATCTATTGGGATATTCCTCGAAAGTGGGCAAAATAACCCCAGTCTTACAGGAAGGCAAGATTCGCATATAGCTATTGATAAGTTCCGCCGCTCCATTTCCTACAATGATCTGGTCTGCGGAAATCCCTGCGTATCGAGCGGCTAATTGGGCATTTACTTGCATTCCTGAAGGATATTCTGTTAAAAGCGTATCAAAATTGGCTTTCATCTCCTCTTTTAAGCGAGGATTTGGAAAATAAGGATTTACTAAATAGCAGAAATCCAGCAGCATAGGAAAACGCCAATATCCACCAAACCGTTTACCATAGAGAGACAATGCCTGCTTCTCTTCTGCGAATAATGCTTCCGCATTATTTAAGTCCTGCTGATCATCGATCTCATACCATTTTTCCGAGTCTATTTTTAATGCTTTAAGATCCGGTTTATTTAATAATGAGATTACTTTCAAGACTTGTTCGTAATATTCGTTGTTACCTAAGGCTTTGCAATAAGCCTCAAGGAAAGGAACGTATTTGTTCATTGAGAATTCCTTACTAAATTTATAAATATTCACAGTTTTATAATAGGAATCTTTAAGGCTGAACATGAATGCCTTCTTAGAAATAAAGTTTAAGATGTTGTTTTCCTCATCTAATGTCACGACTGTTCCATCCATCCAACTTTGGTATTTGGCGACTACGGCAAGGTTGGGGTTCGGATCTGCAATTAATTTTTGAAGAATTATGTCTGAGAATATTAGATCAGACTCTAGCAAAAGCGTCTCGTCCTCAACAAGGTACTTCTTGGCTAGGTATAAAGAGTATATGTTATTTGTTTTATCGTAAATAGAATTTTCGATATATAAAATGGGTATGTTGCCAATTTTATTGCCTATCAGTGATTTGACTTTATCTCCTTTATATCCGATAACAAGGATAATACGGTCCAGCTGTAAGTTTCCAAGCTGTTTGATCATACGCTCAATTAAAGTTTGTTGATGTACTTTAATCATGCACTTTGTATTCTCTCGGGTAAGTTCACCTAGACGTTTACCCATTCCTGCTGCTAATATAATCGCTTGCATAAAATCTTTTTTATTAATTATCTTGATGGACTTTTTTAAGTAAAAGCTGCAAGGGTGCATTTTTTATTTTGCCACAAGATGTTTTTTGTTAATAGAAACGATTAAACTATGGTTTCATTGTATAGGATATCGTTCTTTTGCTTTTTGTTTTTGAAAAAGCTTCCAAAGTTATGTATAATTCTTGAAATAGTCTTACTTTTGTATCTTTTTTAAATGCACTATAAACATAAGTAATAGATATATATGAAAATAGCGATTGTAGGTACAGGCTATGTCGGGCTGGTAACGGGTACTTGTTTTGCGGAAATGGGGACTGAGGTCTTTTGTGTGGACGTGGATAAGGTAAAGATTGAGAATCTAAAGAAAGGCATAGTTCCTATCTATGAACCGGGGCTAGACGATATGGTGGCACGCAATTCCCAAGCTGGTCGTCTTCATTTTATGACTGATTTAAAAGAATGTTTGAATGAGGTCGAGGTACTGTTTTGTGCGGTTGGTACACCTCCCGATGAGGATGGTAGCGCAGACTTGAAGTATGTGCTTGAGGTTGCCCGTACGGTAGGACGCTATATGAATAAATATATCTTGGTTGTTACGAAAAGTACGGTTCCGGTAGGCACTGCCCAGAAAATCAAGAAAGCGATCAAGGAGGAACAAGCCTTGCGAGATGTGAGTATTGAATTTGATATCGCTTCTAATCCTGAATTCTTGAAAGAAGGTGCGGCTATCAAGGATTTTATGAGTCCAGACCGGGTTGTTGTTGGGGTTGAGTCTGATCGTGCTCAGAAGTTGATGGCGAAATTGTATCGTCCTTTTTTGTTAAATAATTTCCGTGTAATCTTCATGGATGTACCATCTGCGGAGATGACAAAATATGCGGCGAACGCTATGTTGGCTACTCGCATCAGTTTTATGAATGATATTGCCAATTTGTGTGAGAAAGTTGGGGCGGATGTCAATATGGTACGTAAAGGAATCGGTACGGATGCCCGTATAGGTAGTCGTTTCTTATATGCGGGTTGTGGATACGGTGGGTCTTGTTTTCCTAAAGACGTTAAGGCGCTTGTGAAGACCGCAGCCAACAGTGGTTACCAAATGCGTATCCTAGAAGCGGTGGAAGCCGTAAACGAGGAGCAGAAATCGATATTGTTCCGTAAATTAATGAAACATTTTAGAGGAGATATACAAGGTAAGCGAATTGCTTTATGGGGATTGGCATTTAAGCCGGAAACGGATGATATGCGAGAGGCTCCTTCGCTAGTCTTAATCAAAAAGTTGAAAGAAGCCGGATGTGTAATTTCCGCCTATGATCCGGTTGCAATGCCCGAGGCTCAAAGACGTTTACCTGTGGGGGTGATTTCATATGGTAAAGATATTTATGAGACCGTGATAGATGCAGACGCTTTGTTGCTTGTTACGGAATGGAAAGAATTTCGTATGCCCTCTTGGTCTGTTATCAAGAAATTGATGTCTACGCCTTTAATTTTAGACGGACGTAATATTTATGACAAGACAGAGTTAGAGGAAGCCGGTTTTATCTATCATTGTATAGGTCGGTAAATTTTAATTATACGAGATTGTATGAATCTCCGGATAGTTACGATCATTAGAAGGTTTATAGGCACCGAAATAGGTGATGTAAATCTTCTTTTCTTTTGTATCTACAGCATAGATACAAAAACTGTTACTTGATAGGCTATCCTCTTCACGTATGACCCTGTTGTATACCACGCCTTTTTCACTTGGAGCTTGATTGGTACAAAGGATCATTTTTTGTGGAACGAGTTCCGTGCTTTCATTTTCTAATCCAGTCACGTCAAAATAGGCGTTGCAGTGGATATGTCCACCTAGATAGCAGACAAATTCTCCTTTGCGGTCACTGAAATCTGCTTTGACATTGATGGGGTCTAGGTTGAATTGATTTGGATATACTTTTTCTAATGAGGAACGAGTACGAAAGGCTTCAATGATTTCGGGAATCATATTCCACGAATGGACATAATCCCCATCACATAAATAGGTATCGTTATTTACACTACGGCGTTGAAATGGGTAATGAGTTAAGATAATGACGCTATGATGGTCTGTCATGCCATTTTTTAATGCGGTGTTTATAAGCCAGTCTATTTGTTTCTGGGAGAAATATGCGTAAGATAAAGTATTATATTGGGATGCTGGTTGGTCTAACATATCAAGGGCGATGAAACGGATCGTACCTCCTTGAGGGTTTGCTACATCCGAATAGTAATAATTCTCGGCACTATTTCGATTCTTCGAATAATTACTGTTGGCGAATAATATTTCGTTGATCTCGTTTTTATAAAAGAAGGTACTGCCTATCTCTTCCTCGGAATTGCTGTCATGATTTCCTGTACAAATAAAGGTGGGGACATGATTTTCATCATAAAGGTAATGAATAAATGAGTGCATATATTCTTTCGCCTTCTTTTTCTTATCAATAGAGATAAAATCACCCGTAGCGGTTATCGCATTGATCCGCAGTTCTTGTTGATTGGCGAATTGGATGGATTGTCGTAGATTTATAGGTAACTCGTAATTATTGCTCGGAGACCAAGAGGATAAATGAGAATCCGAAATATGGACGATCTTAAAACGTTCATAACTTCCACTATCTGTTTTATTGTACATGATTTTCGCTAGTCTCTGAGCTGCGAGCTTATTGTTTTCCCAATAAAAAGGTTCATTCTCTCCGCTACGCAAGTTGAGGTTTTTCCAATCATCTTTACAGCCCGCTGACAAGATCAGCAGGATAAAAAGAGCATATATTTGTAAGGCCGTGTTATTCATAACCTATGGTGTATTAGAATAACGCAAATATAAAAAATATTTTGTTATTCCTTCATTCTAAACTCTTTTTTCAACGAACACCCACTACACCCGCAGCAAGGATCACTGGATTTCGGTTTCGTAAGCATTCGATAAACCTTATATGCGATATATCCGATAACCGAGATACCAATAACGCAAACTGCTATATCTTGCCACATACCTATAAATTTACCTCCTATATATAACTAAATAAAACATAGGAAAGTTCTTGGCTGAATAAACCCACAAAGAAATTTCCCGTTTGATAAACAATGAAAGAAACGATCCATGCTAGGACACAAGTATAAATGATAACGAATATACCCCATTTCCATGAGCCAGACTCGTTGACAATAGCCGATATAGTTGCTATGCACGGAAAATAAATCAAGACGAAAAGCATTAAGCTAATCGCTATGAGCGGTGTGAATACCAAATTATCTTCTGCGTTACGGTCTTGCTTCAAACGCTCCGACAGGGCTTGGCTGTTATCATCGGCATTCCCCGTGTATAATACGCTTAACGTGCTGACAACAACTTCTTTCGCCGCCATACCGGTAAGTAAGCTTACACTCATTTTCCAGTCGAATCCTAAGGGAGCCAAGACCGGTTGAATCGTCTGGCCGATACGCCCGATGTACGAATTTTGTTGGTGGTCGATTGCCTTCAAGCGTTCTAACTCCTCTATCGTATCTGTTTTTTCTTGAGAATCCAACTCCGTATTTTCGATCTCCGCTATCTGGCGATCAAACTGATCTCCGCTCTCCGAATGTCTGGGGAAATACCCAAGGAACCAGATGACGATAGAAGCGACCAAGATGATACCTCCCATCTTGTGCAAGTATTGTTTCGCTTTCTCCCACATATGGATCATGATGGATTTGCCGGTAGGCATCCGGTAGGGGGGGAGTTCCATTACGAAAGGAACATCCTCCTCGTTAAACAGGAAGCGTTTGAAAAGACGGGCCATGATAACTGCCAGCAAGATTCCGGATACATATAAAGCTAATAACACAAAGCTGGCGTTCTTCGGGAAAAACGCCCCGGTCAGCAATACATAAACCGGCAGGCGGGCGCTACAGCTCATCAACGGATTTACCAACATCGTTATCATCCGGCTATTACGGCTCTCTATCGTACGGGAGGCCATGATAGCAGGAACGTTACAACCGAATCCCATCACTAAAGGGATGAACGACTTTCCATGCAGTCCCATCTTATGCATGATCTTATCCATGATAAAAGCCGCACGTGCCATATATCCGGAGTCTTCCATGAACGATATGAACATATACAGAATCAAGATATTCGGCAGGAACACGATAACACCTCCCACGCCACCGATGATACCATCCACGAGAAGATCCTTCAAAGGTCCTTCCGACATATGGCCGCGCACGAAATTACCGATCACCTCGACCAATGCCTCTATCCATTCCATCGGATAGCCTCCCAAACGGAAAGTGGCCTCGAACATGATCCACATGAATAGGATAAAGATAGGGAAGCCTAAGACTTTATGCGTGACGAATAGATCGATGATCTGCGTATTCGTTGCCTCTTTGATCGTATTTTGCTCGTAAGTCTCACGCAACGCTCCGGAAATAAAGCCATAGCGTGCGTTCGTGAATGCGGTCTCACAATCCTCTTGCAATAACTTTTCTATTAGGGCTGTATTACGGTCTCTTTCTTGGAAGATCGTTTCAGCACCGGGCAGCGTTTTTATAAATGTCTCTATCTCCCGGTCTCCCTCTAATAGCTTGATAGATAGATAGCGCTTTGACAAGCTTTTGGGTATATCCACGCTATTTTTCAAGGTCTTCCTAACATTGCTGATCCCTTTCTCTAAAGACTCTCCGTAATTAATATGGATATGACGGATGACAGGATCTTCTTCTTCGTATACCTTGATTACACGGTTGAACAAATCTTCTATGCCAAAGCCTGTTTTACTTACGGTCGGGATAATCGGTGCCCCGATCATTTTCGCTAAGGACTCATGATCGAATTTATTACCATGGCGTTCCAGCTCATCATACATGTTTAAGGCGATTACCATGCGAACGTCCATATCGATCAGTTGGGTGGTCAAATATAGGTTTCGCTCCAGATTGGATGCGTCGATAACATTGATCACCACGTCTGGTTGCTCTTCATTCAAATGCTTGCGCACGTATAATTCTTCCGGCGTGTAAGCGGATAGGGAGTAAGTACCCGGTAAATCTACGATGCGGAATGTATAGCCATTCTGTTGGAAGGTTCCTTCCTTGGCATCTACGGTCACGCCGCTATAATTACCCACATGCTCATGTGCTCCAGACGCAAAATTGAAAAGAGAGGTCTTTCCGCAGTTCGGATTACCAACCAAGGCTACGTTAATTGTTTTTCCTTTATGTAATGCGATGGCTTGCAATTCATTGCCGGAAGGCAGGATAAAAGAGTCTGCGCTCCTGTTCGTATCTTGTACCGAGGTAGCTTGTTCCTTTTCGAAATCCGCCGCGCTAACGACTTCGATCAATGCGGCGTCCGAGCGTCGCAATGAGACATCATATCCCATTACACGATAGTGAATAGGGTCTTTGAGCGGAGCGTTTTGTATAACGATCACTTCTTTCCCTCTGATAAATCCCATCTCGATAATGCGTTTGCGGAAAGCTCCGCGACCCATTACCTTTACTATAACACCTTTATCGCCTGTGCGAAGTTCTGATAATCTCATGTCCTATTAAATGTTACGCGAAGGTAGCTTGAAAACTTCGTACCACCAATACCAACTAATAGGTATTTTTTTATTTCTATGGGTTGTTTTTCGAGTATTTTATGTATGTTTGTGCCACAAATTTCAACTTTAGACAAATGAAACTACGAATTACTTTGTTCGCCACCTTATTGGTTCTTCTGTCTGCTTGTTTTACAGGCTGTAAAAAAGAATTGAAGGATTTCTCTTTTAGTTATAGTATGGAAAGTGTAGATAACTACAAACTAATGGTTCTGTTTGATAGTGACAAGACATTCCGTATCGAGGAGTATAATTATTATATGGATAATTTCGCCAAGAAACGAGATCCTAAAATTATGGAGGGGACATTGACTGACGAGGAGTTTGCTTCTTTAAAACCGATTCTGCAAAAATGTAATTTCTTTAAGATGAAAGACTCTTATGGCTTTGAGGAGGAGACGAACCGGGATTTAGGGGATATCATGTATCAGGTTTCATTTACCACGGAAGGTAAGGAGAAATTTATCTCTATCCGTAATAGCGATACCGGACAATTTTCCGCTTCTTTCGTGAAGTTGATCGGTTTTATCAATACATTCTTGAATAATCATAAGAATGACTAAACGCTTTTAGCCGGAGATGGAGAATAAACGAAACCGGGTTCTATTGTGCTTAGGCTCTAATTGGGATAAAGAGAAAAATATGGAGCGCGCGGCGGAGATGCTGCGTGCTCATTTTGTTTTTATACAGTTTTCTCAGCCAGTTTATACGGAACCGATCGATTGTCCATTATCAACTACATTTTTGAATCAAGTGGCTGTTTTGTATAGCGAGGAGAGTCCGGCGCGAATAAAGGATGTCTTGAAAGATATAGAATGCTGCATCGGCCGTAAGCCGGAAGATAAATCTTGTGGGCGTGTGCCGATAGATATTGATTTATTGCAGTGGAACGACCAAATCTTGAAAGCTGAGGACTTGACCCGTGAATATGTTCTAGATGGCATCTGCTCGCTCCTTGCCGCAGGAGAGAATGATGAATGGTGCCAATAGAAAACCAAAGGAGCCGCTGTTGCGGATCAATGCGTTGATACCTTTGCATATCAAGGAAAGAACTGGGTTGTTTCGGTCTGCGTTATAAAATCCTTTCTCTACTTTAAGCTTGAACTGGTAGGGTGCCAATAAGTCCTCATAAGTCTGTATGGGAAGGATTCGTTCGGCCCAATTACCTGTAGCCGGGTCGCAAGTATTGTATGGGTCTTCCGGGCTTGGTAAGCTCTTTTTCTCGATCGCTTTTTGAATATCGGGATAGGTCAAGCCTCTAGTCTGCCGGGCCCATGTCTCTACTTCTTTTGGGGAGAAATCCGGGCAAAGTTTCGTTATGAATTGCTCTCGTAATGTATAATAGTTGGGGGATTCCAAAGATCCACTTTCGCATCCGACCATCATCTTATGTAACCGTTGTTGGACATACGGGTTGAATGGTGTAGAGGCTGTCGTGAATAGTAGATACATGGAATCGTTTATATGGATTAAATCCTTGAAGAACAAAGATAAATCATAGACATGCTCTATCAGGTCCGTAGCGATTAAAAGTTGGGGGTAGACTTTGTTCCTTGCGCACCAGTCCGCAAGAACATCTGAATCTCCATGGAGTATGATATCGGGGCCTATTCCTATTATTTGTTTCAATAGCTGGATCGTCTCCACGGAAGATGGGTTAAGATCAATATAAATAACTTGTCCTATTCCTATGGATTTCGCCAGAATACTAAGGAAGCCGGTTCCTCCTCCATAATCGATTAGCGTGACATCGGAGATAGGGGTTTGTATCGCTTGAAGTCCTCTTTGTAGGCAATCTGCGTATATATGCATGAAATAGCTTAACGCCGGCTTTAAGTTGCCGATGTATCGCTTATTATAATCGCTGATCGGTAATTTATTATAGTCGATCGCTTTCAAACGTTCGGTTAATGTATGTAATAAATCACTTCTATTCTCTTTCATCATATATCATCTTGTATAAACGTATCCCCTGATCTTCATTAGAAAAAGCAGGGAACAATAATTGTTTTCGTTTATCTATCGCCTCTTTATCTATAGGTAGGGCTATTAATTGTTCGCAAGCCCGTATCATCTCATCCGGCGTATCGGCGATATGGCATAAAGGATCTAATCCGCTACCCGCTAGCATGAGATGATTGACAATCGTATGCCTTCCGGCGAATAAGCTGTTCAAAAGCTTTAGTTTTAGGCCGGTATCTTGAAATGTGATTAGCATATGAATTTGTGCGTTGTGGATCAATGCGTCCATACGTTCCTTACTGGGATTTGCTTCTACTTTTATATGTGGGTAAGGAGCGGCTGCCTCTCGTATCAAACGGGTCGGGTTCATGCCCGCTATTATGCAGGTATGTTTTAATTGGCTGAAAACATGCTTGGTGAGAAATAACACGGCTCGCTCATTCTCGATAACGGATAACTTGCCATGATATAAAATATAATCGGATTTTCCCGGTTCGGCCGTAATCCGGTTATTCTCGTGGAAACAAGGAACGAACTCGATCCTTTGATTGGGAAATTGTTTTCGTAAATAGTCTGCGTCTGTCGTGGATACGGCGATTATCAGATTTGCGCACCGTGCTATTTTTTGATAGGCTTGGAAACGCATGGCCTCGATCCTGAAAAAGGCATTGCGAACCAATCCTTTGCCCGACTTTGCCAAGTGGCGATAATAATCGTGCTCGATATTGCACTCCCGGAATATCTTCATCCGGTTTCTTAAACGGGGATCGTTCATATAATAACAGGAGTGGAGGCCCTCAAATAAGATCGGGTAATCATTTTGTAAAAGATTCTCGATCAAGCGATGATCTTTCCGGCTATATACATTGTAAGGGAGCCATGTTAAATTAGCGATTACCCCGGTACGGCGTTTATAATAGAAAACCTTGTCGCAAATGCTTTCTAATTCCGGTGCATGCGGACGTTCATATTCGAAACAATGTAATATGAGTTTCACGCCGCAAGCACGCAAGGCTTCCAGTTTATAATACACATCAATAACCCCTCCGTAATTGGCGGGATAAGGTATATTGAACGATACTATGTTGAGGTATTTATCCATCTGCTTAAATCTCCTCAAATATACGCGCAAATTGGCTAGCTTGCTCTTTCCGGGAATAATTCGATAGCTTATCCCGATTGACGGGCGAGGTCGTATATCCTTTTTCCTGCCATTCCTCATAGTAATGTTTCAAGAAATCGTACACCTCGTCTACCCGGGTTGCGGCCAGTCCGGAATGGGTCTCCTTGATGGCTTCGGCGAGGTAAGCCTCGTCACTCTGTACGCATAAGATGGGTTTTTCTACCGCAAGCGATTCAAAGAACTTAGTTGTCATGAAGCCTTTTGGACCAGACGTGTCAAACTTATTCGTCAAGGAAAGCAGCACCGAGCTTTTGTTCAAGATGAGGGGAATATCGGATGCCGGTACATACTCATGGTAATCCATGAAAGATTGCACCCCATGTCGTTCGGCCTCTTGGCGGATGATGGAGCGGGACTCTTGATCGGTATACCATACAACTCGAAAAGTTTCGGGGATAATGACCTTGTCCTCCGTAAGACGGGCGATGGCCGCAAATAATAACTCCGGATTTCGGATCGCTAAACTTAACAACCGTCCGGTATAGGTAATGATAAACCGGGAGGTCTTGATTTGTTGCGGATAGAACAACTCAGGATCGAATCCGTTATAAATCAGTCTTACGTTGGGATTATATTGTTTGAGTACCTCCACATGCCAAGGCGATACGGTCGTGACACAATCCGCTACCTCCAAAGCGTTATTTCGCTTTCTAAGTAACCGTTTGCGAAATCGCTTTGTGATGAATGCGTCTAACCATGAAAATGTATGGAATTTATGCGATATATATTCGTTGGAGGCGTATTGCTCGATAATATCTCGTAAATCCACGACGAAAGGGAGGTTGGTATGGATCGCTAACGTCTTGGCGGCGGTTAAAGGAAAGGTGCGGTATGTGCTACACAATATTCCTTTGTACTGGTTGGTCTTTATTAAGGGAATACATGCGTTGATTATTTTCATGTCTTTATAACCAAACAAGATGTCTAGAAACATGACCCACATCCATTCGATATGCTTTGAGATCTTTCCTGATGCTTTGTAGTAGCGGACGCAATACACGTCCGCATACCCCGTAAGGAATTCGAATGTATTGTCTTCTATGTATTCTGTCACTACGGTAACTTCCCATCCCATGCGTGTCAAATATTTGCATAGATATCCCATTCTGGGGGCGAAAGCGGGTGGGAACATATCACATATGATAAGGAGTTTATTCATGGATTCAATCAGTGTTATAAGAATAGACGAACGACTTCAAACGCTTCCGCATAGGTACATCCCGCTTGGACGCCCCGTGCTCTCGCTAATGAATAGATAAAGTCCTTGGATAGATAATCTCTCGCTCCTTGCGATTTATAGGCTTTCAATGATTCTACCTTTGCGTCGATATGGCGCTCTTCCAGCCTTACAAAACATTGTGTATTGAATGTCAAGTTGTTCCAGATTAACTCATAACCTAATATATTCGTGTTTTTGAACGCTCGTAGACCCTCTTGGGCGATCGTCGTATGATCTTGGTGGATGTCGTGCAAGCTAGGGATGAAGACTAGGTCAAAATCGGATACTTTTTTCAGGCGTATTAACTCCTCTAATATCTCTTGTCTTGCGTATCCTAGTTTTCTTACTTCGTAATTGTATATGATTAGGTTTTCCGGTTCTATACCTAAGGTCTGGGTCGCTTGCTTGACCTCTGTCTTCAAGATATCTTTCGGAAAACCCTCGGGAACCGATTGCTGTGCGGTGGAGAAAGCCACATAGGTCACTTTTTTACCATCTTCTATCAGGCGTGAGATAGTTCCCCCCAACCCAAGTTCCCCATCATCCGTATGAGGGGCGAGGACTAAAATATTTTTACAATTAGTAATCATTCTTTCTGATTTATTTGAATACAGGGATTTTATTGTTTTCACTGCTTCGCTAATTCTTTTAATAGCTGGGCGTATAATTTACGTAAATAACTTCCGGACCCTTCTTGTACGGAGTCATTATGCCATAGTAAAACCAATTCACCTCCTACATTATTTACTTGTTCCACTAAATTCCGGCAATAGGTTAAAGCCCTGTCAAAATCCAGTCCCATATATTTCTCCTCCTCTAGGGTACAATCCATTATAATAAGCGGATGTAGTCGGAGAGGAGATAGCCGGCGGGTGATCGGATTGATCCAACGAACCGGGTAGCAAGTCCCTAACCGGAATCCGGAGACATCGGCGTACCCCATGGTGAAATCGTCCGTAACCCCAGCAGCCTCTATTTGGTCCATATCTTCCGGTTCCCGGATTGCCAAGAAATGATGACGGTTGAACCGAACATTTTTACCGATATGATCTTCCAGACCGGTTTTCTCTTTCCGGATAAGGCTGGGAGTCGTACCCGCTTGGTAGCTACTATGCAAACCAATAGTTACATTATGCTCTAAAGCACTTTTTATCAATTTACGAATATCTTTATTCCTCAAATCGTAATGAGGTTTGTCGTGCTTGGCTTTCCCCCCGTTCCGGATAAATAGGATAGGGTGACATTGTTCCTTCCCGATCAAGTCCTGAAGGATACTATTCTGGCGGAAAAACCAAGGGAAGGTATAAAACGGGTCTTTCTCAAGGGAACCGAATTTACCTTGAAAGGATTTATATAAACCTCTTCTATCTCTAATAGACCGTATCAAACCTTTCCACGAACGATATAGAGTCGGAGAATCTACGTCGTGCGTGAGGTAGATCTTCCGGATTTGCTTTTTTACCTCGGGTACACGTAACCGGGATTGGCGCAGCCAACGATGAAGCAGCATGCGATATTCATCCACGATCGGACGATGCAGGAAACCGGCCCGGTAGGGCAAGGACTCTTTACCGGGAAATCTTCCATGCTCATCCCGAAGTCCACGCCGTACCATCTCCTCGTATCTGGAAATGAGAAAATAAGTACTTGCGATGATATCGGCATGAACCACCCATGTATCTCTTATCCATTCCTCTTTCGGCGAGCCGAATAACAAGGGGATACCTTGAACCTCTTGCAAGGGGAGTTCCGGTAAGGAAGCGGGAGTCCCGTATGTTTGTCCATCAAAGAAGCCGGATGGAATGATAACGACGTTATATCGGTCGAATTTATTGGGATCAGCCGTGTACCCGATCGTTTCCACCAGTTCGCTAGGGACATCATCTCCTACAAGAAAACGTATTATATAATGTAAAGTGCGATTTTTCATACCCATTTGCTTAGTTTAATGCGTGCTCTGTCTAATAAACTCAATTTCCCCCTAGATATTGTGAAAAATGGGGTTTGGATAGCTCCGAACTCGCGGAAGAAACGTTCTACTCCGGGTAGCATAGACCCTTCGAAATCAAATACCGTCGTAAATTGAGAAACGAAATGAAGACATTCCCACAGGACGTAGCTTTGCGCTCCGGAACCTCTATAGGCCGGATTTCCTCCTCCTGCGAGATAGTAAGCCGATCGATCTTGCCATACGATGAAAGCGGCCGCATGTAAATGGCCTTGCTCGTCATAACCTCCCCATAAATCACCTTGTCCTCTTTGCCGGCAAGTGGCGATCAAGTCTTTCAGTACATTCGTGTCTTCCTTGATTCGTACATGCTGGCGGTCAAATGTTTGGGTTTGTACAGCTAGGAACTCATTCAAAGGAATCCCTTTTTTTACGGATATATGGTATTTATTCTGCGCTTTCGTAATATTTCGCCGGATATTGGGGCTCATATTCTCCCATACCGCTTGATGATCCCGGATATTTTTTAATAAATAGGTATAACGTGTCGTTTGGTTATATCCCGCCCAATAAAACGGAAGCCAATCCGTAATGTCATAATTGAAATTTTGCAGGAAGTGCGGATAGCGTTTTAGTTCTTCCGTGAATTGTTTGCATAGTTCTTGACGTCGTCCTAACTCGGTCGTATATTTCGTGTCGGAGGAACTTGCGGCGAACCAAGGGCCCATCGTTTGGGTGTAAGAAGGCATTGAGACAATATCGGAATGGGGGACGTAAAGGGGGAGGGTTGCCTGTATCCTTCCCTTTTGTTCTATAAGCAAGACATCCCATTTTTTTTCTCCGCAAACCGTATCCAACCACCAGTCATGTGAGAAGATCGGTATATTTTTTTCAGTATTGCAAAGTAAACGATATTTGTCTTTATTACTCATTACAATTTCGTATAGGGGCGGGGTTTGCCCGCCCCCGCAAATTACTTGTTGGCTTTTAATGCCTCAAATATTAATTCGGATAATTCGTCTGCCAATTCGGGATTGTCCTCGACACATTGTTTTGCCGCATCACGACCCTGTCCCAATTTGGTATCGTTGTAGCTGTACCATGAACCGCTCTTCTTGATGATATTCAGTTCAGAACCAAGATCGATGATCTCTCCGGAACGGGAGATACCTTGACCGAACATGATATCGAACTCTGCCTTGCGGAATGGAGGAGCCACCTTGTTTTTTATAACTTTCACACGCACTTGGTTTCCCTTGATCTCGTCACCATCTTTCAGCTTTCCAATACTACGGATATCCAAACGGACAGAAGCATAGAATTTCAATGCGTTACCACCTGTCGTCGTTTCAGGGTTTCCGAACATTACACCGATCTTATCACGCAATTGGTTGATGAAGATACAGGTCGTATTCGTCTTATTGATCGCGGCCGTCAACTTACGAAGGGCTTGCGACATTAGACGAGCTTGCAGACCCATCTTGCTGTCTCCCATATCGCCCTCAATCTCGGCTTTAGGAGTCAATGCGGCTACGGAGTCGATAACAATGATATCTACGGCGGATGAACGGATCAATTGCTCGGCTATTTCCAAGGCCTGCTCACCGTTATCCGGCTGGGAGATCCATAGGTTCTCTACATCAACGCCTAGCTTCTCGGCATAGAAACGGTCAAAAGCATGCTCCGCATCGATAAATGCGGCGATACCTCCTTTTTTCTGAGCCTCGGCGATCGCATGGATCGCTATCGTTGTCTTACCGGAAGATTCCGGACCATAGATCTCGACGATACGTCCTTTCGGATATCCACCTACGCCCAGCGCTGCGTTTAAAGCGATAGAGCCTGTCGGTATCACCTCGATATCCTCGATGCTTTCATCGCCCAGTTTCATGATCGAACCTTTTCCGTAGTTCTTCTCGATTTTATCCATTGCCGCACGTAAAGCTTTTAGCTTATCCGTGTTAGCGGCTGGTTTACCACCTTCTTCTTTCGCTTTTTCTTCGAACAAATTTTCTTCTTTTGCCATATGTGTCCCTTATAAATTAAGGATTTGATTTGCATGGTCTTTTGTCTTCACCTCTTTCGGCCCGATGATATTGGTAACAATACCTTCCTCGTTAATGATAAAGGTGGTCCGGAGAGTCCCCATGTATGAACGTCCGTACATTTTTTTCTCAGCCCACACACCAAACAGTTCTTGTAAGGCCGTGTCTGTGTCCGCTATTAAACGGAAAGGTAAGTTTTGCTTTTGTATAAAGCCTTGATGCGATTTGGCGCTATCTTTGCTTACTCCGATGATTTCGAAGCCTTTCGCTTGTAAGGCTTGATAGCCGTCACGTAAACTGCATGCTTCCGCCGTGCAACCGCTTGTGTTATCTTTCGGGTAGAAATATAGAGCTACTTTCTTTCCTTGATAGTCACTCATCTTTACCTCTTTACCGTCTTGATCGGTTCCCAAAAACTCGGGAACCTTATCGCCTATTTGTATTGCCATATTACAATTCTAAGTCAATGTTAAACAATTCATGCCAAGGCAAACCTTGCTCATTTAGCTCTTTCATGAATGGGTCCGGATTGAATTCCTCCACATTCCATACACCCGGTTTCTTCCAAATGCCTTGCATAAATAATTTGGCGCCGATCATGGCGGGAACACCGGTGGTATAACTAACACCCTGCGCTCCTGTCTCTAGATAAGCGGCATGGTGGCTACAGTTGTTGTATACGTAATAAGTTAATTCCTTACCGTCCTTGATACCACGGATGCGGCAACCGATGGAAGTCTCGCCAGTATAATTCTCTCCCAGATCACCCGGGTTCGGCAGTACGGCTTTTAAGAATTGGATCGGAACGATTTCCTGCCCGTTGTAAAGGATCGGGTCGATACGAGCCATACCGATATTTTGGATGACACGTAGATGAGTCAAGTATTCCTGTCCGAAAGTCATCCAGAAACGAGCCCGTTTGAGGGTCGGGAAGTTTTTGGTCAAACTTTCCAATTCCTCGTGATACATCAAATACGATTCTTTCGGTCCTACATTCGGATAATTCAAGGCTTTATGTACGCTTAACGGATCGGTCTCCTTCCATTCCCCATCCTCGAAATATTTGCCACGTTGAGTAATCTCACGGATATTGATTTCCGGATTGAAATTGGTAGCGAATGCCTTATGGTGATCTCCTGCGTTGCAGTCTACGATATCCAGATAGTGTATCTCGTCGAAATGATGCTTTGCCGCATAGGCTGTATATACGCCGGTAACCCCCGGATCGAAACCACATCCCAAGATAGCGGTAAGACCGGCTTTCTCGAAACGATCTTTATAGGCCCATTGCCAGCTGTATTGATATTTGGCTTCATCAAGCGGTTCGTAGTTGGCCGTATCTAAATAGCTAACACCGTATTCCAGACAAGCATCCATGATATGCAAATCTTGATAAGGTAAGGCCAGATTTACCACCAAATCCGGTTTGAAGGCGTTAAACAAGGCAACAAGCTCTTGCACGTTGCCTGCGTCTACCTGTGCGGTTTGCACTTTCACGTTCTTGATATCGGCGGCGATCTTGTCGCATTTACTTTTCGTACGGCTAGCTACCATGATATCCGTGAAGACATCCGCATTCATCGCTATTTTCTTAACAGCAACGGTACTTACGCCCCCTGCACCAATAACTAATACTCTTCCCATTTACTAATAGAATTAATCTTGTTAATATACAGTTTACAAGGTTTTCAACCAATGGACAAATATACGGCTTTTCCTTGACAATCCCTATATATTTATTCATTTTAGAACGGAAGAGGGAAAAGAAAGATACAGCTAATGAATGTGAATAATGAAAATAGTCGTACTTTTGTCACATTTACTGTTTAAAGTTTGGACATGAGATTCTTAAATAATGTCGGGGGTGTTTTTATTCTGCTTTTATTAGCGTTGGGGTGTAAACCTGAGGCGAAGCGGAGCCGTGTGCTTGTGATCCAATCTTTTCGGTGGGATGATAAGAACTATCTGGAATTAAACTCAGATATCCGGAAAGAGCTGGGAAAAAATCGGGTGAATGCGGACATCCGTACGTTTTATCTCGACTGCGAGTGTTATATGGCTGAGGAGGAAGAGGAACGGATGTATAACTTTATCGATACGATCCGTCTTTGGAAGCCCGACATCATATTGGTGAATGATGATCAGGCTACCTATACGTTGATGAAATGCGGCCATCCTTTTGTAAAGAAAGTTCCGGTTGTTTTCTCTGGCGTCAATTTCCCTAATTGGGATTTGCTGGAAGAATATCCGAATGTAACAGGTAGCTGGGATAAGATTGATTATGAGGAGAACCTTCGTTTGATCGATCGGCAAATGGGAAAGTCTCGCATTTATATCAATTATGATAAGACCTCCTTAGGGCAGTTGGCTTTCCGGGAGTTGATAAAAGCGGTCGATACGAGCCGGTATGTGTTGGATTATAATCAATTGGCTTTCCAATTAAATGATCCGGACTTTAAGGTGGATTCCATGATGTTTAGAACCGAGATGAGAATGAAGGCGATACGTCCTTCGAAAAATATAATCCATTTCATGCCTTTTCGTAAAGCCAATGGGGAGTTTTTATTGAGTAATATTAATGGTACCTATCCTTATTGCGTATTTTTCAATATCCGTTATGACTATACATCCGCAGGCTTGTCTAAGATGTTCGTGACTCCTTCATTTACGGCAGTGCGGGAAATCTTTAATATAAACGTGGAAGTTCTGGGAGGCTATTTTTGCTCGAACCGCATACAAGCGGCGGAACAGGCTAGGTTGGCGGCTAAAATTCTTTCCGGTACGCCTGTCTCTTCCGTTCCGATCGTAGAGAGTCCCAAAGAGTATCTGTATGATTGGGTAGAGATGCAACGTTTAGGTATTTCAAAGGAAGAGGTCCCTACTAATGTTCATGTCATAAATATGCCTATTTCCGAACGGTATAAGATAGAGGTTTTTATCGCCTCTTCCTTGGGTGTGATCTTATTGTTGGCATTGATCGGTTATTTGTTTTATCTCTATTGGCGGGAAGCAAGACGAAGGAAAGAGGTGCTCGCTAATTTAAAGCAGGAGAAAGAGCATCTTTCTTTAGCGTTGGAAGGGGGGAATATATTCGCTTGGAAATTACAGTCTGGAACTTTCCGGTTTGACAACGAGTTCTTTAGCTATGTGAATACTTCTCCTCGGGAAATTCCTTTGGATGAGCTGTACGAGATGGTCCATCCGGACGACAGGCAGAGTTTGCGATCCTTAATTGATTTCATTTGTACGGGTACAATCTCTCATCATATCCTTCAATATCGTTGCGATTTTAACGGGAAAGGTTACCAATGGTGGGAATTTCGTTACGGAAGCTTAGAGGATGCGAATGATGGGTATGTAATCAATGGCTTATGTTTGAATATCCAAAATATCAAGGATACGGAGGAGGTATTGATCTCTGCGAGGGAAAAAGCCGAGGAGTCGGATCGGATGAAGTCGGCTTTCTTGGCGAATATGAGCCATGAGATCCGTACGCCGCTGAATGCGATTGTCGGTTTCTCGAATTTAATGAACTCGGAAGAGGTCTTGGAGCCGGAAGAGCGTGAGGAGTTCGTGAAGTTGATTAATACGAACTCCGACTTACTATTGAAACTGATCAATGATATTTTAGATCTTTCCCGTATGGAATCCGGAAAGATGAGTTTTGTTTTCGATCGCCATGATTTGAATGTCTTGATCAATGAAATCTATTGTACTTTCCAATTGATGATGCCCGAGGGGGTAGAGCTACGCATGCGTGTCCCCGAGATCCCGGTGGTTGTGGCGGTAGATCCTTATCGGCTGAAACAAGTATTGTCTAATTTTATCAATAATGCCATCAAGTTCACGACTTCGGGCTATATAGAAGTTGGATACTATTTCTGTACGAAAGGCGACTGCCTTCATATCTATGTAGAAGACACTGGTATCGGCATCCCTGAGGAGAAACAGAAGCAAGTCTTTGATCGTTTTTGCAAATTGGATGAGTTTGCGCAAGGCACCGGACTCGGACTGGCGATTTGCCAAGTGATAGCGCAGCGTTTCGGCGGTGAGATACAATTGAAGTCAGAATATGGTAAAGGTAGCCGTTTTACGCTAACTTTGCCTAAAGAACGTATAGGTTGACAAAGCATGGAACAAATAGAGGAACTTTCACGATTTATCAAGGAACATGCGTCGGATGATTTGAATCGTCTGTTGCTTTCCGCCTCTCGTTATCCGGGGATCGATATCCCTTTCGTGGTGGATCAATTAAAATCTCGGCGGCAGATCAAGGATAAACTACCTTCATGGTATCAAAACGATCGACTGGTTTTTCCGGCGAAGATAGCGGCGGAGCAATGTTCCTCGGAACAGACTGCCTTGTACAAACAGAGGTTGGTAGATCCACAGGCACATGTATGTGATTTGACTGGTGGATTGGGGATCGATAGCTATTTCTTCTCCCGGAAAGTACGGCAGGTTACCTATATCGAACGCTTTTCCGCTTATTGCGAGGCGGCTATCCATAATTTCAAGGTGCTAGACGTTGGTAACGTAACGGTATTGAATGGCGATTCTACGGAGTTAATAGATAAGATCGATGGAATAGATGTGTTTTATATCGATCCGGCTCGTAGGGGAGAGGGGAATAAGCGGGTTTTTGCGCTGCAAGATTGCGAGCCGGATTTGACAAAGTTGGTTCCTGTCTTGTTTGGTCATGCCTCTAAGGTGATCGCTAAATTATCTCCGATGGCGGATATTCATATGACGTTGGATTTGCTTCCGGATGTGACAGCCATACAGGTGCTTTCGGTGAAAAATGAATGTAAGGAGCTTTTGTTTGTGTTGGAGCGAGGCTCGAAAGGCGGGAGTCCTCAAATCTGTTGCGTGAATTTCACTTCGGAGGAAGAGCCGGAATTGTTTGTGTTCTCATTGGTGGAAGAACGGGAAGCTGTCGCTTCCATCCGTGGAGAAGTCAAGCGTTATTTATACGAACCGAACGCTTCCATCTTGAAGGCGGGTGCGTTTAAAGCGGTCGCCACTCGTTTTGGATTGAATAAATTGCATGTCAGCAGTCATTTATATACGTCGGATGAGGTTGTCCCTAGTTTTCCGGGACGTTCTTTTGTGGTAGACGAAGTGATCCCCTTTACGAATAAACAATGTAAGACCTTGTCGAGGCAGATTCCCCAAGCGAATATCACAGTCCGTAATTTCCCCCTCTCGGTGGATGAGTTACGTAAGCGAACTAAAATTGTGGATGGAGGAACTATCTATCTTTTCGCTACTACTCTGGAAAATGGGGATAGGGTACTTATCAAAACTCATAAGATATAGGATACTGCATGGGCGTTGCAGTGTTACTGCATAGGTGCTGCAGCATTATTGCATAAGGGTTGCAGTACTATTGCAAGGCCTGTTGCAGTGATATCCGAAGGGATATAAAAAAAGTGTATGATGTTATCACCATACACTTTTTATGATATGAGGTTTATATTACTTCAATAGATTCGCACGCATTTCCTCAATCTTAGCTTTTGACTCACGAGCCGTATTTATGGTTGCTACCATTCCGCTTAACGGAGCGATTGTAGTTCCTAATTGCTCCAAGTCTGGATAATATTTAGCTAAGTCGGCTGTGATCTGCTGGATGATACCGATACGTTTTTCCATATTCTCGCTCAAACCGGCGGAAATAGCGTCGCCTTTAACAACCAAGCCCGGGTTTGCGTATACAATGGCATATTCTACAGCCATGCCCCCTAACAACTCAAGCTCAACGTCAGCCTTATCATTTTCCATCATAGCGTCGATCAATTTGTTTTCTTGGTCTTTCATGAATTTGCTTAACTCCTCTTTGCTGGCGTTAGCGGGAGCGGACTCTTTCATGATGTCGATAGCGAATGGAATGTCCAGATCCGTAGTCAATTTAACCAATACGTTCTCGATATCTGTAGTCGGCTTTTTCATAGCCTTCAATACGTTCAAGTCTGCGAAGTAGATACCGCAAGCACGTGCTTTCTGGGCTTGTGTGTTCAATTCGGAAACCTTGCTGACCGGCAACATAAAATCAGTATTAGCGACAGAGATCGTAACCTCGCCGGTAGATACTTTGTAAGGCAACTCCGAATCCGGCATATCTTTCAAGAAACGAGTAACCTCGTCTTTCAACTCGGCAGTAAGCAGACCTTTAGATACTTCTCCTGCGATAGCTGCTTCTTCCTCTACTTTTTGCTCAGCGGCGTCTTGTTTTTTACTGCTGTTGCAAGATACCATTCCAAATGTAATCGCTGCTATGGTTAGCAGGCTAACAAAACTCTTTTTCATGTTATTCTTTATTTTTAGATTATATATTTTGTCATTAATCGCTCCCTTTGTTTAAATACTTGCCGGGAAACTCTGCGAAGATAGATATAATTACCAATAAAGCAAAGATTCCTAACATTAATAAATTAAATGTAAAAGTAGAAAATGTATAACCGGCGAATTTTTTCTCATGACTATAGAAAGGCGCACGTCCCCAATTATTGTCCGGTTCCAGATAAATCTGCCCGATTTTAGGATAGATCCGGTTGTGAGCCTCCTTATAGAATTGGGTACTGGTTGAGTTAAGTACCAGTTCCTCAATGGCCGAGTTATGGTGCTCTTTTTTCAAGGTGTTCAACCATTCGGAGCCATGTTCTTGAATGACCTCTTTCCGTTTTTTCTCTAATAACGCCGTGAAATTATCGCTACGGGTATGCAGGGCTTTTTCCACTTTATCCATATAGCTCTCGTAACTCTCTTTGGACGTATAGGGGGCGATACGGGCGGCACGGGATAGTACGGCCAGTTCGTTGTGGATCGTCCGGGTGTTTTCTTCCCGTTTATTCGGGATCAGGTTGAGGCTGTTTATGAGGCTGCGCACCTCGTCGGCATGGACATTCCGGTAATATTGCGCTAGGAACTTTTCTTTTTCGACCGTGAAAAATAGGCGGTTGTAGCTGTTGTTCCGGAATTGTTCCGTAACCAACGCCTCGAATGCCCAACGTGAGGGGATAACCTCACCGATAAGGGGCACTATGTTCCGGCTGGATGCGCTCCTGCTCAAATCGTCGAACTTGACAACTAAGCCGCAAAGTAAAATCTGCGGGATTAAAAGCAGCGGTATCGTTATATAGATCGCTACGATCGAGTTTAAAGATTGCGATAGTATCAAACCTGTCAGGTTGGCGAGGAATGAGGTTGCCCATAGCGTGATCCACCAAGTAAGGAACATCTCGCTTCCGATGCCTATCAATAAATTTCCTACCACTATGAATAGCAAACTTTGGATCGCTGAGATACAAAGCAGGTAGAACATCTTTGACGAGAGATAACTGCCTCGGCTCAATCGCAAGAATCGTTCTCGCTTTAGGAGCGTCCGGTCCTTGATGATCTCTTCGGCGCTGATGCTTAATCCCGTGAAAGTAGCGACAATCACCGCCATGAAAATGTAGGATACCAGATTTTTGTTCGCCAGCAAAGAATACCCGTCATCGGGTACGAAGCGGGTGAGCAGGGCCACGATCACCGCCAATAAAGGAGTCTCCAGTAAGGCGATGCACAAATACTGCTTATTGGTCAGCTTGGTTTTTATGTTTCTTTCCAAGAAGATACAGAATTGCTTCCAGATCGAGGGCTTCTGCTGATGATTCGGGGGCAGGGGGGTAGGCTTAACCTCTTGGAACTTCGGGCGGGAAGCTACATATAACTCATGCCATTCTTTTGAAGTTATCTTCCGGATGTTTGTCTGGTTTCCGCTATCGTCTATCTTTTTTGCGTCGATAATAGTTAGGATTAATTCTGGATTGATATTTCCACAAGTGCCGCACACGCTGATATCCTGATCGGTGTAATTGGCGATCCGTTTGAAATAAGTGATCGCCTCGATCGGGTTACCGTCGTAAATCGGGTAACCGCCGGTATCTAATAACCACAGGCGATCGAACAACTTATAGATCTCGGACGAAGGTTGATGGATATTGACAACCACGAGCCGTCCCCGGTGCGTTTGTTCCTTTAACAGCATGATGACCTTCTCGGAGTCGGTGGACGAGAGGCCGGAGGTTGGCTCGTCCAAATAAAGGATCGCCGGCTCACGGATAAGTTCCAGTGCTATATTTAAACGTTTACGCTGCCCTCCGCTGATCGTTTTCCGGATTGGAGACCCGACGGCCAAATCCCGGATCTTGCTCAGATCCAAATCCTCCAGTATCGTATTGACACGATCCTCGATCTCCTTTTCGGTCAGGTTCGCGAAACAAAGGCGGGCGGTATACCATAGATTTTGGAATACGGTCAGCTCCTCGATCAGCAAGTCATCCTGAGGCACGAAACCGATCAATTGCTTGCATTCCGGATCACTCAGCGGATGTCCGTTCAAGCATACACTTCCCTCACCGGGGATAATATTCCCATTTAAGATGCTTAACAAGGTAGACTTACCAACGCCGCTTCCTCCCATGATGGCTACCAACTGGCCGGATTCAAGGTTGAAAGAGAAATTGTGCATACCGTTCTCGCTATTTTTGAAGCTGAACTCGATATCCCTCCCGGTTAATAAAATACGTTCCTTATGCTCATTCTGATTGAATACATCGAGGACATCACTATAATAAACCGGCAAGAATAGCGGGCTTTTGATTACGCTGCTACGTTGCCAGCCATAGAAGATACCGGAAGTAAGCGGGATATCGTTCATGAATACCCGTCCGCTGCCTTGGTAGATAAAGACCATTCGGTCGAACCGGGTCAGTCTCAACACCCGTATCTCGCCCTCCAACCCCCTTCTGTAGATATGGTTGACGTCTTTATCGCTATCATCAGCGTTGATCGTAAGTATGGAGGGGGATTTTTTACCGACAACAAAGGCGTATAGATTGTCGAAGGTATCCGTGTCGATATTAAATATCGTAGCGATCTTATGGAAAATGGCTAAGTTCTCGTTCAATCCTTCATTGTTGCCATGGGCGAACTCCATGAAACGGAGAAGAAGCAATAGCTGGTCTTCCGCAATCAATTTGGGCTTGAGCTGGTTGCATACGTTGATAATAACACTCTCTCTATCGATATCGAAGTCCGGATCATCGTAAACACTTTGTATCTCATCAAATAGCTCCATATATTCTTTATGGGAGCGGATACCAAAGTGACTGGTTAAGTAAGAATTGACGGCCTGACGCGCTTGGTCACTTTCTATTTTTGCCAACGAAGCAAATATAGCGAACAAGTTCAGTAGCCCATTGAGTATAGTTTCATTCATTCATCAAAGTATTGTTTCAAATGTCTTGCAAAGATAAGGTAAGTGAAACAAAAAACAGGTCGAATGTTAGACTTTTTAAGCAGTCAAGTGAATAACATGATCAATAATTGGGCAGAAATCACCCGGATGAACATGGATAACGGGTAAACCGTAGCGTAAGATACGGAAGGCTCGTCACCCTCGACGGTCGTATTGGCATAACTCAAGGCCATCGGATTGGCCATGCTTCCGCATAGCATACCTATGTTGTGGGCGTAATCTAGCTTGAAGAATTGCGAGGCGATGAACCCGACGATCAAGACCGGTACGATCGTCAATAGGAAACCGAGGCCGATCCATAACAATCCTTCGGCACGGAAGACGGTCTCGAAGAAATGAGCTCCGGAGTCGATTCCCAGTCCCGCCAGATAGATCACTATACCAAACTGCCGCATCATCAGGTTCGCGCTCTGGGTGGTATAAGTCGTTAGGTGGAAACGGGGGCCGAACGCACCCATCAAGATTCCAACGATGATCGGTCCTCCGGCGATACCCAGCTTGATGGGGGTACTCATTCCCGGTATGGCAATTGGGATCGCCCCGATTAATACGCCCAGCGTAAGTCCTACGAATATGGCAAGCAGGTTGGGGTTATCCAGCCGTTTCAGCTCGTCTCCCAAGATCTTACCCACGTTATTCACGGAATTGGCCTCGCCTACGATCGTTAGTTTATCCCCGATCTGTAGACGGAGGTCACGGGAGGCCACCAGATCGATACCCGCACGGTTCACCCGGGTGATGTTGATCCCGTATAGGTTGCGGAGCCGGAGCGAGCCTAGCTTTACCCCGTTTACCCGGTTGCGGGTTACGACGATACGGCGGGAGATCAATTGGCTGTCGATAGCGTTCCAGTCAATATCTTCCTTATTCCAGTCCGTAGTCTCTTGTTCTCCGAAAAGTACCTTGATGGATTCGACATCCGCCTTTACGGATATGATAAGCAAATGGTCTTTTTCCTTTAAGATGGTTTCAGAGGTAGGGATCGTCACCTTTCCGTTTCTCCAGAGGCGGGAGATCACGAAATGTTTCTCTGTCAATTTCATGACTTGCTGGATGCTCTTATTGTAAATAGAGGGGTTTAATACCTGAAATTCCGCTACGTTTGTTGTCGTGTCTTGCTCCTTATGCGTGTTCTGTGTCTTTTTAGCGAATAAGGACCTCAAGATGATAATAGCGAGAATTACGCCTACGACACCTAATGGATAAGCTACGGCACAGGCCAGAGCCATATCCGTTACGTTCCTCGTATTTTCCGGATCCATCTGTAAGAGCGCTTGCTGGGCGGCACCTAGGGCCGGGGTATTCGTTACGGCACCGGATAGCAACCCTACCATAACGGGGACGGAGATTCCTGTTATCCAATGAAACACCAACGTCAAAATCAGTCCTAAAGCGATCACCCCTAATCCCATCGTATTCATTTCCACCCCGCCTTTTTTTAGGGAAGAGAAGAAACCGGGACCTACCTGCAATCCCAAGGTATATACGAAAACGATAAGCCCGAAATTCTGGGCGAAGTTCAGCATGTCCTTATTTACGGTAATGCCCAGATGCCCTGCCATAATACCGGCGAAGAATACAAAAGTAATGCCTAATGAAATGCCGAATATCTTTAGCCGCCCTAAATACACACCAACCGCCGCCACGATAGAAATGACAGCCACGGCCTGTATCATCGAGGGTTCTGCAAGCGTCTCAAGTAACCAATTCATAAGAGTTTCTTTTTTGCTTTAGAAGCGCGAAAATACATAAAACAAAGCAATTAAAAAAATTGTAGTATCTTTGCCCACGAAATAACGATGATACAGGGTGAGGGAAACGATGGTTAAATATATAAAGTGGTTGCTGCCGGTACTTTTTATCGCATATTATAGCAGCGTCTCGCTTTTTACGCACGTCCATGTGGAGCATGGTACGACCATCGTGCATGCGCACCCTTTCAAGAAGACGGCGGACGGTACTTGCCATCATCATGCCTCTCTGGCGGAGATACAGTTGTTTCATATGCTCTCGTCTATTCACGTGATGGACGGGGCGATTCACCCGTTACGTTTACAATTCTATTCTTTAAAAGTATCTAATCTTTCCGAGTCTCCGGTCTATCCGGATCATGTCACTTCCGTTGAGGGACTGCGATACCTGCGGGCTCCCCCAGTTGTTTGATTACATATCCAGAAATCAATATCCGTTTGTAGAGACGGGGCATGCCCCGTCTCCTCGGTAATTCGTAATCATTAATATTCAAACAACTATTAATCAAGCAATGAATAAGTTTATTACACTTATACTATGCCTGTGCTGTATCTTTACGTCAGCGTGGGCAGAGGGAGACGATCATGTTTCCCTAAATCCTTCCGACGCTAATATCGTAGGTCATATCCTCGATAAGAAAACAGGAGAGCATCTCTCTTTTATCAATGTCTACCTCCACGGTACGACGATCGGTACGACTACCGACGCGACCGGTCATTATTATATGAAAAATCTTCCTGAGGGGAAATATACCTTGGTCATGAAGTCTATCGGATATAAAACCGAGGAGAAGACGGTGAACCTTAAGAAAGGGAAGACATTGGAGATTAATTTCAATGCCGAGGAAGACGCTGTCTCCTTGGACGGAGTTGTCGTATCAGCAAACCGTAACGAGACGACCCGCCGTATGGCTCCTTCCTTGGTAAACGTGCTCGACTCCAAGGTGTTCGAGACCACACACGCCACTTCCTTGGCCGACGGCTTGAATTTCCAGCCCGGCGTGCGTGTGGAGAATAACTGCCAGAATTGCGGTTTCCAACAAGTGCGTATCAATGGTCTGGAAGGCCCTTATACCCAGATCTTGGTGGATAGCCGGCCGATCTTCAGCGCCCTGACTGGCGTATATGGCTTGGAGCAGATCCCGGCGAATATGATCGAGCGGGTGGAGGTGATGCGCGGAGGAGGCTCGGCCTTGTTCGGTTCGTCCGCTATCGCCGGTACGATCAATATCATCACGAAGGAGCCGATGCGCAACTCTGCCCAGATCGCCCATTCGTTGACGATGATCGGGGGAAGCCGTCCGGATAACAATACCACCGTGAACGCCTCGTTGGTGACGGACGATCATAAGGCGGGTATCTACCTCTTCGGGCAGGGCCGCCACCGTGCCTCTTACGACCATGATGGCGACGGCTACTCAGAGCTTGGTAAGTTGGAGGCGAAGACCCTCGGATTCCGTTCCTACCTAAAGACCAGCAATTACTCCAAGCTCACTTTCGAGTACCATAACATCAGCGAGTTCCGCCGGGGCGGTAATTTATTGGATCTTCCGCCTCACGAGACGGATATCACCGAGCAGACCGACCACCAGATCAACGGGGGAGGCCTGAAATTCGATCTTTTCTCTCGTGACTATCATCATCGGCTGAATGTGTACACCTCCGCCCAGCATACGAAACGCCAGAGTTATTACGGCGCCGGAAAAGACCCGAACGCCTATGGTAACACGACGGACATGACCTTTATCGGTGGCGCCCAATACTCCTACGAATGGGACAAATGCCTTTTTATGCCCGCTACCTTTACGGGAGGTGCCGAGTATAGCTACGATGATTTGCAGGACGAGATGCTTGGTTATAACCGTACGATCGCCCAGACCGTGCATATCGGTAGTGCTTTTGCCCAGAACGAGTGGAAGAATGATCGTTGGAGTTTCTTGATCGGTGGCCGTTTGGATAAGCATAATATGATGGATCACGTGATCTTTAGCCCTCGTGCGAACGTGCGTTTCAATCCGACGAAGGATATCAACCTGCGTATGTCGTACTCCAGCGGTTTCCGGGCTCCTCAAGCGTTCGACGAGGATTTGCATATCACCGCCGTGGGTGGCGACGTGGCGATCATCCAGATCTCCCCGGACTTGAAGGAGGAGAATTCGCAGAGCGTGAGTGCTTCCGTAGATTTCTATCATCGCTTCGGCCCGGTTCAGGTGAATTTCTTGGTGGAAGGTTTCTATACGGATTTGCGGAACGTGTTTATCTTGGAGGAGATCGGCCGTGACGAGGATAATAACCTGCTGATGGAACGCCGTAACGGAAAGGGTGCCCGTGTGATGGGTATCAATCTGGAGGGTAAGATGGCCTATTCTTGGATGCAGATACAGGCGGGCGCTACCTTGCAACGGAGCCGTTACAAGGAGGCGGAGCAATGGAGCGAGAATCCGAATATCACTCCGCAGAAGAAGATGTTCCGCTCTCCGGACGTATATGGTTATTTCACTTCTACCTTCACGCCGGTCAAGCGTTTCTCCGCTTCCTTGACGGGTACATATACGGGTAGTATGTTGGTGCAGCACTTGGCGGGTTATATCCCGGAAGATCGTGAGGAGAAGACTCGTGATTTCTTCGACTTGAATCTCAAGCTGGCTTATGACTTCCCGATCTTCAAGTCCGTGACTTTACAGGTAAATGCTGGAGTCCAGAATATCTTCGACTCCTATCAAGATGATTTCGACAAGGGAGCGCACCGGGATGCCGGGTATATCTATGGCCCGGGGATTCCCAGAAGTTATTTCGTGGGGTGTAAGATCAGTTATTAAATACTCGGCGAGCCTCCGCGGGGCTATTCCTCCACTATTCTCTCTATATAATTTGGCGGCAGGGTGGTGCGTGGTACTTTCATGCCGCCGAACCATTTATGCAAGGGCAAGTCGAAACCTGTTCCATTCATGTAATTGTAGAGGGAAACGCGAAGCCCCTCGCTGAAAAGCTCCGGATCGCAGCCGGATAGCGCCTCGAACTGTACGTCATTACGGGCGAATCCGCCAAAGGGAGGCTCCGTGACACGGCAACTGTACTCGGCGGGGTGCAACCCCACAGGGCTATGCGCTGTCATGGCGAAACGATGCCAAAATCCGGATTGAATCAGCCCAAGCTCAAACATTTGCCGGACCGTTTCTAAGGAATCTATGGTTTCTTGAGCGGTTTGGGTCGGGAAACCATACATCAAATAGGCATGGACCATGATGCCTGCCCCGGTAAAGTTGTTGGCGACCCGTGCCACTTGAGCCACTGTCACCCCTTTATTTATCAGCTTGAGGAGTCGGGGAGAGGCTACTTCCAGACCTCCCGACACGGCGATGCAGCCACTTCGTTGAAGAAGGTCGCATAGTTCCTCGGTATAGCTTTTCTCAAAACGAATATTTCCCCACCACACGACGGTTATCCCACGGCGGATAATCTCCTGCGCCATTTCCCGTAGCAAGGCGGGTGGAGCGGCCTCGTCCACGAAATGGAAGCCGATCTCGCCGGTTTGCTCGATCAAGCGCTCCATACGGTCTACCAAAGTCTTGGCTGTATTCGGCTCATATCGTTTGATGTAATCCAATGAGCCGTCGCAGAAGGCGCATTTCCCCCAGTAGCAACCGTGCGCCAAGGTCAGTTTATTCCAGCGACCATCGCTCCAAAGCTTGTGCATCGGGTTGGCCATTTCCATGACAGAGATGTATTTGTCCAGTGGCAAGCCCTCGTAATCCGGGAATCCGGTCTCGTTTTGCCGGCAAGCGGGATAAGCGGGGTTGTCTTGATAAACGACCCGGCTGCCGCTCTCGTCCAAGGAGAAGGTGCGTACCAGTTCCTCTTTGGGGATCGCCCCGTCCAGATAGCGCAACGTTTGGTAAAGCGGGTCCTCTCCATCATCCAGCAAGAGGTAATCGATATATTTGAAAAAGCGTGTATCTGTGATGGAACGAAGTTCCGTATTCACAAAACCACCTCCCATAAGGATCGGGATATCGGGATGTGCCTGCCGCAGCCACTGGGCGAGCCGGAGGGAACTGAATAAATTCCCCGGGAAAGGTACGCTGAATGCGATCACCTTGGGCTTGCTCTCGGCTATGTGCTTTTCTAATAGCGGCTGCGTCATGCGATCGATAAAGCTGAAAGGCTTTTGGAGGGCTTCCTCGATCTCGTCGAAGGAGGAGGCGCAGCGGCCTAGATGCTCGGCATATCGGCTGAAACCGAAATCCGGGTCGATCGTTTCCCGGATCAAGTCGCAGAGATCCTCCAGATACAAGGTTGCCAGATAACGGGCTTTATCCCGTAATCCCGAAGTACCGAACGCCCATTCCAGCTCCTCCTCGTTTTGGCTCCCGTGATCGCTTTCTGGAAGGTAATCTTGATTACAGATGCGATAAGCGAGAGGATCGTTCTTTCCTTGAAGGAAAGCGACAACGGCGGTTATCGTGTCGATATACCGTTGCTTATTAGCTAGCATCCCCCGGACTTTAGCCGGATATTTACCTTTCCGTCGCTCGATCTCGGCGAATAACTCCCCGAGACCCTGCGTGGAAAACAAAGCCAAGATTGTCTCGATACCCAGATCGGTCTGCCCGACATGTACACCCTTTGCCTCCAAATAACCTTTTAGGTAAGCCGTGGAAGGATAAGGCGTATTGATCTGCGTAAACGGAGATAAAACCAGAAGAACCGAAGCTAATCCCATATCAACTCAACTAATTTTCAATTATTCAAGCTATTGTTGATAGACTCGATATAGTCAAGGATCTCATCCCGTCCCTCTTTCTTCTCCGAGGAAGAGACGAAGATTGGAGGAAGCTCTTCCCAAGTCTCCAGTAATTTATCCGTGTAGGCTTTTAGGTTCTCTTTCAAGCGTCCCTTGCTGATCTTGTCGATCTTCGTGAAGATGATAGAGAAAGGAACCCCGCTCTCACCCAGCCATTCCATAAACTCCAGATCGATCTTTTGCGCCTCGTGACGGCAGTCCAAAAGGACAAATAGGTTGGTCAGTTGCTCTCGATCGAGGATATAGTTCTCGATGATACGTTTCAATTGTTCCCGGTTCTCCTTGCCTCGTTGGGCGAAGCCATACCCCGGAAGATCTACCAGATACCACTCGTTATTGATAAGAAAATGATTGATAAGTAAAGTCTTACCCGGTGTTTGCGAAGTCATCGCCAAGCCCTTCTTGTTGGTAAGCATATTGATCAAAGAGGATTTGCCTACATTGCTTCGTCCGATGAAGGCATACTCCGGCTTATTACCCTCGGGGCATTTCCTTACGTCTGTGTTGCTGATAACAAATTCTGCGCTTTTAATTTCCATAAAATATAAATTAATGAATAATGAGTATTGAATAATGGCTAGGCTTAATTCTCAATTTTCAAATTTCCATTTTCAATTGCCGAAAGCCACAGCCCGGCGAACGTGATGCCTCCGTTTACCATAAGCATCTCGTAGCCGAACGTATAGCCTGCGTATTGTTTCACCAAGAAATCCGTGGCGAGGCAAATCAACGGGGAGGCTATACAGATATAGGGCACGTATTTGTCACGGGGTTTCCGCTTCGTGAAAAGCCCGAAAACAAACAGCCCCAATAGAGGACCATACGTGTACGACGCTATCATGTAGATTGCGTCGATAACACTCCGGTTATTTACGGCCTTGAACGCCAAGATGATCAAGACGAACAAGACGGATATCATCATGTGTACCTTCAGGCGGGTACGTTTCGCCCTTTTCGCTTCCTCTTTCTGCACACCGAGGATATCTACGCAAAAAGAGGTGGTGAGCGCTGTCAACGCCGAGTCGGCGCTACTGAAAGCCGCCGCTATGATACCGATCGTAAAGAAGATCAAGATACTCCCGCCCAAGATCCCCGAGGTACAAAACATCGGGAGGATATCGTCGTTGAGGGTTGGCAACTGGATGTTCTGCTGTGCCGCCAATGTCAGTAGCAGTACCCCCAGCGCGAGAAACAAGAAGTTGACCGGCGTGAAGGCGAATCCATATGTGTACATATTCTTCTGGGCATCCTTCAAGCTCTTGCAGGAGAGGTTCTTTTGCATCATGTCCTGATCTAGCCCGGTCATGACGATCGTGATAAAGATACCACTGAAGAACTGCTTGAAGAAGTTCTGCGTACTATGCCAATCGCCGAACTCGAAGATCCGGAAATGAGGGCTTTCCACCAAGGTCTGCGCCATATCCCCGAAATCCAGTCCCATCTTGTCCTTCACCTGCCAGATGATCACGACCAACATTGCCACGAGACAAAGGGCCTGCAACGTATCTGTCCAGATGATCGTCTTGATACCGCTCCGGAACGTATATAGCCATACCAGCAGGATACTGAGGATAGCGGTCACGGCGAATGGGATGTTCCAAGCGTTGAACACGTAGGTTTGCAAGATCAAGACCACCAGATATAAGCGTGCGGCCGCCCCTACGATCTTCGAGAGCAGGAAGAATGAGGCCCCTGTCTTGTACCCCCTTCTCCCGATCCGGTCCTCCAGATACGAGTAGATGGAGGTAAGTCGCAACTTATAGTATAGCGGTAGCAATACCTTGGCTATAATGATATATCCCACGAAGAAGCCTAATACCGTCTGCATATACGTCATATCGATAGCCCGCACCATGCCGGGTACCGATACGAACGTCACCCCCGATAAGGATGTCCCTACCATGCCGATAGAAACAATATACCAAGGTGATTTCCTGTTCCCGAGGAAGAATGCCTCGTTGCTGTTATTACGTCCCGTGATCCATGCTATTAGCAGCAAGACGGCGAAATAGGCAGCGATAATAAAAAGGATGATATAGCTGTTCATGTATTGCTAACTTCTTTCTTCTTCTCCGCAAAGATACGGCTTTACTTTGAAATAACGGGCATATGCGTGGATTCTACCGTGATGGGTTTCTTGATGCCCTTTAGGTAGTCCATGAAAGCGTCGGTCGATATGATACCTAAATTATCGAATTCCGGGATCTCGTAGCCTTTGAATAAAGAGGCGTCGTACCCGTCTCCGCCATCGGTGATGAAAGCGTCTAGGGTCACCACGCAAGGGGTATTGTCCTCGATCTCGGTCTTTTGCCCATCTCTCGTATAGACTATTTTCTCGATCTTATTTCCGCTTAGGGTAAGCGTGAGGTCGGAGGATTGAAGGAAACCGTTCGGATTCTTCCGTCCATCCTCCAATAGTTTCTTCAACCGCTTGCCGTCGAAACGATAGGCAACGATAGCGGAGCCGAAAGGCAGGATGTTGCCGGCACGCAGTCGGGTGATATCCCCTTTCGGGAGGGCCGCACGGATACCTCCGTAATGGTTTACGCCGATCACCGGCTGATCCTTGTAAGCGGGCATCTCTTTTTGGAAACGCTGGGCGTATGCGGCCGTGACCAACGCCCCGATAGGCGTATAGTCGAACTTATTGATGGTACGGTCGTGGATCAAGGCCTCTTTTGCCGTGGCAAGTTTCTCGTTCAGCCGATATTTATCCATGATCTTCTCCACGGCCTCTCGCATCTCCGGGTTCTCCTCGCAGGCTACACGCACGGTATCCCCTTGGATGAAAGAGATATCCCGGTGTCCGTTGAAATCTTGTATATGGAACAGCAGTTTCCCGATATGGGTACCGTTTACGCCGGCTTGGATGATGGGGATGTTATTGATTTTATCGAGCACCAGCTCATGCGAGTGGGCGGATATGATGGCGTCTACCTTATCGATGAACGGCAGTCCTTGGGCGTTCTCCTCGGTGATGCGGTAAGGCATTTTCATATCCGTGCCGATGTGCATCAAGAGGATAATCATATCGATCTGGCCCTCTTTCTTTAACTGGTAGACGGTTTGTATGCAGGCCGCTCCCAGCGGATGCGTGAACTGAAGCCCTTTCAGGTTCTCCGGCTTGGTCTTGACGTAGGTGTCCGTCGTGGTCAGTCCGATGAAGGCTATGCGCAGGGAGGAGCCATCTTTCAACTTACGCTCTACGATACGGTAGGGACTCAACCAGTCGGGGTGAGTATATCTCTTCTCTTCGGTGATATTGGCGGCCACATGGGGGATATTCAAAGCGGCGGTGTCCACTAGGTAAGGAAGCCCCCAGTCGAACTCGTGGTTACCGATGGCGGACATTTCCACGTCCATCGCCTCGTACATCTCTTTGATAGGCTCGCCTTTCGTGATCTTGGAGAAATAGCTTCCGCTGAAATTATCTCCGCCTGAGACAACGATGGAATGCGGATAGCGTTGCTTCTCGTTTTGTGTCATTTGTACCAACCGGGCGGCTCCCGGCGTGATCCCGTCGGAGGCGAAAGCCCCATGGAAATCGTTGAATGAGAAAATGGCTAAAGTGTCTATCGAGCTAGACGGAGTGGCGATATCTTGAGCGAATAGGGGAGCGGTTAGCGCACTGCCTAGCAAAATCGCCGATACGAATTGTTTTTTCAGTCCCATGGTTGTATGTATTAATAGGGACAAAAGTAGGAAAAATAACGGGATTCACCGAGGAAAACGCCCGATTCGTCGAATTCTTTTTGATCGTTTTAAACCTTCGGCCTACCTTTGTGTCATAGTAATAGCTCGTGAGAGTGAAAGCGAACCGGTTGTTCATCATAACCGGGAAATAGGTAAACATTAAGTCAAAGGGCCGCCGTCTGGATAAGATGCGGCCCTTTTGATTTATTCGGACTTGAGGTTGTTTACGGGATTGTCGTGGGTGGTACGGAATACGTTATATCCGGAAACCGCCAGTATGACGGTGAGTACCAATACGCCTCCTCCCACGAATAGATACCAGGATAGCTGGATCTTTTCCGAGAATTGCTCTTGCCATTTCTGGGAGATATAGAAAGCGATACCGCAACCAAGTAAGATGGCTGGCAATGCCATGGTGATGATATCTTTCAAGAAAATATGGAGTATGTCTTTTACCGTGGCTCCGTTAATCTTGCGGATCGCCATTTCTTTCCGGCGACGGTTCACCTCGTCGTTCGTGTATCCGATCAATCCGATGAAGACGATCAGCAAGGTGACGATACCACCGATCATGACGGAGTCACGGAATTTCCGGGAGGAGGTGTATCCTTCCAGCATCTCGCTCTTGAAGGAGATCACGTTGAGTTCTTTATCCGGGATGAGTTGCCCCATTAGATCCTGCGTCTTGCGTAGGGCCTCGGAAGAAAGGCTATGGTATCGAATGACCATATGTTGGGCCGCCCCTTTCGTATAGAACATGATCTTGGCTCGCGGATCTTCTCCCGCTATGGAGCCTAGGCGGAAATCCTCGAACACGCCCCGGATCGTGAAGAGAGGCATCGACTCGGACTTGGTATCGTGTCCGGTTATTTGTACCGTCTTGCCCACGGCTCCATCCTTCCAGTCGGCGAAAGGTTTCATGTATTCAATGAAATTGCGGCTCACCAGTATCTCTTGCGAGGAGGTGGTATTCTCTGTGAAGTATTGTCCTTCTACGATCGGGATTTCCAATACGTTCAGGTAATCGTTTCCTACGTCGTAGAGGTCGGCGATGTTGAATAGTTCCCGGTCGTCTCCCGGAAGATAGACGTTATTGCCCGAGGCTCCCCAGAAAGGAAGGTTATAGCAAGTCGTGATGGCGTCTACCTCGGGCAATCTCTGGGTTTCCTCGATCAGTTTGGCACGCCCCGTGGAGTCTACGGCGCCGATATACACATAGGCGAGGTTCTCGGGATTGTATCCCGGATGATCATTTACCATATGGTCGTATTGCTTGCCTACCACTAGCAATAAGGAGGCGAGGAAGCTGATTGCCGTGAACTGGAAGAACAAGAGTCCCAGTTTCCAAAGGCGGCGTGCTTCACGAATACTCCGGAAAACAGCCGCTACAGGAATGCGTCCTAAGAACCAGCCGGTAGCTATGCCCGTAGAGATAAGTACGACTATGACCGTGAGGCATATCGCCCACATACCCGTGGATAGGAATAACGATCGGACTCCCGTGCCGATCAGCTCCTTTATAATTCCTTGAAATCCTAGGATCAGAAGTACGACCAGCGCTAGCGCGACGGTGACGTGGGTCCCTACCTCGGACAACGCCATACCTTGGATATCCTTACCGCTCGCCCCGTAACATTTGCGTACGGCCATCTCTTTCGTGCGGTTCACGATGGAGGAGATCACGATCAATATATAGTTCATTACGGCGGTGAAGATCAATACGAAGGCGATGAACGAGAGGATCAAGGCCATACGTTTGGCCATGTCGTCCTCCATATGTACGTTGAGTAGTTTGTGGAAGGTGAAGGTCAGTTCCACGCCGGCTTTCTTAAGGTCGTTTACGGGGAAATGCTTGTCGATCATCTGTCTCATTCCCGCTTCCAACTGGGCCTCTGTCGTACCCGGCGATACCTTGACATAACTTTGGTAGCGGTCGTTTCCGGTTAACATATGGGTTCCGTCCCACATGAACTTGCTGATGGAGGAAAGGGATACGATAATGTCATAACTCTGTTCGGTGTTGTCCGGTAGTTTCTTGAATACGCCGCCTATCGTGAGGGCTTGTCCCGGCGCGTCGTCAATCTCGAAGCGTTTTCCCATCACGTTACCGCCGATACGTTCGGCGATCTCGTCGGATACGAGCACGTACATGGGTTGGGAGAGAACTTGCTTAGGGTCTCCGATGAGCATGGGGCGGGGCAATACGTCGAAAAGACAACTGTCCGCTAGGATGAAGGTCGCTTTGAGCCGATGCTTGTTGTCGGACATCGTAAAAGGGGAGTTTCCCCGGAAGTACGTATAGCGTGTGGCGGCCTCGATCTCCGGTGTCTCTTGTTTCAAGAGGGGGATTACTCCGGCGGGCGTTTGCCCGTGGTCGCCCACTTCCCCGTTCATGAAAAATTTCTCATATACTCGATAGATCCGGTCTCCGTCCGGATAGAAGTTATCGTAGGTGTTCTCGAAGTGGACTTTAGCGATCAGCACCAAGCCGATGGTCAGTCCTATACCCAAGGAGATAATCTTCATTACATTGTGTTGCCCTCTCTTAAAAAGGGAGCGAATTGCGATCCCGATGTTTTTCATATTGTTATTGTATTATTTTCCGGTAAGATAAAATCAAATACCGTGCCATTGTGTTTATGTGGTTGAAAAACAGAGGGGTGAGTAGCGTATGATTATTTATGAGTGTCCAATAATTGGACAAGGGTGTCCAGATTTTGGACACCTTTGTTTAATACCTTTTCTCAATAGAGGCTCCGGGGAAATAATGCGTGAGGATTTTCCGGTACGAATACCCTTTGGCTCCCATCACGGCGGCTCCGATCTGGCAAAGCCCCACGCCATGTCCCCATCCGGCTCCCGTCAAGATGAAGCGGGAGGGGATATCGAGGCGGATATCCTTTTTGTCGACAACAAAGGCCGAGCTGTATAGATGCGTCTCGGACAATGTCCGGCGTATCTCAAGCTCTTTGCCGATGGTGAACGAACGGCGTACCCCTACGATCTTGAGTTTCGTGATACGTCCGGACGAACCTCTTTCCAACGGTACGAGATCGATGATCGGCCCGAAATCCATACCCGTTTTCCGGTGGATCAACCCCGATAGTTCCTCTTGCGTGTATTCTACTTTCCAACGGTAGAAATCCGTGGTCTCTTGATCGTAGTTGTTTAGCACTTGGCTAAGGATCTCCTTGTCCGTCGTATTACAGAAGGCTTCGGGTGAGGTACGTATCCATTGTTCCGCTTCCCGCTCGTCCGTCAAGTCGGGATAGGCGGGAGTCTCGCCGTCCCTCAATGCGGTAAGATAGGAGTGGGGAATCGGTTCCCAGCAATTCTCGAATTTCTCGGTCACGCCTCCGCAGCATTTCGAGAAGCGGGCGTCGCAGATCGTATCGTTATCCATCAATACCTCTCCACGGGTCTCTTTGATCACCTCCCTGACTATCGGGTTCGATGCCCGGGTAATACCTTGGTAACGCTGGCAATGGTCGTCGGCACAGACATCGAACAACTCATGGTCCTCCCGGTCGTACCAGCGGATCAAGGTCTCGTTGTCGCGGTAACAACTTTTATAGGGCGTAACCGATCCGTTCAAGTTGAAATTCTTCTCGACCTGTGCCAAGAGCCAGCTTCGCGAGATCACGGCATGGGCTTTCAGCAACTCTTTGGAAGCGTTGGCGCTCATCTCCGAGGAGATTACGCTGGTAAGGTATTCCTCCACGTCCACTTGGTTGATCGTGACGATTCCTTTATCGGTCGCCACGAGGTTCAACGCTCCCTTGAAGCGTTGATCCTCCTGCCGTTGCCAGTGAAAATCCACGCCGATCGTGACCGCCTTCAAGTCGAAAGAGGATTGCGGGCTGGTCGGCTCGAAGAATAGCTCCTGATAAAGCTTCCCATTGTACACGATCTTGCCGTTTACCCAGAGGGCACGTTGCTCGCCTATGGTGAACGTACCGGTTTCCGTATGTACATACTCTTCGTTAAAAACAAATGAGACCGCTTTGTGGGTCATGATTCCCACATTGATTACAGGTGCTTCCATATCCTTATTCCTTTATTCTATTCTTTTTTTGCGTTCAGGGAATTAAATGTGAGGTAAGCGATCATGACAAGGTACATGACAACCGCTAGTATCTCGGCGGCATTGCTAGATGCCCATTCCTCGTTCATCAAGTTGATTCCGCCGAAGCGTAAGGCCGCGCTGACCACCCCCATCAAGGCACCGCCGGCGATAAAGCCGGAAGCCAGTAACGTACCTTTCTCCAAGCGGGCTGAGTTCAAGCTTTGGTCTTTGCTACGGCTTCCTACGTACCAACTGATCGCTCCACCGATCAAAAGCGGCGTATTCAGGTCCAAAGGGATAAACATACCCAAGGCGAATGCCAACGCCGGTATCTTGCAGAAATTCAATACGACGGCGAGGACGGCTCCAATCGCATATAAAGCCCAAGGTGCCCCCGAGCCACTCATCAACGGCTCGATAACGGCGGCCATAGCGTTCGCTTGCGGAGCGGCCAATTGTCCGGTCGTGAAACCGTACGTCTGGTTCAATATCAAGATCACGCCTCCTACCGTAGCGGCAGAAACTAGTGTGCCTAAGAATTTCCAAGTCTCTTGCTTGGCGGGTGTGCTCCCCAGCCAATAGCCGATCTTTAAGTCGGTAATGAAACCTCCCGCCATGGAAAGCGCCGTACAAACCACGCCTCCGATAATCAGGGCGGATACCATGCCGGCCGGCCCTTTCAACCCTACGGCGACTAAGATGATGGAGGCGAGGATCAACGTCATGAGCGTCATGCCCGATACCGGGTTCGTCCCTACGATAGCGATAGCGTTTGCCGCTACGGTCGTAAACAGGAAAGCGATCACCCCGACCAGCAATAAGCCGATGGCGGCATGGAACCAATTATGAAGTACGCCGAACTGGAAGAACAGGAAGGTGACGATCAGCGATACGATGATACCGATCGTTATCATTTTCATCGACAAATCCTTTTGCGTACGTATGGTATTACTCTCCACAGCGTCTCCTTTTCCTTTCAACTCGTTCGCCGCCAAGCCTACGGCTCCCTTGATGATTCCCCAAGAGTTGATGATGCCGATCACCCCGGCGGTAGCGATACCTCCGATACCGATGTGGCGGGCGTAGGTGGTGAAGATTTGCTCGGCGCTCATGCTTCCGACGGTCGCCGTGATAGCGTCATTGCCGAACGTAAGTACGTCGGCGCTGAAAATGGCGGACATGGCGGGGATGATCACCAACCATACCAAGAATGAACCGGCGCAGATGATCAAGGAGTATTTTAATCCGATGATGTAACCCAGACCTAGCACGGCAGCGCCCGTATTGACTTTCAATACGATCTTGGCCTTCTCTGCCAGCATCTCACCGGCTCCTACGATACGGGTACTGATCGTCTCGCCCCACCAACCGAAGGTAGCGATGATGAAGTCGTACAAACCACCGATTAATCCGGCGAAGATCAAGGGTTTCGCTTGGCTTCCGCCTTTCTCGCCGGAGACGAGTACTTGCGTGGTAGCCGTAGCTTCCGGGAAGGGATACTTACCGTGCATATCGGATACGAAATATTTACGGAACGGGATCAAGAGCAAGATCCCGATGATACCTCCTAACAAGGAACTCATGAAAACCTCGAAGAAATTGACCGTGATCTCCGGATATTTGTCTTGCAGGATATAAAGGGCGGGCAAGGTGAAAATGGCCCCCGCCACGATCACGCCGCTACTGGCCCCGATAGACTGGATGATGACGTTCTCTCCCAAGGCGTTCTTCCGCTTGAATCCGCTGGACAACCCTACGGCGATGATAGCGATCGGGATGGCGGCCTCGAATACTTGACCGACCTTCAGGCCCAGATAAGCGGCCGCCGCGCTGAATATCACTGCCATGACCAATCCCCAAAGGACGGACCAAGGCGTAACCTCCGGATAGTGTTTGTTGGGAGACATAAGAGGCTTGTAGCTTTCCCCTTCTTTTAATTCTCGGTAGGCGTTTTCTGGCAGCCCGGTTACCTTTTCTTCATTTTCTGGTTTCACGATATTAAAATGTTAGATTATAAGTTCGTAATAGCTCCACCAAACGGGTGTTGGGTGACAAATTTATGTTTTCTGGCTGAGACATGCAAGGATTCTTTAGAATAGTTAGGGCAACCGTACCCAAATTATCTATATGAATTCTTGCCCAGTAGCGTATGAATTCTTGTTCTCATGCTGTATAATTCTACAAACCACGGCGTGATCTGTACAGACCAAGTCGTGGAATATACAAATCACGTCGTGGTCTGTACATCCCACGGCGATCATTTGGAAATAGATCAAGTAGTAAGTATGTTTGTATATGGCAAAAAGAATGTTTATTACTTGAGGACATGAACAATTATACCTAGAGCAGTTATAGTTGTACATATCAAGCAAGAGATGTGCGACTAGAATAGGATGGGGGAGAAGCCGAGTAAATAATTTGAGGTTTATCGTTAATTCGTAAATTCTTTCTATTTTTGTAGTCAAATACAGAAAGTAGATGAATCAAAGATATCCTTCAGCCTTGTTGGAAAATGCCGTGAATGAATTGGCTTCCTTGCCGGGGGTGGGGAGGAAGACAGCGCTCCGGCTAGCGCTTTATATGTTGCGCCGGGACGTCGGCTATACGGAAAACTTCGCCGCGGCCTTGGTTGCCCTCCGTCGAGACGTGAAGTACTGCAAGGTCTGCCATAATATATGTGATGATGAGGTTTGCTCTATTTGCGCCAACCCCAGCCGTGACCATTCCTTGGTTTGCGTGGTAGAGAATATCAAGGAGGTGATGGCGATAGAGAATACCGGGCAATTCCGTGGCGTATACCATGTGTTGGGCGGGATAATCTCGCCAATGGATGGCATCGGACCGGGAGACTTGCGTATCGACAGTCTGGTGCGACGTGTGGCCGAAGGTGAGGTGAAAGAGATCATCTTGGCGTTGAGCACTACCATGGAAGGCGATACGACTAACTTTTTTATTTACCGGAAGCTATCCGGTTACGATGTGAGGATCAGTGTCATCGCACGTGGCGTATCTATCGGTGATGAGATCGAGTATGCCGACGAGATCACCTTAGGACGATCCATTATCAATCGTACTGAGTTCAATCTCACCTCTTCTAATTCATAATCATAACTCATAATTAATATCCGGAATGACCTACGAAGAAACCAAGTTGTCCGTTATCATCGTTAACTATAACGTGAAGTATTTTCTGGAGCAATGCCTCTATTCTGTCCGTGCCGCCGTAACGGGGATGGATGCCGAGGTGTTCGTGGTGGATAATAACTCGACGGATGGATCTGTCGAATATCTCCGGCCTAAGTTCCCGGAAGTGGTTTTCATCGAGAATAAAGATAATCCCGGTTTCGCCAAGGCCAATAATCAGGCGATCCGTCAGTGCACCGGGGAATACGTGTTATTGCTGAATCCCGATACCGTGGTGGGAGAGGAGAGCCTCCGCAGCCTGTGCTTCCAGATGGATGAGGATCCGGAGATCGGGGCTATCGGTGTGAAGATGCTGAATGGGCACGGGGTATTCTTGCCGGAGAGCAAACGGGCTTTCCCTTCGCCTTGGGTGTCGTTCTGCAAGATATTCGGCCTTTCAAAGCTGTTTCCTAACTCTCCGGCATTCGCACGTTATAGCCTGCCGTATCTGGATAAAGAGCAGACGCATAAGGTGGAGGTGCTGGCGGGTGCGTTCATGTTGCTTCGCCATGAGGCGTTGGATAAGGTTGGCTTGTTGGATGAGTCGTTCTTCATGTATGGGGAGGATATCGATTTGTCTTATCGGATCGTGTTGGGAGGCTATAAGAACTTGTACGTGCCGGAACGGATCCTGCATTATAAGGGGGAGAGTACGAAGCATGGTGACTTGAGGTACATAAGGGCTTTTTACGGCGCCATGTTGATTTTCTATAAGAAATATTATCCGGGGTCCGGTTGGTTGATGCGGATACTGATCCGGTTGGCTGTCCTGCTGAAAGCTTGCTGGGCGACGATTTCAGCCCCTCTACGCAAGAAGGCTAAAGCGGTTAAGCATCGCCGCCTTTTGATCTTGTGTAGGGAGGATCATTTTGAGGAGGTAAAGGCCGTTTGCCTGAAAGCTATGCCGGATCTGGAATTCGTGAATCTCTGGGATTTGGACGTGGAGCGTGTGATGGATGCTATCTGTCGCAAGAACCAGATGAAAGGCTTTACGGACTACGCTTTCTGCTTCCCCGATGCCCGTTACGAGCAGATGCTCTTGTTTATGGACAAGCTCGTGAACAAGAAAGCGGTTTACCATATATATACGAAGAAGAGTGGTCGGCTTGTTTAAGTAATCCTTGGGTAAATATGTTATTGTCGAATGATAGAGTCCGTTTGAGGGCATTGGAACCAGAGGATCTGGAGTTGTTGTATCGTTGGGAGAATGATCCGGAGTTATGGGAAGTAGGGAATACCTTGGCTCCCTATTCCCGTTATATATTGAAGGAATATATAGCGGGTAGCGACCGGAGTATCTATGAGTCTCGCCAACTTCGCTTCATGATCGAGGAATGCGATACGGGGACTTGCGTGGGGATCGTGGACTTATTCGATTTCGAGCCGCACCCGAACCGGGCGGCTTGCGGTATTATGCTGGACCGTAGGTATCAAGGACGTGGCTTTGCTACGGAAGCGTTAAGACTATTGATGGAATACGCTTATACGTTTTTGAAGCTTCATCAACTTTATGTGCATATTCCCGTGGCGAACGAGCCTAGCAAGAAATTATTTACCCGTCTGGGATTTGTCGAGGCGGGGACGCTTAAGGACTGGATCAGGACACCGGATGGTTATTCCGATGTCTGCATAATGCAGTTAATTTAAATACGGGTCCTTCGGATATTTTGTCCAAGTTTTATAATCATTGCCTAATAATTCTACGGAATCTTTCCAATAGCCTTCCCCATCGGCAGACAGGATATTATCGGTGGTGATATGGCTTACGGCCCACGAGTTCCGTTTGATTTCATGGTTTAATTGCCCTTCGGTCCATCCGGAGTATCCCAAGAAAAACTTCACTTTCCCATCGATTGGGTGCCCGTTGAGGATGTATCGTTTCAATGCGTTGAAATCCCCGTCGAAATATAAATAATCATTGATCTTTAATGCGTCCGGAATGATATTATCCCCTAAGGAATGAATAAAGAACAAACGGTTGGGGCTGACCGGTCCCCCCAGATAAATCGGTATCTCCGGAAATTCGGCAAACTCCTTGAAAAAAGAGTTTACGATAAGATCCGTTTTTTTATTCAAGACAAATCCCATCGATCCGTGTTCCGTATGCTCTATTAATAATACGACGGAACGTTGGAAATAGGCATCTTGTAAAAAAGGCTCGGCAATCAGAATACTTCCTTGAATAGGAAGGACATCGTTATGTGTTATTTTAAATATATTTTTATAAGATGCCATGATCGTGAATGTTAGGTTGTTACTAATTCACCGACAATATAAGGCGTTTTTTAATAAGAAGCAAATGAAAAGCCCGGGATTCAAGTTAATAAACGTGAACCGACCGGGCTTATTGTTAATTTATGCTTGATGATTTTCCTCGAATAATCTCAGTCTTTCGTCCAGCAAATCATATTGGTGATCTTTTATGAAAGAGGTACAAGCCCGTAGTCCTTGTTGGTTACTGCCTGTGGTACTTAATGATATGGCGCTTACTCCGTAATAAACCAGCTCTTCCATCAATTGTCCGCCGGTCATTCCCGGGTAACCGATCGTGAAATAGAAACCGTCGGCTATCGGTTGGTCCAGATCGTGATCATAAACGATTGTGAAACCATGATCCGTAAAAATCTTCTTTAGTTTCTCCGCTCGACGTCCGTATTCTTTCACTTGCGAGACAAAGTCGAACGTACCGTCTGCGGCGGCCTTGAACATGGCGGCTAAGGCGAATTGGGCCGAGTGGCTGGTTCCGGAAGATAGGGCGTATAAGACACGGTGGATATATACCGTACCGAACGTACCGCCTCCATAACGCTGAGTCAATCCCGGATAGGAGCGATGGTAAAGTTTATTGGAGATCGCTGTCACGCCGATACGCTGTCCGGCATAGCTGAACGCTTTGGAACCGGATATCTGCATGATATAATTATCGGTATAACGGGCTACGCTCGCTTGGTAAGGAGGCTCGAAAGGACATCCGAGGTCCTTGCGGAAATCCATGGCGAAATAGGCGAGGTCCTCTATGACAATCACGTCGTATTTGTTGGCCATCTCGCCGATGATCTTCAACTCCTCGTCGGTGAGGCAAAACCAAGCCGGATTGTTCGGGTTAGAATAGATCATTGCGGCAATATTGCCTTTGGAAAGATGCGCTTCCAAGGCCTCACGCAATCGCTCGCCACGGTATTCGTATACGTCGAACGACTCATATTTATAGCCCATAACGGCTATTTGCTGTTTCTGCACGGGGAATCCGGGGTCGATAAACAAGATGGTGTCTTTTCCCGGCGTACATTGTCCGGCCGTAAGGAAAGAGGCGTATGTGCCCTGCATGGAACCGGTTACGGGTACGCAACACTCCGGGTCTATATCTATATTTATAAACGCCTTGATAAAGCGGGAAGCTTGCTTTTTCACTTCGGGAGTTCCGTTGATGTTCGGGTAGATGGACGCTATACCGCTACGAAGGGCTTCGATCTCAGCGTCTACACCTACTTGGGCGGCTTTCAAGCCCGGTACGCCCATTTCCATATGGATGAACTCGGTTCCCGTTTCTTGTTCCAATTGCGTGGATATGGCAACTACCTCCCGGATAGTCGCTTTCCCAAAATCGGGAAGTCCAAAGCCATCGATAATCCGTCTGGCTGTCTGATAGTCTACAGGAGTATTTTTCATGCTAGTGTTAATTATATATGGGGGACAAAAGTATGAAATTTATCGATTTGTTCTAATTTTTTCATCCTAAACTATTGCGAATTCAAAAAAAGCACCTATCTTTGCACCGCAATTCAACGGAATAGCGATAAAGAATAACATTTTGGTCTGGTAGTTCAGCTGGTTAGAATACATGCCTGTCACGCATGGGGTCGCGGGTTCGAGTCCCGTCCAGACCGCTTTTTATTTCTCCTTCCTCTTTTTAAATTTTCCTTTCATACATATTTTTCAATACGATATCATTCGGTTCGGTGGATTTTGCTTGATGGCATGAGGCTGTTATATTTGGAATGTTTATCTTTGAGACCAATAAAACAGATAGCCTTATGGAGAATCTAATAAAGATCGATACCGTCGATCAATACAACAAGATGTTTGGCTTGGAGACGTTGCACCCTTTGGTGAGCGTGGTAGATTTATCCAAGTCCGAGACATGGCCTACTAATTTCCGGGCTAATTATGGTATATACGGACTTTTCCTGAAAGATACGAAATGCGGGGATATTCGGTATGGGAGGCAATATTATGACTATCAAGAAGGAACCGTAGTAGGATTCGCTCCCGGGCAGGTGACGGGTATTGAGCTTAAGGACGGGACCCGGCCTTTGGCGCATGGGTTGCTTTTCCATCCGGACTTGATCCGTGGTACGGCTTTGGGACGGGACATCAAGCGTTATTCTTTCTTCTCCTATGAATCAAACGAGGCGTTACATCTCTCTGAGGAAGAGAAGGGGATCTTCGTGGATTGCCTGAGGAAAATCCAGATCGAGTTGGAGCACTCCATCGACAAGCATAGCAAACGGCTGATCGCAATGAATATCGAGTTGCTGCTCGATTATTGCCTGCGTTTTTATGACCGTCAGTTTACGACCCGTGCGGAGACGAATAAGGATGTGTTGGTGAGGTTCGAACGATTGCTGGATGAATACCTGCAAAGCGATCTGTTAAGACAGGAAGGGCTACCTACTGTACGGTATTTCGCCGAGAAGATTTGTTTGTCCCCAAACTATTTCGGTGATCTGATCAAGAAAGAGACAGGGAAAACTGCCCAAGAAAATATACAAGACCGGATTATTTCCTTAGCGAAAGAATGGATAGTAGGGACAAACAAGACCGTCAGCCAAATCGCTTACGACCTAGGATTCCAATACTCCCAGCATTTCAGTCGCATATTCAAGAAGACCGTGGGGTGTACCCCGAATGAATATCGGAAATCCCAGATGTCGTAATCGGTGTTACGGGTTATTGGATGTATTTTATGACCTTGGCGGGAACACCTCCCACGATGGCATTGTCCGGTACATCTTTAGTAACTACCGAGCCGGCTCCGACTATAGCGTTCTCCCCAATGGTTACGCCGGATAGGATCGTTGCGTTCGAGCCTACCCAGACATTCTTTTTCAGAACGATCGGGGCAGGGTAGGTAGTGCTCCGGTCTTCGGGGGCGAAGCCGTGGTTGAGGGTGGCAAAGACCACGTTATGCCCGATCTGGCAACCGTCGTCCAGTGTCACCCCGCCATGATCTTGAAAATGACAGCAAGCATTGATGAAAACGTTCTTACCTACCGTGATATTCTTCCCAAAATCCGTATAGAACGGGGGGAATACACGAAAAGACGGATCGACCGGCTTATTAAACAAGCGGGATAACAGCTCACGGATTTCCTCGGGATCGTGATATGAGCCGTTTAACTCGAATGTCATGCGTCTGGCCTCATCGCTCATCTCGTTCATAAACTGATGGATCTCGTCTCCTTTAAGAGGCTTTCTTGTCTCTACATACTTCAAGAATTCGTTTAGTGTCATAATTGCTATTTTAATAAGTTCTACTTCTTGGTTTGTTTATTCCTTTTCGATTGCAACGGCAAAGATCGATGAAATCCGGAGAAACTTTTGTAGATGGATTACAGGAATTATGACCTAAATTACATTCACCGATTCTCCAAGGTCTTATATTTCTCGATTAGTTTCTTGACCGTGACAGCGTCCGAGACTTCTTGCTTATAGGTTGTCGGGTTATAATAGGCCTCAAGGAAACTGTCTGCACCGGACCAGACTGTCTCGATAATTCCTTGGAAATGGCGAGACATTTCCGGATTTGAATGCTGGCGGAAATGGATCATATCATCTACCTGTTGAAGCGCTATCTGAGGTTTACGCCAAGGGCAAGTAGCAACGTCGAAGCCTTTCATGGCAAAGTAAACAGCGGTTTGCTCGGCACGCTCATAATGCCAGTCGCAGATAAAAACATCTTTCGGGATCAAGTCGATCGCACGGTAGGTATTGTTCATGCTGGCTTCCCAAGCGCCAATCCCGGTAGTCTTGCCATCGATCAGGCGGTCTCCCCATATCATCAATCGTTTGCCTTGTGAGGCTAAGTGGTTTTGTATTTTAGTGACCTCACCGGCATATAACTCAGCCTTGTCATGTCCGCCGCAACGGACGCAACTATCATGTCCGATATAAAAGACCTCATCCATCCCGGCATGGAATAATTGAGTCTCGAAAACATCCGTCAACTCGTCTACTAAAGCGAATACGATTTTATGTACTTCCGGATGGAGCGGGCAGTAACTTTTACAATAAAGCCCGTCTGAGTTGGGCCAACCCGTATAGTTCTTGGTATCCACGTGTGGCGTCTCGTCGAACTCCGGATACTCACGTAATAAAGCGTAGGTAGTCTCAGCCCATGATTGATGCCCCAAGAGATTGATCTGGGGAGCGATACGTATTCCGTTATCCCGGCAAACCTTTACGATCTTTTTCACATCCTCTCGTGTGAGTGGGGTCGGATCCCTCAGTTCTGGATGGGACTCATAGGCATAATTCCAGTCTACCCGTAGAATCAACAAGTTGAAATGACTGGGAGCCAGTTCCTCTTGGACGAACTTCAAGAATAGATCCAACTTCTGCGCGGATGGAGCGGCGATGGCCAAGCCTCGTACGGGCATGATACTATCTAAACGGTTTGTCTCTGATTGGGCGGAAACTTGGGCCGAACCTATGGCCCATATAAGCAAGAATAGTCCGATAATCTTTTTCATATAGCGATATGTTTTAAAGTTTAAATTTTTAATTTGATGTACGCTTTCGAAGATCATCACGCATATCGTGACGGCCCGGAGGATGTCGATGGCTATGTTACGTTGCGTAAAATCTATTGGTTGATCGCTCATAATATATTTAGACTAAAGGTGAATTTAATACAAGACAAATATAATCAATAAGAGACATATCATTACATTTGTGCCTTATAAATATGAATAATAATTAAAAATGATAGACATGATAAGACGATTGATTTATTGGGTTCTCCTGCTTTTTGTTTGTATGGGTGCCCATGCCCAATTCCGGGTGACAGCCCATCAAGAGGGTTGGGACCGGATTCCTCCGCAAGCGCAAAAAGACGGCTTTTGGTTTCAACAATCCGTTTTAGCGAATATGGATGATGATGCCGCTATGGAGGAGGTCATGCTTTTCGGGCGGGATAATGGGCATTACCCTACTTTTGACCTGTTTAAGTTTTATTACGTGATCGTGGATAATTATACGAGAGAGATCCAATATATATCGGATGAGATCTATGTGACAGATAAATATGCGCTTACGGTGGAGGATCGTAATAATGACGGGATCTCCGAGTTATATATCGATTATTTCAAGGATGGGAAGTTTACGGTTGATGAGCGAGGATATAATTTGCGAACCACCCGTTGCTACGACCGTATCGAATGGAGCCCCGAGAGTGAAAAATTTAACCCCCAACAACCATGAGAAAGTATATCTATTTTATAGCGCTTATCTGTTGCGCCTTATCAGCCTCAACCTCTTACGCCCAGAAAAAGGTGATAAAAACGATGATGATCGCCGGGCAAGATGGCAGTCATTATTGGCGAGGTGCTTGCGAGGCCATGAAGCAGATCTTAGAGAACAGTGGAATGTTTAAGGTGGATTTCGTCTTTACCCCGGATTTCGGAGGAGATATAAATACCTTTAAGCCCGATTTCGCTAAATATAACTTGGTTGTTGTTAATTACGGAGGTGAAGTCTGGCCCGAGCCTGTCCAAAAAGCTTTCGAGAACTATGTAGCGGATGGTGGTGGGGTCGTGATTATCCATTCCTCCGTGGTACCTATGGCCGGTTGGAAAGCGTACAACGAGATAATCGGCATGGGAGCTTGGGAGGGGCGAAACGAGAAAGACGGTCCTTACCTGTATTGGAAAGAGGGTAAATATGTATACGATTATACACCCGGTTATGCGGGTTATCATGGCTTGCAGCATGAGACGATCCTAGAGCATCGTGCGCCGGAGCACCCTATTTTGAAAGGTCTGCCTATAAGATGGAAACATTTTAAGGACGAGATTTATACCCGCTTGCGTGGTCCGGTACGGAATGTGGAGATATTGGCTACCGCTTATGAGCGTGGACGCCATGAACCGTTGATGTGGACGGTGAAATGGGGGAAGGGGCGTGTCTTTGTCGATCTGTTGGGGCATTGCGGCAATGACCCGAATATGATTTACTCGATGGAGTGTACGGGTTTTCAGGTAACCTTACTAAGAGGAGCTGAATGGGCAGCCACCGGGGAAGTGACGCAAGAGGCCCCTCGGGATTTCCCATTGGAAGATACCTGTACGCTCCGTCCGGAATTCAAGGCTCCTTTCCATGCGACGAATTAAATGCCTTAATAAGATGGTGTCTTTCGACAGAATAATCAAATTGACAAATTGTAAAGTTAAGTCCCGGAGAATCGATTTTTCCGGGACAAAGTACGGCTCGCTCCTAAATACGCAAGAAAAAATCAGTAATCGTCTGTTAAATAGATAGATGTCAAAAAACAGCCTTTCATTCTAGCGAAATTAGTTCATCGTAATTCATATCTTATGGGTTGTTTGGGCTATCTCATAGGGTTACGATGGGGAAATGATAGGGTTATGATGCCTATTCATGACAGTTCATGACCCTATTCATGACTGCTTTCGATGCCCAACGTGACTATTGGCGTTGCCTAACACGACTAGTTGCGTAGGCTTTCATGACCTATCGTGTATAAAAAGCGGCCTTTTTGAGTAAAAAGCGCCATATATAGCTATCCTCTTTCCTCTACTTGGCAATCTCTCTCAAAAGGTTGTGTTACAAGATACGCCTTATATCTATTAAAAAGACAGGATTAGATCGTATATTTGTCATTCGTTCATTAAAGTCATTGGTTATGTCAAATCAAGAATATATCAAGATCGAGGGAGCTTATGAGAATAACTTGAAACATATCTCTCTGGATATTCCGAAGAAGCAAATCACTATATTCACCGGGGTCTCGAGTTCTGGGAAATCGTCGTTGGTATTGGATACCATCGCCGTCAGTTCACGCCGGGAGTTGAATGAGACGTTCCCCAGTTTCGTGCAGCAATACCTGCCCAAATATGGCCGTCCGCATGTAGACCGGATCGGGAATCTGCCGGTCGCTATCGTGATAGACCAGCGGAAGCCTGCTCCCAACGCCCGTTCTACGGTGGGGACTTATACGGATATCTATTCTCGCTTACTCGTCATACGAGATATTCCCTAATTCCTTGATCTTCGAATCTCCGACTTGATGCGTGAATAACTCGATCAATTGAGCGGGCGTTAATGTCATCTGAGGCGAGAACTCGGAGGAATCCATATAACTTAATAAGCTATGGTATAATTGACGGGCTTCCGGGTATTCTTGTTGGGTTTCCAAGTCTGTCATACAGATTAATAACTTACCCGGGCCGACATTGAATTCTTGGATCATCCCTAATTTATGGTTACGCTCCACGTTATCGATCACTTGTACGATCGGCCTGTAATTATCCGGAAGCTGGTCCAGTATCAACGGATGGCTATTCTTTATCATCGTGAACCATTGCCAGTTTGTATGGAAATCCGTCGGGAAATGAGTGAAAGCCGGATGAGAGGGATTCATTAATAATCCGAGGGTACCCGGAGAGACCGGTTTCTTTACCCATTCGCAGATGGACTTAAACATCCGGTAATTCCAGTAATCGGTCTGGAATAATCCGTCTACCGTCACGTTCTTGTAAGTCTTGGCATCCGGGAACCACAATACTTTCGCCCCGTTCGCCAATAAGTTCTCGGCCTGTTTATCCCATTTCTTAATAACATTGATATCCGTAGGGATTTGCACGTTATTATGTTTCGGATAAATCCATAACGGATAATGATTGTGATACTCCGTGCCCTCGATCGCCAGCCGTAAAGTATAGGTCTCAGCCTCTTGAATGGCAGGTAAAGCGATATTTAATGGGCCTACCTCGGCCAACGTCCCTTGATTGATTTGCAGCGGTATGTTGTTTTGGGCGATTACTTGATCTTGACCATTCGTCAAGGTCCAAGTTAGATGTTTCCCTTTTAAAGCGGTAGGTGTATAGTTCGCTACCTTGATGGAGCCTTTGAGCGCCTCATTCCCGGAGTAACAGAATTTAGGCAGGAGAGCCAATAATACGACATCATCGCAAGACTCTTTCCATTCCTCGGCGGTTATCAAGCCCTTATTATCCATAAAAGCGTCCAAGATACCGACTAACGCCGTGCCCTGTCCCGGATAATCCTGTAAATCCAGTAATTGGAAGCCGGCCATTCCCGGAGTACGGAACGCCATTTCCATCTCGGCCCGGTAAAGTTGCGCCATCCATTTACCGGAAGCCTTGAAGAAATCATCCGCTTGTCCGGCCATACCGGACTCGCCCAGCCGTTTGCGGAATATCTCCAGATTCCAAGGTTTTAGTGCCCCGGTATATTTCTTGATTTCCTCATAATTCGGATAACATTGGAATTGCCCGGTTTCGTGTCCGATGATAGGCAATGAACATTGTTCGATAGCGGATTCGAAATTCATGACCGAGTTTGGATAGGTATGGTTGATATAACCGCCGTCCTCTGCGTCTGCGAAAGAGAAGGAACCCCGGGTATGGTTGCTGAATACGTTAGCGCCGGGGACTCGACAGGTCGTGAAGTAATCGTCACCCGCCGCAGGGCCGTTGAAGCCTAGATAGTCATTCGATCCAGATGCGTATAAATGCCGTCCGTCCTCACTACGGAAACGGGCGATCATGTCTACCATCGCGTCTTGATCCCCGGAAAGCTCGTTGCCGATCGCCATCATGACGAAAGAGGCGTGATTCCCATAAGCCTCCTGTATTTGTAATCCTTCTTTGGTGAGGAAATGGATCAAAGTGGTATCGCCCTTTTCCATCTTTCCCCAAAAAGGCAGTTCCGGTTGGAGGTAAAAACCTTCGATATCGGCCGCCTCGAAACAAGCTTTAGGAGGACACCATGAATGGAAACGGCAGTGATTGATACCGTATTCCTTGGCGATCCGGAAATAGCGTCTCCATGCTGCGGTATCCATCGGTACATGGCCTGTAAGCGGGAATACGCAAGCATCGTGTTTTCCACGAAGGAAGGTGGTCAATCCGTTGATGTTGAATTGTGTTCCTTCTGCTTTGAAATCTCTTAACCCGAAAGTAGTACTTTGGCTATCTTGGATATTCTCTCCTTGGATGTTCGCGGTCAAGCGATACAGGGTAGGGGAGAACTCGCTCCATTCCAAGGCGTCATCACCCATTGGTATTTGGAATACGATCTCATCTTGTTGAACTACGATATTCTTATTGAAGTTGATATGGTGCTCTAAGCCTGTGTTGAAAGCCTCCATCTCTATTTGAACGGCGGCTACTATCATTTGCTCGAATGGATTTGAAAGCTTTATTTTTACGTCCACCGTTTTTTGATCCGCATGTGGATATACTTGTATCCGGCGGATATGGAATTGCGGACGGGCTTCCAATTTTAGGTCTCCGATAATACCGTTCCAGTTTGTCTGCGTGGATTCCGTATAAGCGTGTGAATTGTCCAATAATTGGGGCGGTACGCTCAAACCGTTATCGACAAGAATAGTCAAGTGATGCTTCCCAGCCCGGAGATATGCGGACAGATCGTATTCTTGAGGGGTGGAAATATGGTCGGATGAACCGACATATATGCTATCTACCCATATTTGGGTCGGTTTTGTTCGCTCCAAGATTAACCAAATGCTCTTGCCTTCCCAGTTCTCCGGAATCGTGATCTCTTTCTGATACCAAGCCTTACCTTGATAGCGGAAGGGCCTAGACAAATGAGTTGTCTCCTCCTTGTCATTGTTAGGGTATCCTTTTTGGTTGGTGTCCGTGGTACCCGGTAATTGAACTTGCTCGGTGACATCTGTTGAATCCAATCGTAATTCCCAGCAACCGGCAAGCGATAATTCCTCTCTACTCTCTTTGGGAGTTTGGCATGCGAATAGCATGAGCATAAGTGGAATACTCCAAAATCTCTTCATGGTAATGTTTTTACTCTAAATATGGTTTACTTAATTAATAGTGGGCAAAGGTAGTATTTTTGGCCTTTTTATTAAGGAGAAGATATGAAAAAAGAAGAAGATTTTGTTATGGGCCTGTTAGTCTACATAGCTCGTCTGCGTGAAAAAAAGCATTATTCCACGGCGAAGAGTTATCAAGATGCCTTGAACTCGTTCAAGTGTTTCTGCGGTATGGAGAAGATACCTTATTCCTATATTAATAGGGATACGCTCTTGTGCTATCAGTCATGGTTGTTGGGTGGGGGCCGTTCGTTGAATACGGTGTCCACCTATATGCGTCGGATTCGTCACATTTATAACTTAGCCGT
>NZ_QTMJ01000011.1:149947-154652 GCF_003635485.1 Parabacteroides sp. AF19-14 | reverse complement strand
CCTATCAGAGGGGGATAACCCGGCGAAAGTCGGACTAATACCGCATGAAGCAGGGGCCCCGCATGGGGATATTTGCTAAAGATTCATCGCTGATAGATAGGCATGCGTTCCATTAGGCAGTTGGCGGGGTAACGGCCCACCAAACCGACGATGGATAGGGGTTCTGAGAGGAAGGTCCCCCACATTGGTACTGAGACACGGACCAAACTCCTACGGGAGGCAGCAGTGAGGAATATTGGTCAATGGGCGTAAGCCTGAACCAGCCAAGTCGCGTGAGGGATGAAGGTTCTATGGATCGTAAACCTCTTTTATAAGGGAATAAAGTGTGGGACGTGTCCTGTTTTGTATGTACCTTATGAATAAGGATCGGCTAACTCCGTGCCAGCAGCCGCGGTAATACGGAGGATCCGAGCGTTATCCGGATTTATTGGGTTTAAAGGGTGCGTAGGCGGCCTTTTAAGTCAGCGGTGAAAGTCTGTGGCTCAACCATAGAATTGCCGTTGAAACTGGGAGGCTTGAGTATGTTTGAGGCAGGCGGAATGCGTGGTGTAGCGGTGAAATGCTTAGATATCACGCAGAACCCCGATTGCGAAGGCAGCCTGCCAAGCCATGACTGACGCTGATGCACGAAAGCGTGGGGATCAAACAGGATTAGATACCCTGGTAGTCCACGCAGTAAACGATGATCACTAGCTGTTTGCGATACACTGTAAGCGGCACAGCGAAAGCGTTAAGTGATCCACCTGGGGAGTACGCCGGCAACGGTGAAACTCAAAGGAATTGACGGGGGCCCGCACAAGCGGAGGAACATGTGGTTTAATTCGATGATACGCGAGGAACCTTACCCGGGTTTGAACGCATTCGGACCGAGGTAGAAACCCCTTTTCTAGCAATAGCCGTTTGCGAGGTGCTGCATGGTTGTCGTCAGCTCGTGCCGTGAGGTGTCGGCTTAAGTGCCATAACGAGCGCAACCCTTGCCACTAGTTACTAACAGGTGATGCTGAGGACTCTGGTGGGACTGCCAGCGTAAGCTGCGAGGAAGGCGGGGATGACGTCAAATCAGCACGGCCCTTACATCCGGGGCGACACACGTGTTACAATGGCGTGGACAAAGGGAAGCCACCTGGCGACAGGGAGCGAATCCCCAAACCACGTCTCAGTTCGGATCGGAGTCTGCAACCCGACTCCGTGAAGCTGGATTCGCTAGTAATCGCGCATCAGCCATGGCGCGGTGAATACGTTCCCGGGCCTTGTACACACCGCCCGTCAAGCCATGGGAGCCGGGGGTACCTGAAGTCCGTAACCGCGAGGATCGGCCTAGGGTAAAACTGGTGACTGGGGCTAAGTCGTAACAAGGTAGCCGTACCGGAAGGTGCGGCTGGAACACCTCCTTTCTGGAGCGAAGGATTCCGTCGCTGGCCAAGTGTCGGCGATGTCCGGTCATACCAGGTATCGATCGCCTTGTGCTGCTGTTGAGATTATGTTTATTATGTAGATCAATGATCGGAAGGCCGGTCGGAGAGAAAAAGATTAAGCTGGGACGTAAGTCTTGGCAAGGTTGACAGTCCTATAGCTCAGTTGGTTAGAGCGCTACACTGATAATGTAGAGGTCGGCAGTTCAACTCTGCCTGGGACTACTCCGAATGAGGGGGATTAGCTCAGCTGGCTAGAGCATCTGCTTTGCACGCAGAGGGTCAACGGTTCGAATCCGTTATTCTCCACGCATCCCGCGAGGGAAAGAGGATCTTTGACATATTGGACATCAAAAAGAAGAAACAAGTAGAGCGAGCTTAAGATATATCAACCCGTACGTATGTACGAGGTGAGAGAAAGTAAGCAAGGGCAGACGGTGGATGCCTTGGCTCTCGGAGGCGACGAAGGACGTGATAAGCTGCGAAAAGCCCGGGGGAGGCGCAAATAGCCGTTGATCCCGGGATATCCGAATGGGGCAACCCGGCAGGCTGAAGGCCTGTCATCCCGTAAGGGAGGCGAACGTGGGGAACTGAAACATCTAAGTACCCATAGGAGGAGAAAATAAACAATGATTCCGTAAGTAGTGGCGAGCGAACACGGAAGAGCCCAAACCCGTGGCGTCTAGGCGACACGGGGGTTGTAGGACCACGACGTGGCAAGAAGGAAGGGAAATGGAACGACTTGGAAAAGTCGGCCATAGACGGTGAAAGCCCGGTACATGACTCCCTTACGAAGCCTAGTGGTATCCTGAGTAGCGCGGGGCACGAGAAATCTTGCGTGAAACAGCGGGGCCCATCCCGTAAGGCTAAATACTCCCGAGAGACCGATAGCGAACCAGTACCGTGAGGGAAAGGTGAAAAGAACCCCGAGCAGGGGAGTGAAATAGACCCTGAACCCGTCTGCCTACAAGCGGTCGGAGCGTTGTTATGACGTGACGGCGTGCCTTTTGCATAATGAACCTACGAGTTACCTTCCCCGGCAAGGTTAAGTACCTAAGGTACGGAGCCGAAGCGAAAGCGAGTCTGAAGAGGGCGGCCAGTCGGGGGGGGGAGACGCGAAACCGAGTGATCTACCCTTGGCCAGGTTGAAGGTTGGGTAACACCAACTGGAGGACCGGATGGGTAAGCGTTGAAAAGCTTTCCAATGAGCTGAGGGTAGGGGTGAAAGGCTAATCAAACTCGGAGATAGCTCGTACTCCCCGAAATGCATTTAGGTGCAGCCTCTTTATAGTATATCGTGAGGTAGAGCGACTGATTGGATGCGAGGGCTTCACCGCCTATCAAGTCCAGATAAACTCCGAATGCGCGATATATATTTACAGGGAGTGAGGGCGCGGGTGCTAAGGTCCGTGTCCGAGAGGAGAAGAATCCAGACCACCGGCTAAGGCCCCCAAATGATCGTTGAGTTGAACTAACGAGGTCGGATCGCAGAGACAGCTAGGATGTTGGCTTGGAAGCAGCCATTCATTTAAAGAGTGCGTAACAGCTCACTAGTCGAGCGATCTGGCGTGGATAATAATCGGGCATAAACGATCTGCCGAAGCCGTGGATGTCGTAAGACATGGTAGGGGAGCATTCCATGCGGCGTCGAAGATAAGGGATGACCCTTGTTGGAGCGCATGGAAAAGCAAATGTAGGTATGAGTAACGATAAGGGGGGCGAGAAACCCCCCCGCCGAAAGACCAAGGTTTCCTGATCAACGCTAATCGGATCAGGGTGAGTCGGGACCTAAGGCAAAGCCGAACGGCGCCGCCGATGGAAGAATGGGTTAATATTCCCATACTGCCTCATGGAGTGACGTGGAGACGGAGAAGTGACAGTCCTGCCGGCTGACGGAATAGCCGGTTGAAGGGTGTAGATATTGATTCCCGTAGGCAAATCCGCGGGGAGAGTCGAACCTGACAGTATACCGAGTACTTGTACGAGGTAATATGGACGTAACCATGCTCCCAAGAAAATCCGCTAAACTTATCCATGCGGCACCCGTACCGTAAACGGACACACGTGGTCGGGTTGAGAATACTGAGGCGCTCGAGTGATTCACGGTTAAGGAACTAGGCAAATTGACCCTGTAACTTCGGGATAAAGGGTCCTCGTCGTAAGGCGAGGCGCAGAGAATAGGTCCAGGCAACTGTTTAACAAAAACACATGGCTGTGCTAAATGGAAACATGATGTATACAGCCTGACACCTGCCCGGTGCTGGAAGGTTAAGAGGAGATGTCATCGCAAGAGAAGCGTTGAATTGAAGCCCCAGTAAACGGCGGCCGTAACTATAACGGTCCTAAGGTAGCGAAATTCCTTGTCGGGTAAGTTCCGACCTGCACGAATGGTGTAATGATCTGGACACTGTCTCAACCGTGAGCTCGGTGAAATTGTAGTATCGGTGAAGATGCCGATTACCCGCGATGGGACGAAAAGACCCCGTGAACCTTTACTATAGCTTTACATTGAATTTGGGCAGACGATGTGTAGGATAGGCCGGAGGCTTTGAAGGGGGTACGCCAGTATCCTTGGAGCCGCCGTTGAAATACGGCCCTTCGGTTGTTTGAGTTCTAACTCCTAGGCAGGAGGACACTGTATGGTGGGTAGTTTGACTGGGGTGGTCGCCTCCAAAAGCGTAACGGAGGCTTCTAAAGGTGCCCTCAGACCGATTGGTAACCGGTCGTAGAGTGTAATGGCATAAGGGCGCTTGACTGGGAGAGATACAACTCGATCAGGTAGGAAACTAGAGCATAGTGATCCGGTGGTTCCGCATGGAAGGGCCATCGCTCAAAGGATAAAAGGTACTCCGGGGATAACAGGCTGATCATTCCCAAGAGCTCATATCGACGGAATGGTTTGGCACCTCGATGTCGGCTCGTCACATCCTGGGGCTGGAGAAGGTCCCAAGGGTTGGGCTGTTCGCCCATTAAAGTGGCACGCGAGCTGGGTTCAGAACGTCGTGAGACAGTTCGGTCTCTATCTATCGTGGGCGCAGGAGATTTGAGGGGCTCTGACACTAGTACGAGAGGACCGTGTTGGACGTACCACTGGTTTACCGGTTGTCCCGCCAGGGGCACCGCCGGGTATCTAAGTACGGATCGGATAAGTGCTGAAAGCATCTAAGTACGAAGCCGGCCTCAAGATTAGATCTCCCTCAAGGGTGGTTATAGACGATGACCTTGATAGGCCACAGGTGTAAGGGCGGCGACGTCCGAGCCGAGTGGTACTAATAGCCCGGGACTTTCCTCAC
>NZ_QTMJ01000011.1:0-149937 GCF_003635485.1 Parabacteroides sp. AF19-14 | reverse complement strand
CGGCGACGTCCGAGCCGAGTGGTACTAATAGCCCGGGACTTTCCTCACGTGAAGGTTGATATATTTTAAGGCGATAAGGCGAAGCTGGTCTCTTCGGATTGATGTCCGGTCAAAATCTTACAAAACGAAATTAAGGTGGCTATAGCACGAGGGATCCACCTCTTCCCATTCCGAACAGAGAAGTTAAGCCTCGTCACGCCGATGGTACTGCGTAACAGTGGAAGAGTAGGTAGCCGCCGTCTTAGGTGAAAGGAGTCAGTCGAAAGATTGGCTCCTTTTTTTGGTATATACACCAGCCGTTGTAGAGATGTGGCGTGCCGCATCTTATCCTTTCGAAATGTGCCGGATTTTGGTTAATCCAGCACTAATTTTACGATAGCCCCGTAAGAGGGTACGTTCTTAAAAGCGTCTTGCAAAGGATATTCGCCAGCGTAGACCCGGGCACAAGTCAATACCCCGCCATGCGCGAACAGGCATACCTTTTGCAGCCCGCTTTTGCGAAGCTCATTCAAGAAGTCGCTAACCCGGTCGTATTGATCTTGTAGGGATTCACCGTTTGGAGTCGGGTTATTAACCCAATCCTTGAACCAAGCCTCTGAGCGGGGATCGGAGGATAGCTCATTCCATGACTTCATTTCCCACTCCCCGAAATTCACCTCCTTGATACGGTCTTCTCTTTCCGCCTCCGGAAAGCCGCAATAATTAGCTAAGCGCACGCAGCGGGTAAGGGGACTTGTCCAAACCTTATCGAACGTATGATCGCTCAAGCCTTTTTTTACCTCTTCCGCCTCTTCCTCGAAGGTCGGTTTCAATGGAACATCGGTTTGCCCGTAGGCGTAGCCGGCGGGAACATCGACAGAGGTATGTCTGATTAAATAAATCTCCATAATTATATAGTTTGATAGATGATCACGAAACCCATATAGAAGCTTAACTCACAAAGAAGAAAAGTCGCTCCACAGCAGTCTCCCGTATATCCTTGTATCTTTCTCTTCATGAAAGAGGTGAGGAAGTACCAAGTGATAACCGGGAATATACCCGCTAGTAAGTAAACAGGTTGGGGAAGCCATAATAACGGTAAGAAAGCACAAATGATGCTAAATACATATTCTCGAGAGGTCATTCGGCTATATACGGTCTTGTTCTTGGCTTCCTCCTCTTTCCTCGCGTAAGGCAGGCGATTGATGATCATGCTGGAGACACCTTTGCAAAAAGGATCTCCAGCCAGTATGGCACATCCCGCTAGCTCGATCGGGAGACTGCTTACTAGTAGGTAGAACAGTCCGAAGTAGAAAATCAGTCCGATTACCCCATAGCTGCCTATATGCGAGTCTTTCATGATCGCCAATATGCGTTCCCGGCTCGTGCCGCCGCCGAAACCGTCGAAGAAATCCGCCAGCCCGTCCTCATGCAGGCAGCCAGTTATCAGCAATCGGGCAATCATGGCGCATAAGATCGCCACGGATGGCGGAAGAATCAAGGAGGTAGCGTACAATACCAATACCGACAAACCAGCCGTCAGCCAACCGACCAACGCCCAATGGCTCACGATATTCTTGAAACAGGCCGCCGGAACCTCCGCCAACCGCCAGAACGGTAACCGAGTAAAGAATATAAACGCAGCGAGTATCCGCAACATATCAGAAATATTTGGTGATTGCCGCTTGCTTGAAACTATGCATCTCGTTGATCATGCGAACGGCGGAGTCGAGTATCGGGTAAGCGCATACCGAGCCGGAACCTTCTCCCAGCCGTAGCCCTAGATCGAGCAATGCTTTTGCCCCCAAAAAATCCAGTACTCGTTTATGCCCGGCCTCGTCGCCGCAATGCCCGAATACGCAATACGATTGCATTTCCGGATATAAGCGGGAAGCCACCAATACGCAATTCGTCATGATAAAACCATCCACGAGGATAATCATCTTCAGTTCGGCGGCACGCAACATGCCTCCTACAGCCATAACCATCTCATACCCTCCGAAATAGCGCATTACATCTAAGGCGCTTCCATCCCCTTTGTAATTCTCCAACGAGCGTTTCAGTACGTTGTATTTATGCCGTACGCCTTCGCTGTCCAGTCCGCTACCGGCCCCCACACAGTCGATCAATGGGATTTGCGTGAGGCAAGTCATCCACATGCTGGAAGCCGCCGTATTCCCGATACCCATCTCTCCGAAACTGATCACGTTACAGCCTTCGTTGTAACAATCCGTCACGATATCGGCTCCGTATTGAAGGGCTTTCTCCATCTCCTCCACGGTCATGGCCGCCTCGTGAAGAAAGTTACGGGTTCCTCCCTTGCGCACCTTGCGGTCGATAAGTTGGGGGATAACGGGGAAATCGAAATCCACGCCGCCATCCACGATCTTCAACTCAAACCCATGCTGGCGGGCAAGGTAACAAACTCCCGCTCCTCCGTTCAAGAAATTATGGATCACTTGGCGAGTTACCTCCTTGGGAGATTTGCTTACACCCTCGTCGGCGATGCCGTGATCCGAAGCATAGATTACGTTCACGGGATGACGCAAGACAGGCGATAAGGTCTGCTGGATCAATCCCACTTGCAGGGCGAGCGCCTCGAGCGTTCCCAATGAGCCTTTCGGCTTTGTCAGATTATCGATCTTGTCTTGTAAAGCGGCCTCCAGCCCTTTGTCCGGGGCCTCGATGTGAAATTGTATCATGATAGTAGTATTTTATATAAGTCGTTGTTCTTATTCCTTGATCTTGACGGGGATTCCGCTGACCATCAAGACAACCTCGTCCGCTTTAGAGGCGATATATTGGTTGAGCCAGCCTTGCATATCGGTAAATTTACGTTGCACCTCGTCTATCGGCACGCCTCCCATACCCAGCTCGTTCGTCACGAAGATCAGGTAGGCATCTTGTCGGGAGAGTTTATCGAACTCCGCTTTGAGGAGGGAGAGGGATAATTCCACGTCGCTTTGATTGTCGAAGAAGAAATTTGTCCCCCAAAGGGTTACGCAATCGATCACCACGACACGACCGGTAAGATCGTGGCGGCTCAAGTATTTCTCTTCCTCTATATTGGTCCACTCGGGGCCACGGTCTCGCTGGTGGCGTTCCACCCGCTTCCGGAACTCCTCGTCCCAGATTCGGGAGGTAGCTAGGTAAACCGGGTTGGGCGACAGCGATAAGGCGAGCCTCTGTGCGTATCCGCTCTTGCCGGACCGCTGTCCTCCAGTCACTAAGATCACTTTCTTACTCATCGCCTTCGTGATTCCTGTTTTTCCGGTGGGCGGCACGTTTAGCCTTGTTGATCGGATTGTTCTTGCTCGTCTTCCGAAGGGCGGCCGATTTCGGGTTGGCGGCGATCCGCTGCGCCACCGCCGATTTGCTCAGTGCCTTTCCGAACTTAGGGCGCAAGGCATCCCGCAATAACTTCTCCTCGTCGGTAAGCTTGGCGGTCTTGGATTTCCAGCCTCCCTCTTTCTGCGCCTTACGGGCGGCAGCGTATTTATTGAACTTTCCGAACTTCTCCATTTTAGCGCCTTCACGGCCTCCCTTGTTCTCGGGTTTCGCTTTCCGGAGCGTGCCGAGTAATTCTTTTTCTTGCTGCACCTCCTTTTTCTCCTCCTCTTGCAGGCGGATATATTTCTCTACGTTCAAGCGTTCACCGTCCACCAATACGACATCCTCCGCCGTGACCTTCTGGCCTACGTGCGGTTGCTTGCCGTTTACGGTTACCCGTTCCATCTCGATGAAATTGTCCGCTTCCCGGCGTGAGCAAACACCGGCTTCGCTTATCAGTTTGTTTAATCTAATTTCCATATTATTAATATTATATTATTAGTAAAATAAGGGTGACGATCACACCCATCAACAGTTCCGTATTACTGTTCACTTGAATGGCGATACGCATATCCTCGGTCGTGAAAGGCCTCGCGTTCGTTCCGATATAAGGCTTCTCCACCGGTTTGCCGAAATAATCGTGCGTCCCCCCGAACTGGCAGTCCAAGACCGCCGCCAAGGCCGCTTCTGGATAACCGGAATTAGGGCTTGCGTGTTCAGGGCCAAAACGCCGTACGAAATCCCTTTTCCCCCAATTATTGGAGACCAGCAACATCAAATAGGCCGTGAGGCGGGCCGGGATGTAATTGGCGATATCGTCGATTTGCGCCGCTATCCGTCCGAACTCAAGGTAACGTTCATTCTTATAACCGATCATCGAGTCCAGTGTATTCACCATCTTGTAAGCCATCATCCCCGGCAACCCCAGCAGGGCAAACCAAAACATCGGGGCGATCACGCCGTCGCTTAAGTTCTCGGACAAGGTCTCCAACGCCGCCGCCCGTATCTCTTGCGGCGACAAGTTCGAGGTATCCCTCCCCACGATCCGTGCCACTTGCCGCCGTCCTTCTTCCGTGCTACGGTCCACGGCCTCGAACACCGCCTTCACTTCCTTGATAAGCGTCTTTCCGGATAGGCAATAAAATACGCCGACAGCCGTCAGCAACCCACTGAACTGCGGATGTATGATCCAAGCCCACGACAATATCCACTCGCAGATTAAATACACGCCAAGGATAAGCACGACTGCCAGTATGCCGCCTTTTAGGACCCGCTCGGAGCCTTTATTCAACGCTTTCTCTCCGGCGCTGATCGCTTTGCCAAACCATACGATAGGATGGGGCCAACCTTCCGGGTCTCCCAGCAACCGGTCGGATAACCAACCACCCAAAAAGGGCACGATCTTGAGTAAATTGATAGAATGATGTAACCAATACATATTGAATGTCATTGAAGGAACAAACTTAGACAAAAAAAAGAACATAAGGAAGCGGTAAGCGATTCTTCATCACACATTAGGCGAAAGAAACCTACATTTAAAGGATTTCGAGCGTAGACTTTCATATTCTATCAGCCGTTGTATGATCATCCACCAGCTGTTGCATGATCTTCTAACAGCTGGTGGATGATCATACAACGGATGGTAGAAGATGAATAGGTACGGAGAAAACGACTAAAGGATGCCTTTAGAAGCCTTAAATCTTCGGGAAGGGAGGGCTTGATATACGGGGGATTTCTTTCAATTTTGTATTTATTAACAAGAAAAGCGTTCTTACGGCCGGTTATTATTACTTTATTTGCTCCCACCGTATCGTGAAAGGAGTTAATCGAGATGACAGATGAAAAATCCATTTTAGAACAATTTGCCGCTGGAAATCATACCGCTTTCCGGGAATTGTTCATGCGTTACCATCTGAAAGTCTATTATTTCGTGCTGGGACTCGTGAAGTCCGAGAACGATGCCGAGGACTTGACCCAAGAGATTTTCCTAAAGCTTTGGACGCATCGGAGTCGTTTCACGGAAGTGAGGACGTTCGGTTCCTACCTCTATGTGCTGGCGAAGCATACGGCGTTCAATTATATCGAATCCCGCCGGGTGAATCTCGTGAGCTTGGAGAGTGCTTCGGAGGAAGACGAGGAGCGAAGTACGCCTTATGAGGATTTAGTCGCTAAGGATTTGCGATTGTTGGTGGATATGATTGTAGAGACCATGCCGCCACAGCGGAGGATGATCTACCGGATGAGCCGTAATGAGGGATTGTCGAACACAGAGATTGCCGAGAATTTACAACTCTCAAAAAAGACCGTGGAAAACCACTTGAACCTAGCGCTAAAGGAATTGCGGAACGCGGTATTGACTTTCCTTCTTGTTATGATGTGTTAATAGCTTGGGGGTAAAGCGGGAAAAGGAGGTCCTATAAACAAGATAAAATAGAAAAGCAGGAATGAGTCCTATAAAAAAGATATTAAAATACTTTTTCCATCATTCGTTCTCCGGGGAGATGGTGGATCGGGTACATCAGCGATTGGCGGAGCCGGGAGACGAGCGGGAAAAGGAAGAGGCTTTACGGGATATCTGGAATGAGATCGGTTTCCCGGAGGCGGATAAGCGGAGCGAGATGGCTTTCGCCCGGTTGGAGAATACATTGGGCGTGAGGCCCCGCCGCCGTCTGCGTATCCCGGCGTGGGTACGTATCGCCGCTATCTGGCTGATTCCTTTGTTGTCGTTGGGTGTTTCTTATTATCTATACAGGGATGCGCGGGATGTCAAGAAACTGGCTTTTATGGAACAGTTCGTGCCTTCCGGCAAGCGGGAGCGGATCACCTTGCCCGATGGTAGCGAGGTTTGGTTGAATTCCGGTACCTTGCTGCTTTATCCATCTGACTTTATTGGGGATAAGCGGGAGATCTATCTGGTGGGAGAGGGATATTTCAAGGTGCGAAAACGCCCCGAGCAACCTTTCATCGTGCGGACGAAAGCGATGCGGGTACAAGTGCTGGGCACCGAGTTCAATTTATCCGCCTACCCGGACCAAGAGAAAATAACAACGACCTTGGAGGAAGGTTCCTTGAAGATCCTTCCCGATGATCCCTCGGTGGCTCCATGTATATTGAGACCTAACGAGCAGCTTGTCTACATCCCTTCCCGGGGAAAGATGGACGTGCGGCAGGTGGTGGCCTCGGATTACTCGGATTGGAAAGAGGGAGGCTTGTTGTTTAACAACGACTCTTTCGAGGAAATCTTGAAAACCTTGGAACGTGTCTACAACGTGAAGGTGCATTTGCGTACTTCCGCTTATCATTCCAACCGGCTTACGATCCATTTCAATAAGCATGAGTCGTTGGAGAACATCATGATGTTGGTCAAGGAGATGATACCCGGCTTGGAGTATCAGATCAAAGAGGATGGGATCTATATTGATTGAGTTAAGGAGATATTAGGCTTTTATAATTCGTTAACGTTTTTCCGTTGGGTGCGCTCCTCGTTTCCCTTGTCCTAATAGCGAGTACGTACTACAAAGGAGATATAAATGTTTAACTAAAAAATCTAATATCGCATGAACAGGAATAAATCTATACGTGTCGCTATTCTTTGCCTAGGGGTATTAGCTATGGGATGTACAAAAAAAGAATCTCAAAAGCTTCACTTAGAAAAGTTAGATGTAGATTGTAAACCAATGAATGTTGTGTTCATATTGTCCGATGATCATCGTTATGATTATATGGGGTTCATGAATACTATTCCTTGGTTACAGACACCTAATATGGATAGAATGGCAGCTCAAGGCGCACATTTAAAAAATGCGTTTGTTACTACTTCATTATCATCGCCAAGTAGAGCATCTATTTTGACAGGTATGTATTCACATTCGCATACAGTTGTAGATAATACAGCTCCGTTACCGGAAGGCCTTATTTTCTTTCCTCAATATTTGCAAGAAGCAGGTTATAAAACAGCGTTTTTTGGAAAATGGCACATGGGGAATGATTCTGGAGATCCCCAGCATGGATTTGATCACTGGGAGGGTTTTAAGGGACAAGGAGAATACTATAATCCACGTATTAATACAAATGGAAAGTGGATTCAATATGAAGATAGTACCTATGTCACAGATTTGTTGACAGAGCATGCTATAAATTTTATCAAGAAACAGAATGAGAACCATAATCCTTTTTTTGTCTATTTATCTCATAAAGGAGTACATGGGCATTTCTTACCGGCAAAGCGTCATAAGGGTTGTTATAAGGATAATGAACTGATACTACCTGCGACTATTAATACACCCAAATATGGGATTACTCAATTACCTACGATTGACCCTCAAACGGGTAAAGCTGCTCATGGTAAAAATTTCTATGGTGAGAATATGAGTCCTAATTGGGTGAAGAATCAACGAGAAAGCTGGCATGGAATAGATTATGCTTATCATGGGAAATCTTGGGAGACGCAGGTCCGAAATTATTGTGAGACTTTACGTTCGGTTGATGAAAGTATAGGATCTGTATTAGATTATCTAATAGAAAATGGTTTAGCTGAAAATACACTAGTGATCTATATGGGGGATAATGGCTTTGCGTGGGGTGAACATGGATTGATTGATAAGCGTCAATTTTATGAGGAATCTGTACGTGTACCGATGTTAGTGTGGTCTCCTTCTTTATTTAAAGGAGGGCAAGTGATAGAGCAAATGATACAAAATGTAGATGTTGCTCCGACTATACTGGCTTGTGCGGGACTTGATAAAGCTGAGCAAATGGTAGGGCATTCATTTCTACCCCTACTGAGGAACGAGCAGGTGGAATGGAGAAAACGTGTTTTTTATGAGTATTATTGGGAGCATGAATTTCCACAGACTCCAACTATGCATGGTGTGCGTACGGATGATTATAAATATATTCGTTATCATGGAATTTGGGACACCAATGAATTTTATGATTTAAAGAATGATCCGGATGAGACTACTAATTTGATAGGAGCTCCGGAATATCAAGAAATAATCAAGCAATTAAATCATGATCTGTATGATTGGCTAGAGTCTACTGGCGGTATGTCAATTCCTTTGAAACGAACAGAACGCCCTCATAATGACCATAGAAATCAGGGATATTATTAACTAATTCTAATAATAAAATGAATTATAGTATGAAAAAACATCTTATATATTTATTTGTTAGTGCCTTTTCTGTTATTTCTGTACAAGCTCAAAAAATAACATTAAAAGAAGATAGCATATCTTTGAAACAAGCATTTAAGAAACTGGAAGCTGTTTCGAAGTATAAAATAGCTTATAATGATAGCCAGATAGATATGTCTGCGATTGTTACAATAAATCAAAAGGACAAGGATGTATTAGAAGTCTTATCTGATTTGTTGAAGAACACAGGACATACGTATAAAATAAATGAGAATTATGTAATTATAATACCTAAACAAAAAGAATCTTTACAAACGAAGAAGCAGGTTTCGGGTATCATTCTTGATATGACAGGTGAACCTGTTATTGGAGCAAATGTGGTTGAAAAAGGAACGAGTAATGGAACAATTACAGATATAGATGGCAATTTCGTGCTGGAAATAGGAGCAGAGTCCGTACTTCAAGTTTCTTTTATAGGTTTTAATACTCAAGAAGTTCCAACTGAGGGAAAAACGAGTTTTTCTATTAAGCTAGGTGAGAATACTCAGGCTTTGGATGAGGTTGTTGTTGTTGGTTATGGTACAATGAAGAAAAGTGACTTGACAGGAGCTGTATCTAATGTAAAAGCTGAAAGCTTGCTGAGTAAACCTGTAGTGAATGTCGGACAAGCTTTATCTGGAAAAGCGGCAGGAGTAGAGATTTTTGAGAATGGTGGAACAACGGATGGAAAAGTAAGGGTTCGTATTAGGGGTAATAATTCAATCAATTCTTCAAATGAACCTCTGTATGTTGTAGATGGTGTAATTGGGGTAAGTAATATCAATTTATTAAATCCTAGTGAGATTGAGTCGTTGGAAGTCTTGAAAGACGCTTCTGCTACAGCTATTTATGGAGCTCGTGGAGCGAATGGTGTGATTATGATTACGACAAAACGAGGATTAAAAAATGAGAAAGCTCAAATATCCTATGATGGCTATATTTCCATAGGAAAAATAGCCAGAAAATTAGACTTGATGAATGCGGAAGAATGGTGGGAGAATTATAACATAACGATGGATAATGGCCAAAAATATGATCCGGTAGGTTATATGCAAGGTAAATATAAAAAAGTGACTCCGGCAGATTTGCCTAATTTATTTGATGCGAATGGAAATCCTCTATATGATACGGATTGGCAGGATGAAACCTATCAAACAGCTATTAATCATAGCCATCAAGTCAGTATTCGCGGTGGAGCTGATAAGACTTTATACAGTGTTCATCTGGGCTATTTACATAAGGATGCCCTGATGCGTAATGGATACTTGGATCGTTACACGGGTAGAATTAATTTAGATTCACAGCTTCGTGAATGGTTAAAGATGGGGGCTAATATGTCTTTTAACTATAATAAAGGTAATGATAATTATCAATTTGGCGGGGTAAAACGATTCGTTCAAGAAGCAATACCTTTAATTCCTGTAAAGTATCCTGATGGTTCTTGGGGAAGTAATCGTGATTTTCCGGGAGCGGTACAAGATACGCCTTCTAGGTATTTGGAGGAAATGGTGAATGAGACGTCTAATACACAGACTATCGCAGATCTTTACTTGGATTTTAAAATAACAAAGGATTTAAATTTTAAAACGACTTTCGCTGTCGATGCTAGTTTTAAGAAACGTAATTATTATGCGGGGAAAGAATTGGTTATGTCTGGAAAAACAGAAGGGGGTATTGCGACAATTGATACGGAAAAGCAAATCTATTGGCAGAATGAGAATTACTTTAATTATAATAAGGAATTTAATAATAAGAGTCGCTTAAATGTGATGCTAGGATTGAGTTGGCAACAACGTCTAGCGGAAATGGTAAGTTCTACTTCTCAAAATTTTAGTGATGATTTCTACCAATGGCATAATTTAGGGGCTGGAACAGTTACCATGCCATCAGAGTCGAGTGACTACGGCTGGTCTATTAATTCCTATTTTGCACGTGTAAATTATTCATTAAAAGAACGATATCTTTTTACAGCTACAGGTAGATATGATGGTTCTTCAAAATTTGGAAAGAATAATAAATATGCGTTTTTCCCCTCTTTCGCTTTTGCATGGAGAGCCTCAGAGGAAAGCTTTTTGAAAAGTATCCATTGGCTAAATAACTTGAAAGTTCGTACAAGTATAGGTGAAACAGGTAACCAAGAAATTGGGAATTATGCTTTCTATCAAAATTTAGGAACGAATAATGTTATTTTTAATAATGCATATAATTCTGCTTTGTATCGCAGCTCTTTTGGCAATCCGGATTTGAAATGGGAGAAGACTTTACAATGGGACGCAGGTGTTGACATAAGCGTGTTGAATCAACGTATTGATTTATCTTTAGATTACTATTATAAGAGAACAAATGATTTATTATTGAATGCTCCTATTCCTAGTTCCTCGGGATTAAATACAGTTATGCGAAATATAGGTTCTGTACAAAATCAAGGATTTGAGTTAACATTAAATACTCATAATATAAAAACAGATGATTTCAATTGGACATCTAGCGTGCTATTTAACGTGAATAGAAATAAGATTTTGAAATTAGGAAAGAATGATGAAGACATTTATCCGGAACCAAGACACCCTCAAGGAGAATTGCTTATTTTACGTGTCGGTGAACCGGTTGGTTCCCTTTGGGGATTACGTCGTTTAGGTACTTGGGGAGAAGATGAGGCTGAAGAGGCTGCAAAATATAATCGTTTACCGGGAGATTTGAAATATGAGGATTTGAATAATGATGGTGTTATTAATAGTGAAGATAATACGATTATAGGTTGTACATCTCCTGATTGGACCATGACGGTGTCTAACACGTTTATATATAGAAATATTGATTTTTCTTTTGATATTAGATTTGTCTTTGGAAATGATGTTGTTAATTGTGTTACGCATACTGCAGAAGATCGTTCTGGTGTTGCTGGTGGATTCAAGTCATGTCTTGATGCTTGGACTCCCTCTAATCAAAATACAATGATAGCTCAGCGTCGTCCGATGAAATCTTATTATGATTCTTATCCTGATTCGCATTGGATGCAAGATGGATCGTTTGTGCGAGGACAAAATTTTGTGCTTGGATATACTTTTAGTAAAAGTCTGCTTAAAAAAATCAAGATACAAGATTTAAGAATTTATGCAAGTGCCCAAAATCTATTTTGTATTACTAAATATAAAGGATATGATCCGGAAGTAACTTCTTATGAAGATGCTGCTTTTGGGCAAGGTTTAGATACTTTTAGTGAACCAAAAGCTCGGACTTTTACATTTGGGTTGAATGTTAAATTCTAATATATTAAAACTATGAAGACTAATAAATCTTATATTATTGGATTATGGGTTTTTCTATTGACTGCTTGTAATAGCTTTTTAGATGAACAACCTACGGGAACAATGACAACGGACTCTAAATTAACAAGTAAAGAATCAGCTTTAGCGTTGACTAATTCTGTCTATTTAGAAAATACGGTTTTTGACAAGGCTGTACCTGGGTGGGGATGTAATACTGTCTTGTTATTAGAATATATGACAGGTAAAGCTACGTCGGAAAATTCTCAAACAAGTTATAAAGATTTTCAAGATTTACTGGTAAGTGATAGATCTTTGTATATTGAGGATTGGTGGGTAGGTTGTTATGCCGGAATTGCAAATTGTAATTTGGCTCTTCAAAAACTTAAGGAGTTTACAAGTTTAGAAGCTTCACTTATTGATGGATATTTGGCTGAAGTAAAATTTATGAGAGCCTTATATTATTTCTATTTAGTACGGATTTTTGGAGATGTGCCTAAAATTACAACGGTACAATCTGAGCTGGATGAACTTCAAGTTTTTCGTTCTCCTGTAAAGGAAATTTATGATGAAATTATTATTCCGGATTTATTGGAAGCAGAACAATCCAGTTTGGTGTTTAGTGATCATACGGGACGTATCTCGATGGCTGCTGTTAAAGCTCTTTTGGCAGATGTATATTTAACTTATGCGGGTTATCCTTTGTTGGGAGGTGAGTCCTATTTCAAGGAATCAGCCAAACGTTCATTGGAAATTATAAATTCTACAGAATACACTCTTTTTGAAGATTACGAGGGTTTGAGACTTCCAGCAAATAACAATAAGGGGGAATTTATTTATCAAGTACAATTTTCTTTGAATAAACTGCATAATGATGCGGTATGCTTATTTTTGCCGTCTCGTTCAGGAATGTCTGCTTATAATTTGGAATACGGTAGTTTAATCCCGACTCAAGAATTCGTGGAAAGCTTTGAGAAAGGGGATAAGCGTACGGAAGAGAAGCAATATTTCTTTACGAACTACAAGGGGCATCCGAGTAAGTTCTCTCCGGGAGCGGCTGAGTTGGAGTTTATGGATTTGAATGGCTATTATATCTATAAGTTTTTTGATCAAGTGGCTATTGATAATACGGCGAAGTCGGACTTGAACTGGAGTGTATATCGTTACACGGATGTATTATTAATGTATGCGGAAGCGCAAGTGAACGCGGATGGTACTCCGAACCAGCAATCCATCGATATCGTGAACCAAATACGAGGAAGGGCCGGATTAGCGCCGTTCAAGCAGACCAATGCGAACGCTTTCTTGAAGGAAGTCTGGAACCAACGTTACTTTGACCTATGCTATGAGAATAAGATGTGGTTTGATATGCTACGTACCCGTAAGATCCGGGATGATAAATCCGGGGAATATGTGGACTTTATCGGCTATAAGACGAATTGGGGTAAGGTGTATACGGAAACCCAGCTATTGTTCCCGATTCCATTAAGCGAACGGCAGGCGAATCCGAACCTGACTCAGAATCAAGGTTATTAACGAATAGAAAATAATATATGAAGATCAAGTTGTCTTTATTAGCCACCGGTTTACTATATGTGCCGGTGGTGTTCGCCCAAAAGCAACCCAATGTCGTGATCATTCTGGCGGATGATATGGGTTACGGGGATGTTGGATGCAATAATCCATATGCTAGGGTACGTACACCGGCCATCGATCAATTGGCCCGGAACGGTATCCGTTTTACGGATGCCCATTCTGCGGGTGCGTTGAGTGGGCCTTCACGCTACGGTTTAGTGACAGGACGTTATTTTTTCCGTACGCCGAAGAAGTCCGAGTATTGGGGGTACTTGTCTCCATATATCGAACCGGAGCGTTTGACGATCGGTTCCTTGATGCGTAATGCCGGCTATACGACCGCTTGTGTCGGGAAATGGCATCTAGGGCTCGACTGGCAGTTGAAAGATGACTCGAAACCACAGATTCTTACCCCTAAGAAATTTGGTTATACGAATACGGATTTCTCCGCCCCTGTAAAAAGAGGCCCTACGGAATTAGGGTTTGACTATTCTTTCATCCTTCCGGCTTCCTTGGATATGCCGCCTTATGCGTTCGTGCGTAATGACCGTGTCGTGGACCCGGATGTCATCTTGACGGCGGACGCTTATCCGAAGAAACAGGATGAGACGGTTTACGCTTGGGATCGTAAACATACGAACGAGAATGATATTTATTGGGAACGGGGCGTTTGGTGGCGTAACGGAGAGATGTCGCGCTCCTTTAAGTTTGAGGAATGTTTCCCGACAATCGTTGATGAGGGTATCGCTTTTATCGATCGGGAAGGACGAAAGGACAAGCCATTCTTTTTATATATGCCGTTAACCGGTCCGCATACCCCATGGCTGCCCACCGTTCAGTTTAAGGGATCTACCGAGTTAGGTACCTATGGCGATTTTATGGGCGATATCGATAATGTCGTGGCTCGGGTGAATGCCAAACTAAAGGAATTAGGTCTGGAGAAGAATACGATTGTCATTTTCGCCAGTGATAACGGAGGCGCATGGGAAGAGGAGGATATCCAGCAATACGGGCATCAAAGTAACTGGAGCCGCCGTGGGCAGAAAGGTGATGCGTGGGACGGCGGTCATCATGTTCCGCTGATTGTTCATTGGCCGGATCATATCAAGCGCCCCGGGGTTTGTTCCCAAACGGTTGGCTTGGTAGATATATTGGCTACATTGGCGGATTTAACCGGGCAATCCCTTCCTAAAGGACAGGCAGAGGATAGCTTTAGCTTTAAGAAAGTATTGGATGGTGATATGAATGCCTCGACGAGAGACCAGATCATGTACTTGTCCGGCTCCGGCAAATTAGCGATCAAGAAGGGAGATTGGAAATATATCGATTGTCTGGGCTCCGGTGGTTTTACGGCTCCCGCCCGTTTATCCCCGGTGAAGAATGGACCGAAAGGCCAACTTTATAATATGCGGACCGATTCTTTGGAGAGTAATAATCTCTTCTTGCGTGAGAAAGGCATTGCGAATGAGCTTTCCGCGTTGTTGAAGAAATTGTTGGATCAAGGATATAGCCGTCCGCAATAAAGGTAATCTTGATTAGGCAAAAAGTTGAATCGAATGACAAAGTTAGGCGTATTGTTTAGTGTTTTGGGAGTGGGGGCCGGTTGTATTCCGGCCTTCGCTCAAAAACAGTTCCCCAATATCATCGTAATGTTATCGGATGACCAAGGTTGGGGCGATTTGGGCTTCACGGGGAATACCTTCGTGCAAACTCCTAATATAGATCGTATCGCTCATGAGGGAACGATCTTGGAGAATTTTTATGTCTGTCCGGTGTCATCCCCGACGAGGGCAGAGTTCTTGACCGGACGCTATCATGTACGGAGTGGCGTTAATTCTACGACCGGGGGAGGCGAGCGCTTTAATCTGGGAGAGAAAACGATCGCGGAATATTTCCGGGAGGCCGGATACGCTACCTCTCTATTTGGAAAATGGCATAGTGGTACGCAATATCCCTACCATCCGAACGCAAGGGGCTTTGAGGAATTCTATGGTTTTTGTTCCGGGCATTGGGGGAATTATTGGAACCCAGTGTTGGAGCATAACGGAGAGATTATTTCGGGCGAGGGCTTTATCATAGATGATCTGACCGATAAAGCCTTGGATTATATACGTGATCATAAAGAACATCCATTCTTTATGTTCTTGTCTTATAATACACCTCATAGTCCGATGCAAGTCCCGGATAGTTGGTGGAACCGTGTAAAAGATCGTACCTTGTCGCAGCGAGCTACTTTCCCGGAGCAAGAAGATACTACGTTTACGAAAGCGGCTTTAGCCTTGGCCGAGAATTTAGATTGGAATATCGGACGTGTATTGTCTTTGTTACATTCATTGGATTTGGAACAAGAGACGATTGTTATTTATTTCTCGGATAACGGCCCGAATAGTTTCCGGTGGAATGGTGGGATGAAAGGGCGAAAAGGCTCTACGGATGAAGGGGGTGTTCGTTCGCCGTTTTGTATCCGTTGGCCGGGACACATAAGGAAAGAGGCCGTGGAAACCCAGTTGTCCGGGGCTATAGACTTAATCCCTACTTTATTAGGTTTGGCGGGAATAGAATATACCCCGTTAAGGAAACTGGACGGAATCGATTGGGGACAGCGATTGCTGGATGAGAAAGCTCCTGCTATGGATCGGGTTTTATATAGTTATTGGGGAGGTAAGACGAGTGTGCGTATCCCATATTATCTATTGGATGCGGAAGGTTATTTATATAAAACGGATATAGATCGTGAGCAACGGAAGGATGTATCGGATAAAGAACCCGAGATATATGAGCAGATGAAGCGTTATTCGAATTGGTTTAAGGATGAGTTACTGGCGGATTTCCCGAAGAAGGATACCCGTCCGTTTATAATCGGTCATCCGCAGGAAACCTGTTCAAAGCTACCGGCCCGGGATGCGAGGATATCTGGCCCGATCGAACGCTCCAACCGTTATCCGAATTGTTCTTATTTTACGAATTGGAAAAGCCCGGAAGCGGAGATAAGCTGGAATGTGGAGGTTGAGGAATCCGGCTTGTTCGAGGCTTTTATCTATTATACTTGCGATAAACGAAATATAGGCTCTACTTTTGAACTTCGTACGGACCGGGATGCCGAGAATCTTGTATTTACATTGGATCAAGTAAATGACCAACCCATGCTCGGTGCGGATTTGGATAGGGTTCTCCGGGAGGAGTCTTATGTGAAAGGATTTGCTCCTTGCTCTGTCGGTATGATTTCCTTATCGAAAGGTGCGGCTACTTTATCCTTGCAAGCGAAAACGATCCGGAATGAGGAGGCCATGAATTTTTGGATGTTGGTGCTAAAACGAGTGAAATGAGTCTGAGATTGAAAAAAGTTGTATAACTATTTGCCAGTTATCAAATAATCACTACCTTTGCACCGCAAAATTTTTTATTAATCAATATTAAACAGCGTTTTATGAACAATTACGAAACCGTTTTCATTTTGACTCCCGTTTTGTCTGACGCTCAGATGAAGGAAGCGGTAGAGAAATTCACGAACCTTCTGAAAGCTCAAGGAGCTGAGATCGTGAATGAAGAGAACTGGGGCTTGCGCAAGTTAGCTTATCCTATCGACAAGAAGACAACAGGCTTCTACCAGTTGGTTGAATTCAAGGCAGATCCGAGTGTTATCGCTACGTTGGAGTTGAACTTCCGTCGTGACGAGCGTGTGATCCGCTTCTTGACTTTCCGTCAAGACAAGTATGCCGCAGAATATGCAGCTAAGAGAAGAAATCTGAAATCATCTAAAGAAACAGTAAAGGAGAATAATTAATTATGGCAGCAACTCAATCAGAAATCAGATATTTAACTCCGCCTTCAGTAGACGTTAAGAAGAAAAAATATTGCCGTTTCAAAAAGAACGGTATCAAGTATATCGATTATAAGGATCCTGAATTCTTGAAGAAGTTCTTGAACGAGCAAGGTAAGATCCTTCCGCGTCGTATCACTGGTACTTCCTTGAAGTTTCAACGTCGTGTGGCTCAGGCTGTAAAGCGTGCTCGTCACTTGGCTTTGCTTCCTTACGTAACCGATTTGATGAAATAATTAATTAAGAGGAGACAGAATATGCAAGTTATTTTGAAAGAAGATGTAGTGAATTTAGGCTACAAAGACGATATCGTAACAGTAAAAGACGGTTACGGACGTAACTTTCTAATCCCCACGGGTAAGGCAGTGATCGCTTCAGAGTCTGCTAAGAAAGTATTGGCTGAGAACTTGAAGCAACGTGCCCACAAATTGGCTAAGATCAAGGAAGACGCTCAGACTTTGGCCGCTAAGTTAGAGGGTGTAGCTTTGACGATTGGCGCTAAGACTAGCTCTACAGGTACGATCTTCGGTTCTGTAACGAATATCCAAGTTGCTGAGGCTTTGGCTAAGGCTGGTTTCGAGAATATCGATCGTAAGATTATCTATATCAAGGAGTCTGTTAAGGAAGTAGGTAACTATAAGGCTGTTTTGAAACTTCACAAAGAGGTTTCCGTTGAGGTTCCTTTCGAGGTTGTTTCTGAATAATAGATACTTTAATATATCATAAAAGAGGGTAGTTTCGAAACTGCCCTCTTTTTTTGTTTTAATTATAAAAAAAGACATCTGTCAATCAGCAAAAAAGCGCTACATTTGTTCCCGAATTTGCAATAATTTTAGAAAGTGAGCAAAAAGTCTTTTCTATATATTAACTTGCTATTTGCGTTGTTTTTTTTCTTGCCCGGACTTCAGGCGAGAGAGAAGACTTTTACGGTCGTGATCGATGCTGGGCATGGCGGGAAGGATCCGGGCGCTAGAGGGGCGAATATTAATGAGAAGGAGATAAATCTCGCTGTCGCCTTAAAATTGGGTCGATTGATAGAGAATAACGCGGAGGATGTGCGTGTGATCTATACTCGTAAGACGGATCGTTTTATCGAGTTGGACGAACGTGCGAATATAGCGAACCGCAATAAGGCGGATCTTTTCATGTCTATCCATACGAATGCCGTAAAGCGTGGAAGTACCGTGCAAGGTACGGAGACGTATACGCTGGGTTTGGCCCGTAGCGAAGAGAACTTAGAGGTGGCTATGAGCGAGAACTCAGCGATCTTGTTGGAGGATAATTATCAACAACGGTATGAGGGATTTGACCCGAACTCTTCGGAGTCATATATCATTTTCGAGTTTATGCAGAATAAGCATATGGAGCAAAGTATTAGTCTGGCTTCCGAGATACAGAAATCGTTCGGGGCTTGTAAGCGGGTGGACCGTGGCGTAAGACAGGCTGGTTTTTTGGTGCTTCGCAAAACAAGCATGCCCAGTGTTCTGGTCGAGTTGGGGTATATCTCGAATCGTCAAGAAGAGCAGTTCATGAGAACCGCCGCCGGACAAAATAAATTGGCGGAAGCGTTGTACGATGCTTTTTGTAAATATAAGAAGAATTACGATCGCCGTAAAGGAAATATTTCCGGAGTTGTCGCTGCTCCCGTAGCGAATGAGGAAACTCCGCCTCCGGGGAGCGAGGCTGATATCTTAAATAAAAAACAGCAAGCCACAAGACAGAAAACCTCAGTTTCTTCTGCCACTTCCGTGAACAGGAACACGAAAGGAAAGGTTATATATAAGATACAATTCTTGACTTCCAATAAGAAGCTTCCTGCGAACTCCCGGTTATTTAAGGGGTACAAGAACGTGGATTTCTATGTGGAGAAAGGTATCTATAAATACACGTATGGCGAGACTTCGGATTTTAACTCGATCCGGAAGATGCGCCGAACGATCGCAAAGGATTTTAAAGATGCCTTCATCATCGCTTTTAAGGATGGGAAGAAGGTGAAATATTAATGATATAGGAATAAATTATACATTATAAATAAAGGAAATGAAAAGTGTATTCACTAAAGAGGCGAAGATCGGACTTGTGACGATCGTAAGTCTGGCGTTATTGTATTTAGGCATTAATTATCTGAAGGGTATTAACCTGTTTCAGCCGGTGAACCATTACTACGTATCATTCAGCAACGTAAAGGGGGTGACGATTTCCAGCCCTGTATTTGTGGATGGTTTTAAGGTGGGATTGGTTCGTGATATTATTTATGACTATGATACGACCGGTAAGATCATCGTTGAGGTTAGTTTGGAAGATAAGATGAGGCTGAATAAGGGAAGTTATATAGCGGTTGTCAATACTTTCTTAAGCGGAGCTGAGTTGCATATTCATTTGAACACTTACGTGGATGACTTTTTGAAGCCGGGTTCTACGCTCGAGGGACGAATGGAAGAGGATATGATGCAATCCGTACAGGAGAAGATCTTGCCAAGCGTTGAGAACCTTTTGCCGAAGATCGACACGATTTTGGGTAGCTTGCAAACCTTGATCGCTCATCCGGCCTTGGCTCAATCCTTGAATCATATCGAAAAAACGACTAGCAACCTAGAGGTGTCTACCCGTCAGTTGAATCAGATGTTGAGTAAGGATGTACCGGGTATCGTGAATAACTTGAAGACGATGACGGATAATTTCTCGGAGGTGAGCGCCAACTTGAAAGAATTGGATTTGGCTACAACGGTCAATTCCATCAATGCGACCTTGGCGAACTTGAAGTTGACTACGGATAAATTGAACTCGACGGATAATAGCATCGGCTTATTGTTGAACGACAAAGGATTGTATGATAATCTGAACAGCACGATGGACAACGCCTCCAAGCTATTGCTAGATTTGAGGGAGAATCCGAAAAGATACGTCCATTTCTCTGTTTTTTGATTATGTTAAAAAATCATAGCATAAAAGACGTTATTTAGAATCATTCTAATTAGACAAAAAGTTAGGGGACTCCTGCTGATTATACGCATAAGGCCTTTAGGTAAAGTGAGATAGATACTTCCTGAGGCCTTATTCCGTCACCGGACGTCAGCGTTTACGCTTTTGTAGAGGTCTCTAAAATAAAGGGTTTTTGAACGTTGGTCGATCTAAATAGCAGTAAATCAGATGGGTATTAGTAACTATCTGAATCTAAAAGGGATATTGAAAATTCATATTTACCAAACAAAATAGCACTTTTTTTTTCGGAATTAATTTCTAAACTTTGTAGTCCGAATGTAAAAAGTATTAGTGGGAGAGAAAGAAAACATGCAGACTGATTATCAAACATTGTGGAATAAGTGCCTTGCGGTCATAAAGGATATTGTGCCTAAGGCAGCTTTTGACACATGGTTCGTACCTATCGTTCCGTTATCATACGAAGACAAGAAGTTTACCATACAGGTGCCTAGTCAATTCTTCTATGAGTATCTGGAAGAGAAGTATGTTAATGTTTTGAAAGTTACATTGTATCGTGTAATCGGTCAAGGAACCATTCTTAACTACCGTATCATGGTGGATAAGACCACTGGTGGTACGGTTGATTATCCGGCGGAGAATGCTTCCACCGCTGTAAAGAAAGTCACTCCCAAGGACGCTAACAAGGCTCCGAATCCTTTTATGACGACTGCTCCGCAGGATTTGGACCCTCAGTTGAACCCGAAGTATAATTTTGATAATTATTTCGAGGGTACGAGCAATAAGCTGGTTCGTACGGCGGGTGAGGCTGTTGCCCAGAATCCGGGAAAGACTACGTTTAACCCGTTGTTTATTTTTGGTCCGTCAGGAGTGGGTAAAACTCACTTATGCCATGCGATCGGAACCCGTATCCGGGAGTTGCATCCGGAAAAGAAAGTGTTATATGTATCTTCGCATTTGTTCCGGGTACAGTTTACAGATGCTATCCGTAAGAATACGACTAATGACTTCTTGAATTTTTATCAAAATATCGATGTGCTGCTGTTGGATGATATACAGGAGTTGATCGGTATGGATAAGACTCAAAATACATTCTTCCATATTTTCAACCACTTGCACCAGTTAGGTAAGCAGCTTATCTTGACTTCTGATAAACCTCCTGTGGATTTGCAAGGTATGGAAGAGCGCTTGATCACCCGTTTAAAATGGGGATTGACGGCTGAGTTGAGCCGTCCGGATCTGGATCTACGTAAAAAGATACTGAAGAATAAGATCAACCATGACGGAATCATGATTCCGGATGAGGTCTTTAACTTTATCGCTAATAATGTGACGGAGAATGTCCGTGACTTAGAAGGTATTCTCGTCTCTTTAATGGCTAATGCGGTTATCAATAATCGTGAGATCGATCTGCCGTTGACGAAACGTGTGGTTAGCCAAGCGGTTCGGTTGGAGAAGAAACAGATCTCCGTACAGATGATTCAGGAGATCGTTTGCAAGTATTTCAACTTGGAGCAATCGGTTATCCAGACTAATTCCCGTAAACGTGAGATCGTGCAAGCCCGTCAGATCACGATGTATTTGGCGAAGAAATATACGGACTCCTCTTTTTCCCATATTGGAAAGATCGTAGGAAAGAAAGACCATGCGACGGTCTTGCATGCTTGTAAGACGATCAAAGACCAGATTGAGACTAGTAAGTCTTTCCGGTCTTCCGTAGAGGAAATCGAGGTCTTGCTCAAGAACTAAATTAAGAATCCCTATATAGTAGGATAAGGACGTCTCTTTAAAGAGGCGTCCTTCTTTGTTTTGGAAGATCCGTATAAGTGTTAAGTTTTCTTTTTGGAAAACTATTTGATGCTTAGTTTTGTTTAAGTAGTTGAAAATGTGGGGTTGCGAGTTTGGTTTTGGAAAACTTTTCAATAAGTATTCTTTTTAACGTAGGGTAATTTGGATAACTGGTAAAGTATGCGTAAACTTGCAGTCGCAAAATAAATATAATAATTGTGGATCGTAAAACTTACACTTTTGACGAAGCGTTTAAGGCTTCATTGGATTACTTTACCGGTGACGAGCTCGCCGCTAAAGTATGGGTAAATAAATATGCCTTGAAGGATGCGTTTGGAAATATCTATGAGGAATCTCCGAATGATATGCATCATCGCTTGGCAAGTGAGATTGCCCGTGTGGAAAAAAAGTATCCGAATCCGTTGTCGGAACAAGAACTTTTCGACCTGTTTGATCATTTCCGCTACATCGTTCCGCAAGGAAGTCCGATGACGGGAATTGGCAATGATTATCAAATTGCCTCACTCTCTAATTGTTTTGTTATCGGATTGGACGGGCAAGCGGATTCGTATGGTGCGATTATTCGTATTGACGAAGAACAGGTACAATTAATGAAGCGCCGTGGTGGTGTAGGCCATGATCTTTCGCATATCCGCCCGAAAGGTTCTCCGGTTAAGAATTCTGCGTTGACTTCTACCGGGTTGGTTCCGTTTATGGAACGTTATTCGAATTCCACCCGTGAGGTGGCCCAAGATGGCCGTCGTGGAGCTTTGATGCTGAGTGTTTCTATTAAACATCCGGACTCGGAGGCGTTTATCGACGCTAAGATGACGGAAGGTAAGGTTACAGGTGCAAATGTATCTGTGAAGATTGATGATGATTTCATGAATGCCGCGGTTAATGGCGGTACCTATAAGCAACAATATCCAATTGATTCGGATTCTCCCGTTTATGTGAAGGATATCGATGCTTCTGGCTTATGGAAAAAAATTATTCATAACGCTTGGAAATCCGCTGAACCGGGTGTGTTATTCTGGGACACGATCTTACGTGAGTCTGTACCAGACTGCTATGCGGATCTGGGGTTCCGTACGGTTTCCACGAATCCTTGTGGCGAGATACCTCTTTGTCCGTATGATAGTTGCCGTTTGTTAGCAATCAATTTATATTCATATGTGGTAAATCCGTTCACTCCGGACGCTTATTTCGATTATGATTTGTTCAAGAAGCATGTAGGTTTGGCCCAGCGGATTATGGATGATATTATTGATTTGGAGTCGGAGAAGATCGAGATGATCTTGGCTAAGATCGACTCGGATCCGGAATCCATGGAGGTAAGACAAACAGAGCGTCATTTGTGGGAAAAGATCCAACGAAAGACTTTGCAAGGACGTCGTACAGGTGTGGGCATCACGGCGGAAGGCGATATGATTGCCGCTTTAGGTTTGCGTTATGGAACAGAAGAAGCAACCGATTGTGCGGAACTTATACAAAAGACATTAGCTTTGGCCGCTTATCGTTCATCCGTAATGTTGGCGAAAGAACGTGGTGCCTTTGAGATATTCGATGCGAAGCGTGAGGAAAAAAATCCGTTCATCAACCGTTTGCGTGAGGCTGATCCTGCTTTATATGAGGATATGTTGAAATACGGCCGTCGTAATATCGCTTGCTTAACAATCGCTCCGACAGGAACGACTAGCTTGATGACACAGACCACTTCCGGTATAGAGCCGGTATTCTTGCCGGTATATAAGCGCCGCCGCAAAGTAAACCCGAACGATTCCGAGGCTCGTGTGGATTTCGTGGATGAGACAGGCGACGCTTTCGAGGAGTATATCGTATTCCATCATAAGTTTGTAACGTGGATGCAAGCGAATGGTTATTCGGCAAGTAAGAAATATACACAAGAAGAAGTGGAGGAGCTAGTTGCTAAGTCTCCTTATTATAAAGCGACTTCCAATGATGTCGATTGGTTACAAAAAGTCCGTATGCAAGGACGCATTCAGAAATGGGTGGACCATTCTATCAGCGTAACGATCAATTTGCCGAACGATGTAAGTGAGGAGTTGGTAGACTCTTTGTATGTTGAGGCATGGAGATGCGGATGTAAAGGATGTACTGTTTATCGAGATGGTTCTCGTTCCGGTGTCTTGATTGCGACAGATAAAAAGAAGAAAAAAGAGGATTGTAACTGCATGCAACCACCGGTTATCGTATCTACCCGTCCTCGTGAATTGGATGCGGATGTGGTAAAATTTCAGAATAACCGTGAGAAATGGATCGCTTTCGTCGGCTTGTTGAATGGCCGTCCGTATGAGATCTTTACCGGTTTGGCCGATGATGACGAGGGTATCATGTTACCTAAAAACGTTTCTAAAGGTACGATCATCAAGAGCTATGATGAGGATGGTAATAAGCATTACGACTTCCAGTTCAAGAATAAACGCGGTTATAAAATGACAATCGAAGGTTTGGATGGCAAGTTTAATCCGGAATATTGGAACTACGCTAAATTGATTTCCGGTGTGCTCCGTTACGGAATGCCTATCGATCAGGTTATAAAACTGGTACAGGGTATGGAGTTGAATAGCGAGTCTATCAATACTTGGAAGAATGGCGTGGAACGGGCCTTGAAGAAATATTTACCGAACGGCATGGAAGCGAAAGGGCAGAAATGTCCGAACTGTGGGTTGGAGACCTTAATTTATCAAGAAGGTTGTTTGATCTGCACGAATTGCGGAGCCTCTAAATGCGGTTAAATAATTGACTAAATCTATATACCATGAAAGTCACTTTTAATATAAACTTCCATACCGTTTGGGGACAGAAGTTATGTGTAGTGGGCTCCATACCGGAATTAGGCTCTTGGGAACCTGCTTTGGCTAAGGAGATGAATTACTCTGGGGATGGAAACTGGAAACTGGAACTGGATCTTCCACCCGATATAAAAGATATAGAATATAGATATTTCTTAAGTGTTAATGATAAGCAGATCTTTGAGGAGTGGGAGAAGAATCACCGGATTGTATTGGATGGACAATCTGATTCTTACATCCTTTATGATTATTGGCAAATCCGTCCGGATAATCTAGCCTTTTATTCTTCGGCTTTCACCAAAAGTTTATTCGCTCATCCCTGCAATACACATGAGAGGGTCGTTAGAAGTGGAAGAAAATTGGTGATAAAGATATCCGCTCCCCGGGTGGAAAAGAATCAGTGTGTAGCCATTACTGGAAATCAAGAATGCTTAGGTAACTGGCATCCGGACAAGGCTTTATTGCTGAGTTGCGATACTTTCCCGGAATGGCATATTGATTTAGACGCTGCGGAGATACGGTATCCTTTAGAATATAAATTTTTGGTTTGGGATAATGATTCCCGTCAACCTTTGTATTGGGAGAGTGATGAGAATCGTATTCTAAGTCTTGTTCCCCAGAAACAGGGTGAGACCGTTGTTATATCTGGTCTTTACTTCCGGGATAGCTTACCGTTATGGCGTTGTGCCGGCTCGGTTATCCCCGTCTTTTCCTTGCGCTCGGAAAAGAGCTTTGGAGTAGGTGATTTGGGAGATTTACACATGTTGGTGGATTGGGCTAGAAAGACGCACCAACGTATCATTCAAGTATTACCTATGAATGATACGACGATGACCCATACTTGGGTGGATTCCTATCCGTATAGCGCTATTTCTATTTATGCCCTTCATCCCATGTATGTGGATTTATCGGCTTTGGGGACCTTGCAAGATCCGGAGAGAGCTGCTTTTTATGCAGGGAAGCAAAAAGAATTAAACGCAAAAGATACGGTTGATTACGAGGAAGTACTGAAATATAAATTGGGTTATTGTCAAGAATATTTCGCAGGGGAGGGTAAGGCCGTATTAGATACGCCGGAGTTTAAAGAGTTCTTGGCGCAAAATGAGTCATGGTTGATGCCTTACGCTACTTATTGCTTCTTGCGGGAAAGTTATGGGACATCGGATTTCTCTCAATGGCAAGGTAATTCTACTTACAATAAGACACGTGTTCGCGCCCTATGCCGGGAAGATAGTGACGCATGGCCGGAGATCTCGTTCTCTTATTTCTTGCAATATGTATTGCACAACCAGTTCAAGTCGGTATCGGATTATGCCCGTAAGAATGGAGTTGTATTGAAAGGTGATTTACCCATTGGCGTGAGCCGCACTAGTGTAGAGGCTTGGACGGAACCGAAATATTTTAATATGAATGGTCAAGCGGGTGCTCCCCCCGATGACTTTTCCATGAACGGTCAGAACTGGCTGTTCCCGACTTATAACTGGGATGCGATGGAGAAAGATAATTTCTCTTGGTGGAAAAAACGCTTCGCTAAGTTAAGTGATTATTTCGATTGTTTCCGTATAGATCACATCTTGGGATTTTTCCGAATATGGGAGGTTCCTTGTGAATATGTGCAAGGGCTTTGTGGTCATTTCAATCCAGCGTTGCCGTTCTCGAGAGAAGAGATCGAGCAGTATGGATTGAATTTTAACGAGTCTCGTTTCACGACCCCACATATCAATAGACAATTCTTATCGGAATTGTTTGAGGAAAATACAGAAGAGGTGATAGGTGCTTATTTGGCACAATCCTCCTCCCGGCATTATGTGTTAAAACCGTTCTGTGATACACAAAGGAAGATTGAGGCGTTGTTTGCGGATAAGGCGGATCCTGTTTCCCTACGGATCAAGAATGGCCTGTTTACGATTGCGAATGAGGTATTATTTCTTCGTGACCCAAGAGAGACCGATAAGTTTCATCCCCGGATCTCGGCGAATCAATCCTATATCTATCGGGAATTGAGTGGTTCCGACCGTTATGCGTTCGATCAGTTATACTGGCATTTCTTCTATCATCGCCATAATGATTTTTGGAAGGCGCAAGCGTTTAAGCGTTTGACACCGTTGGTTGCGTCCACGGAGATGTTGGTTTGTGGAGAGGATCTAGGTATGATCCCCGCCTCTGTTCCCGAGGTTATGAATAAGTTGCAAATACTAAGCTTGGAGATTGAGCGTATGCCGAAGAGTCCGCAGCGGGAGTTTTCCGATATGTTTAATTTGCCTTATCATTCCGTTTGTACGACTTCTACACATGATATGACTCCTCTTCGTAATTGGTGGAAAGAAGATCCGGAGAAGACACAGCGTTATTACAACCATGTATTGCAACGGATCGGTGAGGCCCCGGATGAATGTACGGCTGAAATCGTTGCCCAGATTATTTCTAATCATTTGAAGACTCGTTCCATGCTGACGATTATTCCGTTGCAGGATTGGTTTGCTATGGATGATTCTATCAAGCGGAAGGATATAGAATCCGAGCGTATCAACGTTCCTGCGAATTCAACGCATTATTGGCGCTACCGGATGCATATTACGTTGGAACAGCTTTTACAGGCTGATAACCTGAATAATAAGATAGTCTCGTTGATAAAAGAGGCTGGACGAAAATAAGAAAGACTAAGGGCCGTATCGAAAAGTGCGGCCCTCAGTCTATTTGTCCGCTTTCTTTTTCTCGGAACACATCGAGCAGGCTCCGTTGAACCGTGCGTTTGGTTCGATCTCTAGGGATTGGGTATATATATCTCCCTTGATAATTGCTGTTGATTTTAGAATAAGCTTTGCGCTTACTTTTACGGAGCCATCTACCTCACCGAGAATCTCAGCATTCTCGGATACGATATTGCCTGTTACGCTACCTTTGGGGCCGATAACGATCTTGCCGTTGCAACTGATATCTCCCTCTACTTTTCCATCCAAGCGAAAGTCTGTCTCTGTGATAATATTACCCTTTATCGTTGTCCCCGCAGCCAAGGCGTTGTGTAATCCGCCTGCGGAATTTTCATCTTTTTGTTTTATTCCCATCATAATGTGTTGTTACTTGGTTGACAAATATAAGACTATTTTTTTGCAGGAAGGTTTACTTTCTATACATTTACAGATAAATTAAAAGATTATGACAACAAAGATTGAATTACGAAGGATGACATTCTATGCCTATCATGGCGTGGCACCCCAAGAGACCCGGGTTGGGAATACTTTTATCGTAGATTTGATACTGACAGCTCCGTTGGAGAATGCGGTATGGAGCGACGATTTAAGCAATACGATCAATTACGCCACAGTATATGAAACCGTGAAAGCAGAAATGGCTATCCCCTCGAGACTTCTCGAGCACGCGGCGGGGCGTATCTTGAAGGCTTTGAAAGAGAGATTTCCACAGATCACGGAGGTGGAACTTGTCTTGTCTAAATTAAATCCTCCGTTTGGCGGAGATATTCATAGTGCTTCGATAATTCTTAAAGAAAGCTTTCTTTCTGTTTAGAAACTTTTATTTACCTTTGCGTTTGTAAAGAAGTGATGCGATATACGATATACTAAAAGCACAAATACGATAACATTATGGCATTTACCAACAACGTAATGATTGTTCGTCACGGATTGCTGGCGAAGTTAGTAAAGCTCTGGAAAGAAAACCGTCTTCTAGAAGAAATTGATCGCTTGCCGATCGAGTTGAGTCCCCGAAAATCGAAAGTGAGGGGCCGTTGCTGTGTACATAAGGAACGTGCCGTCTGGAAATACAAAACCTTGCCTTTGCTTGGTTTTGATATGCAGGACGAGGAAGATGAGTTGACACCGCTTTCAGAGTATGCGAAGCGTGCCTTGTTCCGCTCGGAGAATAAGAAGGAAAATATCATGTGTGTAGTGGATGAGGCGTGTTCCTCTTGTGTCTCCGTGAATTATGAGATCACGAATCTTTGCCGGGGTTGCGTGGCTCGTAGTTGTTATATGAACTGCCCGAAGGACGCTATCCGATTCAAGAAAAACGGTCAGGCCGAGATTGATCATGAAACTTGTATCAGCTGTGGTAAATGCCACCAAAGTTGTCCGTACCATGCCATCGTTTATATCCCGATCCCTTGCGAGGAAGTTTGTCCGGTTAAGGCGATCAGCAAGGACGAGTATGGGGTGGAGCATATCGACGAGTCTAAATGTATATATTGCGGTAAATGTGTGAATGCTTGTCCGTTCGGTGCTATCTTCGAGATCTCGCAAGTATTCGATATCTTGCAACGCTTGCGGAATAAGGAACAGATGGTAGCGATTGTCGCTCCGTCTATCTTAGCTCAGTTTAGCGCTCCGAAGGAAAAAGTGTATGGCGCTATCAAATCCTTGGGATTCGAGGAAGTGGTCGAGGTGGCGCAAGGCGCTATGGAAACCACCCGTCATGAGGCGGAAGAATTGATCGAGAAATTGAAAGAAGGACAACCGTTCATGACCACTAGTTGCTGTCCGTCTTACGTGCAATTGGCCGAGAAACATATCCCGGATTTAAAGAAATACATCTCTTCTACCGGATCTCCGATGTATTATACGGCCCGTATCGTGAAGGAAAAATATCCGGATGCGAAGATCGTGTTTGTTGGCCCGTGCGTGGCGAAACGAAAAGAGGTGAAACTAGATCCGTGCGTGGATTTTACACTTACGTTTGAGGAAGTAGGTTCCGTATTGGAGGGATTGGGTATCAAGATCGAGGAGGCCCAGCCTTTCTCCGTATTATTTAACGCTGTCCGTGAGGCGCATGGCTTCGCCCAAAGTGGTGGTGTGATCAACGCCGTTAAGGTTTATTTGAAGGACGAGAACGTAAATGCCGTGCAGGTAGCCAACCTGACAAAGAAAAATGTGGCATTATTACGCGCTTACGCTAAAACCGGAAAGGCTCCCGCGCAGTTTATAGAAGTGATGGCTTGCGAGGGCGGTTGTGTGACCGGTCCTTGTACGCACGCCGATAAGACTGCCGGACAAAAGCAGCTTATTAAGGAGCTTACTAAATTCTAGACAAAATGATTAAAAAATTGGCTTTATTTGTCTCCTTGACGGGAGTTTTTCTATGTACCGCTTCTTGCGGACATAAAGAATTACCGTCGATGGGAGATTATTCCGTACAGGTATTTAATGATACCCGCGTACGTTTCGCTCCGGATGTATATCCCGCCGCTTTTAACGCTCCGGGACCGGACAGTATCTATCATTTGGTGAATGGCCGTATTATCTTGAAGAAGGTAACATTGCCGGAATATAAGCGAAACGTTTCCGTCAAACTCCGGGTTACGGTAGCTTCGAATGGAGATCGCTGGGATAAATCCGGCTCTTGTTTTGTATTGCCAAATGCCTCGGGCATTAATTTGTTGAATATCGCTAAAGGCGAGAAGGAGTTTCCTGCGGTGGATAGCGTGAAACTGGAGAAGATGATCGGTATCATCCCCGGGACGGATTATCAACCTACCGTGGAATTGATGCGTTTCATGACTCCGTTTGGAGTAGGGCATTACAGTAGTCCCGAGGATAGCTTGACGAAACATCGTAAACCGGTGTATGTCGACCATTGGGAAGATAGCGTAAGCTGGGAGCAAGACATAACCGATTTGTATCCTCTTTTGGAAGGTGGTGCTTATGTTGGAATCTTTATCGATACATGGACACCGGAAGGATACGTCGCAAGCATGACGATTGATGTGGATGAGTCCGATCTGACTTGCGACGCTTTGCCGAAGAAACATGTAGAGCCGTTGATGAATACGGTTTATTATATCGGGCAGGAATATCCGGATATATTCGCCCGGAAGGACGTGTCATTGGATTTTGATATTCCTCAAGGCGCACGTGATGTCCGTCTGAAATATATCGTTACGGGACATGGCGGTCATTCCGGCGGGGATGAGTTCGTGGAGAAACAGAATATTGTCTCTGTTGATGGAGTTCCAGTCTTGGATTTTGTTCCTTGGCGTACGGACTGCGCTTCTTTCCGTCGTTTTAATCCGGCTACCGGGGTTTGGTTGAGAAAGCGTCTGGCTTCCTATATCACCGAGAGGGGATATTCGGAGAAAGAAGTAGAGGAACCCTTGGCGTCTTCGGATCTTTCCCGCTCTAATTGGTGTCCCGGATCGGATGTGATACCGGAAGAGGTAGCGTTGAAAGATATCCAACCCGGCCATCATACGCTGACGGTGAGTATTCCGGAAGCGGCAGAAGTGGATGGGAATAAGCTGAATCATTGGTTGGTCTCAGCCTATTTGGTCTGGGATGAGTAAATAATGTGACAATATGTTGATGTACCAATGTGCCAATCATGCTCTCTTCAACTAATTGGCATATTGGCACATTAGCCAATTAAAAAATTATTGATATGGAAGACTTGTTACCTTTCGCCCTATTATGTTTCACTTCGTTTTTTACGTTGACCAATCCACTCGGTACGATGCCGGTTTTCTTGACCATGACCAATGGCATGAATGAGCATGAGCGGAAAGCGATTGTCCGAAGGGCCACGATCGTGTCGTTCATCACCTTGATGGTTTTTACTTTCTCCGGTCAGTTCCTGTTTAAGTTCTTTGGTATCTCCTCAAACGGCTTTCGCATAGCTGGCGGCTTTATTATCTTCAAGATCGGGTTTGATATGCTTCAGGCACGCTATTCCAACGCAAAGTTGAAAGAGGAAGAGGTGAAAACCTATGCGGATGATATATCCATTACTCCTCTGGCGATCCCGATGTTGTGCGGTCCGGGAGCGATCGCCAACGCAATCATGCTTATGGATGACGCTTCGACATTCACCTTAAAGGGTACGTTGATCGGAATAATCGCATTGGTCTATTTTATCACATTCTTGATCTTGCAAGCTTCTACCCGGCTGGTACGTATATTGGGAGAGACTGGAAATAACGTGATGATGCGTTTGATGGGATTGATACTGATGGTGATCGCCGTGGAATGTTTCGTAAGCGGATTGAAGCCCATCTTGATCGATATCTTGCGTGAGGCGATGGGCTAACAAATTACCAGACCAGCTTCTTTCTGCGATGGGCGCTAAATATTGGAATAACCTTTTTTTATCCTCATCGCAATCGGAGATATTTGCTTTCCAGATAAGTCGCTCTGCTTGGAACGGGAGATACGATATGATATCATGGGTGTGTGTTGTTCCGTTTGAGATCGTGATCTTCTTGGATTTAGCATACAGGTTCATATCCTTCATTTTTTGCTGTCCTTCAGGTGTCGTATCATGAACTTCTTGTGTGAAATGAAGTCTGTTTATTTTTAACATGGCTAGGTGATCGATCAATTCTTTGAGATTATCCTTCGAGATGAGAGTGAAAGGTGTGTGTATAGCCACGGTCCGATTGCTGTATCGGGGGCCATCTAGTATGGTCATTCCCGGTACGTTCCATTGAATATTCTCTACCTGAGTTTGGCTGTTTATTGCTGGAGGAAGCAGAAAACGTAAGGTTTGCATTGCGTAAAAGAAACCTTTTTGTCCGGATGCTTTTATTAGAATACAAGAGGGGGCTATATTCAGTTTATAATGTTCGGCCGCTAGTTCTCTGTCTGTGCGGAATATGATATTGGCTCGTTTGTCTTGTATTTTTATTTCCGGGGTGAATCCGGCGGAAAGCGTGAATAGATCGGTCAACTCCCGAGCGATCATAGCCTGTTTTTCATTTTCTACACTGATGAGGGTTGCCTTGTTGAATGTGAAATCACCTTTGTCTGATACACTTTGCAAGGGGAAAGGAATGATCTCCGGTTTTTCGCCCGGAAGGAAACATTTTACAAGTATCATAACCAAAATAATAAAATATATACCCGTTGTACGTAACATAAGAATAATTTTTAATGATATGCTTTTTTGTTTAATTTTTCATTTGCTGCAAATCTATGCTTTAAGGATATTTTCTTGGGTCCAAAATCGTCCGTGAAAATTCAAAAAACGTTTTTTTATACTCTGCAAGCCTTATATTTCGGACGATTTAGTATTTTTGCCGAACAATGGGTGATATACAACTATGCGAGTATTTTGGAGGTTTTTACAATTATATCTATTGCTGTTTTTTGTGTGTTTAGCGGAGTCTCTTTATGCAGCTCCTAAGTATTATTTTAAACAAATTTCTTTGGAAAACGGATTATCGCAGTCTTCCGTAAAATGTGTACTGGTAGATGAAAGAGGTGTTATGTGGATTGGTACCCGGTTTGGGTTGAATCGTTTCGATAGGGAAAAAATAACCGTTTATCAGGAGGAGAGAGAGAATCCGAATTCTCTTCCTTATAATGATATTGTTTTTTTAGAGGAAGATGCGGAGGGGAATGTTTGGGTAGGAACTAGTCGCGGATTGGCATATTTCGATCGTGGTACTCGAAAATTTGTACGTCAGGAAATAGACGGTCAACCTTTGGTCGCTGCTTGTAGCCTCCTCATGCCGGAAGGAATCTATTTTTTAGGGAAGCAAGGTGTTTTTTGTTATTCCTATGCGGAAAAGAAAATGATCCGGTGTAAGTTCAAGGAAAGTCCGTTTGAATTTTCGCCTAATTATGTTTATTTGTATGACGAGAAAGAGAGGAAAGTCATACTGTCTTTTCTGGAAAAAGGGCTTTGGTGGTATTCGCTAGACACCGGAGATATGGAACGTGTGCCGTTTATCCCCAAAGGGAATATCCCCTCCATGTATATAGATTCATTCAAGAGAATATGGGTGGCTATCTATAATAAAGGTGTTTTTTGTTATGATCGAGAGGGGAGATTGCAGGAGCATTTGGAAACCCCGGAGAGATTGACTCATAATATCGTGCAAGATATGTGCGAGAAAGATGGCGAACTTTGGCTGGCGACGGACGGAGGTGGTATCAATATATATAATTACAAAAATAAGACCGTAAGAGCGATTATGCATCTTCCGGGCGATCGCCATTCGTTGCCGGTAAATTCTTTCGCCTGTCTGTATATCGATGATGAGGATAATGTTTGGGCGGGCAGTATCAGGGGAGGATTGATCGGCATCAAACCTGTTTTTATGACGACTTATCGGGATGCTCCTCCCGGGGCTTCTTACGGTTTGAGTTTTCAGTCGGTCACTTCCATGTATGAAGATCGTGATGGGAAAATCTGGATAGGAACGGATGGGGGAGGTCTTGATTTGTTTGATCCGCAAAAAGAGACTTTCCGGAAATATCCTCAGACTGCGGGGATGAAGGTGGTGTCTATCATGCCGTATAGTGATTCGGAATTGTTGTTATCTTTGTTTGGTGTAGGGCTTTATCATTTTAATAAAAATACAGGAGAATGCCGGGAGTTTTTGTTAAATTGGGGACATGTGCGAAAGGATTTATTCTTACGAGGTAATTCGATTCGTTTATTTCCTTTAGACGAGGACCGTTTCTGTCTTTTATCCGATAATCATTTGTCTGTGTATAATCGGCGGAAACAACAATTTGAGTCTTTACCGGAAGATCTGTTACCGCAAAGTTTGCTTGCACCCCGTTTCATACAAGGCGATTCTTGTTACATAAGTTCTTCCGCAGCTTTGTATGTGTTGGATATCCCGCATAAGCAACTACGTCCGTTATTTGTGAGGAATGAGGATATCGGTACGATACTTGCGGTAAAACAAGATAAAGATAACCGTTTTTGGTTGGGGACATCTTCCGGTCTATATGTTTATGACCGTCTCTCGGAAAGATTGGACACGGTTGATCAGGATCGTTTTATTGGGGTAACGTCTCTTGCGTTTGATCGTTCTGATCGCCTTTGGATAAGTACTCATGAAGGGTTGTATGCGTATGTACCGGATGAGAAGCGTGTAATCGTTTTTGGGGAATCTGACGGTGTCTTTACACGTGAGTTTCTTCCGGAACCTGCTTTTGAGGCTTCTTCCGGTAATATTTATATTTCTGGGGTGGAAGGGCTGGTTAGGATACGGCCCGACTATGACATTCATGAGGAAGAGGATTTTTCTGTAAGCATGATTAATTTGGCTTTAGATGGGGCTCCGATTCATCCCGATGGTATATCCGGGGAACAGGCTATTTCCATTCCGTGGGATTATGTTTCTTTTGGGTTAAGTGTTATCGTGAAAGAGAAGGATTTGATGCGGAAGAAATTATTCCGTTTTTACATCAAGGGAGACCGTGAGGAGTTGTTGGAGACTTCAAGCCATGCATTTACATTTCCGGCGCTTTCTCCGGGCAACTATGAATTATGGGTTTCCTATAGCAAGAAGAATGGAGACTGGAGTGTTCCTTTGAGATTATTGGCAGTAGATGTGGAGCCTCCTTTGTGGAGACGCGCTTGGTTTCTGATCGCGATGGGGGTGATTGTGTTTGCGGCAATTGGAGGGATGATCTGGTCTGTTATGCGACGCAAAGAACGGAAACTTGCTTGGGCTATGAAAGAACATGAACGAAAGTTTTATGAGGAAAAAGTCCGTTTCATGGTGAACATCAGCCATGAATTACGTACGCCACTTACTTTGATCTATGCTCCGCTCAAACGTTTGCTGAAATCCGGAAAGGTGACGGATAAAGATGTATCCCGGCAATTGGATGGTTTGTTGTTGCAGACTTGCCGGATGCGGGAGATCGTCGATATGGTGCTCGATGCTCAGAAGTCTGATACGAACGGCGATGTTATGGATATTCGTTTTTACGATCTTAACGATTGGATACGATCGGTAACGGATGATTTTATCATGGAATTCGAAGCCCGTAGGATTTCTGTGCGGTTCCAGTTGGATGCTTCAGTAGAGAAAGTACCCTTTGATACTTCCAAATGCCGTGTCGTTTTATCTAATTTATTGATAAATGCGATGAAATTCAGCGATCCGGATACCTTATTGGTCATTGGTACGGAGCGTATGGATAAGAATGTGCGGGTTTTCCTTGCGGACCAGGGGATCGGATTGAGACATGTGGATATAAACCGTCTTTTTACCTGTTTTTACCAAGGTGAACACGACCGTAAAGGGAGTGGGATCGGGTTGGCTTATGCCCGGAAACTAATAGAGTTGCATGGCGGAAGTATAGGTGCTTACAATAATGAGGATGTAGGTGCCACATTCTATTTCGACCTTCCTTTCACGCAAGCGTTTGTTTCTGCGGAACCGGATAGGGTTATCGATTTAAGCGTGAAGGGCGCTGACATGCCGGAAACAGATGTGTGCGGAGTACAGGTAGATACGGAGCTTGCTAAATATACATTGTTGGTGGTTGAAGATGAGATAGAGTTGCGTAACTACTTACTCGGTGTCTTGCAGGCAGAGTTTAAGGAGGTTTTTGTAGCCGGAGACGGGGAAGAGGCTTGGGAAATCTTGGGGCAATGTCAGCCGGATATTGTAATCAGTGATGTCATGATGCCTCGGACTGATGGTTTTGAGCTGTGTTACCGAATCAAGAACGACGTAGCGGTTAGCCATATTCCTGTGGTTTTATTGACCGCTAGGGTGGATCAAGCAAGTTCGGTAGAGGGGTATAAATCAGGGGCGGATATCTATTTGGCGAAGCCGTTTGATATAGATTCCTTGTTGGTGATTCTGCGGAATATATTGAGACAGCGAGACCTACTTCGTGTGCGTTATCGTGAGTCCGGTTGTCTATTCTCTCCAAAAGAGGATGCGACAAGCAATGCGGACGAACAATTCATGTGTAAATTGAATACGTTGCTTCGGGAGAACTTGAGTAATCCGGATTTGAATGTGCCTTTTATCGCCTCTGCGATGGCGATGAGTAGAACGACGCTTTATAGCAAGTTCAGTCATTTGTCGGATGTCTCGGTTGGTGATTATGTGATTCGGTTTCGTATGGTCGAGGCTTCTCGGTTGCTTTCATCTCATAAGGATATGAGTATTCAGGAAGTAGCGGACCGTGTCGGTTTTTCTAGCGCTCGTTATTTTAGTACGGCTTTTAAACAAAGCTATGGGGTCACTCCAACCGAATATCGTCGAAATAATTAAGTGTTAGTTGCCGATCTCCAAAAACTGAAACCGGAATGTTGGACTATTTGAGAAAAGAGATTGGGCTCCTTCATGATAGCGGTCAATTCAGTACTTCCCGTAATTATTTACGAACATTGAACAGCTTTTCCTCTTTTTTAGAGAATTGTGATATATCTTTCACCGCATTAGACTCCGATACGGCTTGCAAATATGAGAAATGGCTATGGGGAAGGAGAGTGAGTAAGAATAGTAGCTCATTTTATATGAGAATCTTGCGTGCCGCCTATAATAAAGCTGTACAAGAGCAACTTGTGGAGCAAGCTTTTCCTTTTCATGAGGTATATACCGGGATCGCCAAGACATCGAAACGTGCCGTTAGTGAAAAGACCATTTTGAAGTTGCAGAGACTTGACCTGTCTTATTTATCGGCATTGGCTCTCTCCCGGGATTTCTTTTTTTATCGGGTGGTTTTTTGATATCCATTTTACAGGGATTGATACTTAAAATCTTATATATTTTTTGAGAACCGGTCTTCTTTTCTCCTTGGGGGAAGTAAGAAGGCCGGTTTCTTTATCGTCTATCCTTTATCGCTTTGAATGTCCTCTTCCCTTTTAGATAAAATGCCAGAATTAAACTGTCCCGCATAAGTTCCGGGATGGTGCTCAGTGTTCTTTTCTCCAGATTCTCTTTACGCTTAGGCGTATATTCCGGTTTGAGTTGGTGATAGGCTTTCCGTGCCTCATAAACCGCTTTCGCGTTAGCGAAATGTCCTTCCATCAGGAACTTCGCGGCGGCGATATAGTCCAGCCAAAAGCGGACACGCATCACATGCCTTAAATCGTCTTCCTGCGAATTCTTGTAAAGCATCAATAAGCTGTTCCGGAAATTCAAGAAAGTCTTGCGGGGACTTTCCGCGTTCAAGGTGGCTCCACCGACGTGGTAAACGATGGATTGTGGGACGCATACCAACCGATATCCCCGTGAACGTAAACGCCAACACATATCGACTTCTTCTTGATGTGCGAAGAATCCGGCATCTAATCCCCCGACTTCCTTATACGTAGCCGTACGAACGAATAAGCAGGCTCCTGTCGCCCATAAGATATCGGCGGGAGTGTCGTATTGCCCCTCGTCCTTTTCCACGATATGCAAGATTCTCCCCCGACAAAATGGATAGCCGTATTTATCAATGTATCCTCCGGCCGCACCCGCGTACTCGAAGTATTCTTTATTTCGTTGAGCCCGTATTTTGGGTTGGACACAAGCGATTGACGGATCAGAGTCGAGAGTGGCAATCGGGGCATCTAACCAATTGGGAGTAACTTCTACGTCGCTGTTTAATAAAACGCAATATTCATGGTCGAGCCTTTTGAGCGCTTGATTATATCCTTCGGCAAATCCGTAGTTCCGGTCGAGGCAGATAATGCTGACCGTGGGGAATTTTGCTTTCAACATCTCGATCGAGTCATCGGTAGAACCGTTATCTGCTACGATAACCTCCGCCCATTCCGGAGAGTTGGATACGACGGAAGGAAGGAATTCCTCCATTAGCTTTCTTCCGTTCCAGTTTAAGATGACAATCGCTACTTTTTTCATCCTTGTTGCTCATGTTTATGTTTCCAACGTTTATGGGTCCATAGCCAGTAGGCCGGATCACGCAAGATCATTTTCTCTAAAAGTCGTGCGTATCGCTCGGTGATGTAATTTTCTGGAGTCTCTTTGGGATTCTCCGTAATCAGCTTCATGTCTACGGTGTAATATCCTCTTTTTACCTTTTGGGTATCGAGGAAGATTACAGGCAGGTTCAGTTTGCGTGCGATACGCTCCGGACCGGTTAATATGGCTGTATCTTGATGAAGGAACTCGGTCCAATAATGCAGGTTGGCCTTGCTGGGTGTCTGGTCCGCCAAGAAGATGACGACAGATTTGGTTTTGTCTTGTTTTAACTTGATGATATCCCGTATCGTATCGTTTTTCTTGATGCCGAAAGAACCGAACTGTGTCCTGAGATCGGCGAATAGCTTATCAAAGGCCTTGTTGTTTAACGGACGGTATATCTGATAGATGCGTGAGTCCTCAAAGCGAGTGGTCGAACCGGAAAACCATTCCCAGTTGCCATAATGCCCCATCGTGAGGATGAAGCAAGTATGGCCTTTCGCCATAAGTTGGTCAACCAATTCCGGGTTCCTCAGATAAGCACGCTGTTGTATCTCATCCAGAGAGATATGGGCTAGTTTAATCGTTTCTACGATATAATCGGCGAAATGATGATAGAACCGGCGTTCTAATTGGCGTAATTCCGCCTTGGACTTATCCGGGAAAGAGGCGGTTATATTACGGCGCACTACTTTTACCCGGTATCCGGCTATCTTATAGATAAGGACATATAGGATGTCTGATAACACGTATAAAGCCCGCATGGGGAGTAAGGCGTGTACTTTTACCCAGCTATAAAGAAAGGCATATTGTATTTTATCCCACATCTCAGTTGACGGTTGATGATTGATTGTTGACTATTAATGCGGTGCGATCCTCATTCCAGCCGCCTAGTACGACTTTGCGGGTCTCATTGACCAAAGCGGCATCATAAGGGATTTCTACCTTTATATAGTTCTCGGTGAAACCGTGCATCTTGCCGTCTTTCTTGGTGTGTTCGAATAAGACATTCGCTTCTTGTCCGATATGGGCCTCATAAAAGGCATGAAGTTTCTGGTCTGAGATATCCAAGAGTTGTTGACTGCGTGCGTGTTTGGTCTTTGGGTCTACTACATAATCGATCTTCAGCGCTTGGGTACCCGGGCGTTCCGAATAACTGAACACGTGCAGTTGGCTTATATCCAAGCTATCGATGAATTGGCGGGCCTCCTCGAAGTACTCGTCTGTCTCGCCACGGGTTCCAACGATTACGTCTACGCCAATGAAAGCATGCGGCATTATTTCCTTGATCTTTTCGATCTTATGACGGAAAAGAGCGGTGTCGTAACGGCGGCGCATTAATTGCAAGACAGCATCGCTGCCGCTTTGTAAAGGGATATGGAAATGAGGAGCGAAACGTTTGCTATGGGCCACGAAATCTATGGCCTCGTCGGTAATCAGATTCGGCTCGATGGAAGAGATACGATATCGTACGATTCCATCTACCTCATCCAAAGCCCGGATTAAGTTGATAAAGGTCTCGTCGGTACTTTTGCCGAAGTCCCCGATATTTACGCCTGTCAATACGATCTCCTTACCTCCTTTACGAGCGACTTCCTGCGCCTGTTCCACCATGCTGGCGATCGTCCCGTTCCGGCTTCTTCCACGGGCGAAAGGAATGGTACAATAGGAGCAATAATAATCGCATCCATCTTGTACTTTCAAGAAATGACGTGTACGGTCATCGGCCGAGCAAGAAGGGGAGAAGGAACGTATATCCTTGCTTTGTGAGGCGATAACAGTTCCTCCGTGTTCTTTCTTCTCCAGGTTCTCCAGATATTGAAGGATCTCTAATTTCTGTTCGGCGCCAAGAACCAAGTCCACGCCTTCTATATGGGAGACTTCCTCCGGCTTCAACTGTGCGTAGCAACCGGTCACCACGATAAAGGCACCGGGGTGTTGCTTGCTGATCCGACGGATCGCTTGCCGGCACTTCTTATCGGCCAGTTCCGTTACGGAGCAAGTATTCACCACGCATATATCCGCTTTTTCCCCGGGACGCACCTTGCGTACCCCTTGTTCGGCTAATAGCTTTCCAATGGTAGAGGTCTCCGCGAAATTTAGTTTGCAACCCAGCGTATAATAAGCGGCCTTTTTATTGTTAAATACGGTCTGATCTATCATTTTCGATTTAGTTAGAGTGCAAAGGTACTAATTAAGCCCGGATTAGTAAAGAGTTCGGATTGAGATGGACTTAAAAACTCTTTACTATTGCATAAATAGTTTTCCGGAAGCCTATCTATTCTTCTTTACTATTGGATATATTCTACAAACCACGTCGTGGTCTGTGCGATTCACGTCGTGGTCTGTATAAACCATGACGTGGTCTGTAAAAACCATGCCGTGAACTAAGGAATAGATACAGTCAAGCAACATTATTTATGAAGACTTGTTATCGAATAGTCCTTGCTGCGGCCTTGTTTTGTTTATTGTGCCGATAGAGGAAATACGGCAACTAGGGCTCCACTAAGATTAATACCGGATTGTTATCATTCTCGGGTTGCTCCCAATCGATTAGGTAACGGTTGTCGTTTGAGATGTATTTGGGAGTGAAATAGGCTTCTTCGGGAAGTTCAAATGAGTTTTCCGGGTATATGAGTTGCTAGGTCAATTGTTATACATTCCTCTGATTTCTCGCTTGTGCCGGTACAAGCGGTTAGTAATATCGCAAATATAATAAGCCATTTATTCATAAAAATATCTTTGTCCTAAAGTTAATAGGACAAAGATATTTAATTTATTTCGAAATATTCGTAATGTTATGAAAATTTTGTACTGTTATTTCCAATCCACTAAGGATGATTTAAAATAGTTCCAATCGGCCTTTTCCCATAAGGGGGCTTGCGCGCCAAGTCTTACTTTATATTCGTCCCAATGTGTGTTCTCTACTTTGGACCAACCTTTTTCGGCGACACCAGCCAAACGGGGCATTAACAGGAATTGCAGATCTCTGAAATTGGTGATCGTCTCGCACCAGATAGCGGCTTCTATACCCGCTACATCTTTTTGAGGATTCTCTACAGTGGGGTTGAAGGTCATCGGGTCCCAGTCGTACATTTCTTGGATCGTTTGTTTCTCATAGGCGGCCATGCCCAGACGTTCTTGCTCCGCGTTTTGGGTGGAGTCCGCACTTGGTTCCAGATATTTATGGTCCAGATAAACGTAACCGCTCGGCGAGAGAATCACTTTCGCTTTTTTGGATATACCAAGTCCCGGATCTTTTGGTGCCTCTTTCATGAATTCGGCGAATAAGGCCATGATCTCTTTATATTCGGCAGGTATATTATCTTTTTTCTTAGAAGAGTCCTCGCTTTTTTGCTTCAGATAAATCCAGTGCTGGATGACATCGCCTTCCGAGATATCCGCACGGGCGGTTTCTTGCCAGCCGACCATTTTCTTTCCATTCTTCAATACGATTTCCCGTGTCTTATTTATAAAACGGACGAACTTATCATGGGGTAAGCCGATCGCCTCGTCGCCTCCGATATGAATGTAGTTTCCGGGTGCTAAAGCGGCTAGCTCCGCGATAACATCCTCCGTAAATTGCATCGCTTTCGGATCGTCTACGTCGAGCGCATTGAAGGCCTGCCCCGGGATGTTAACCTTGGTCTTGAATTTAACCGCATTCTTGAAATCCGGATAGGCGGCGAATACGGCAGCTGTATGCCCCGGGATATCTACTTCCGGGATGATCGTGATGAAGCGTTCGTTCGCGTAATTCACGAGATCCTTGAATTCCTCTTGCGTATAATAGCCACCTTTTCTGCCGTTGTTGGGAAGTTGACCTCCTATTTCCGCTAGCTCGGGATATTTCTTGATCTCGATACGCCAACCTTGGTTATCGGAAAGATGCATATGCAGTACGTTCATCTTATATAAGGCGACCATATCGATCACTTGTTTCACTTCCTCGGGATCGAAGAAGCAACGAGATACATCGAAAGAAAGTCCGCGCCAAGCGAAACGAGGTGAGTCCTTCACTTCCAGTAGCGGTAGATAAATCTTCTCGCCTCCGGGTTGTAAATTACCACCCACGATTTGTTTCAAGGTAGTGATACCTCGATAGATACCTTCTAGGGTAGTGGCCTTGATGTAGATGTTTCTCTTTTGGATGGAGAGGGAGTAAGACTCATCTACGGGGACACTATCTTTCGGACTCAATCCATAAGCTTTTGGCAGGTCGGCGAACTCTTTCGGATCTGTCAACTCGAGGAAGATGATGCAATTCGATTCTTTGTCTGAGGCGGAAGCCAGCTTGATGCCGGATAGCTTTTTTATCTCGTTAGATAGCAACTCGCCCATACCCTTTAAGGATTCGTCCGCATAACCGATCTCAATGCCGGGATGAATCGTGAATGTGCCTTCGCCTACTGTCATTTGGGCCGGAGCGGGGATAATGCTTACGCTTCTTTCTCCAACATCTGGGGATGAACAGGCGATAAATGTCATAAAACTACAGAGGGTCAATGCCCATGCGAGAGTGATTCTTTTCATTCTTATTTTAAATTTATAGGTTATATCATGGCAAAAGTAAGGATTTGTTTTTACTTTTACGCGAATTTCATAAACGTGTGCTATGATCAAAGAGAATTTCATCAAGATTTACGAGGAGAGTTTCAAGTAAAACTGGGCCTTGCCGGCATTAACGGATTACGGGAAAGGTAAGACCTTTACTTTCGGTGATGTGGCGACGGAGATCGCGCGTATTCATCTTTTATTCCATGAGTGTCAAGTCCGTCGTGGAGACAAGATCGCGTTGATTGGTAAAGACAGTTCCCGTTGGTGCATTGTTTATATGGCGGTTGTTACTTATGGGGCGATTATCGTGCCTATTCTTCAGGACTTTAATCCGAATGATGTACATCATATTATTAACCACTCGGAATCTGTCTTTTTGTTTGTTAGCGACCGGATTTGGGATTCTTTGGAGGAAGATAAGATTGAGGAGGTTCGCGGCGTATTCTCTCTTTCCGATTATCGTTGCTTGCATCAACGGGATGGAGAGAATATTCAGAAGTTGATGAAATCGCTGGATGAGAAGATGACCGAGAAATATCCGGATGGCTTCACCCAAGAGGATATCAAATACGCTGAGCTGGATAATGACAAGGTGGTAGAGATCAACTATACATCGGGTACGACCGGATTTAGCAAAGGGGTTATGTTGACGGGGAATAATTTAGCCGGAAACGTGACGTATGCCCGGACACTGGATCTATTGTTCCGGGGTGAACGTGAGTTATGTTTCCTGCCTCTGGCCCATGCCTATAGTTGCGCTTTCAATTTATTGGTACCCATGGCATTCGGTGTGCATGTCTATTTATTAGGTAAGGTACCGTCTCCTAAAATCTTATTAAAGGCATTCGAGGAGGTGAAGCCGAACTTGATCTTGATGGTTCCCCTGATCTTGGAGAAGATCTATAAGAAGATGATCCTTCCTCAGTTGAATAAGCGAACCTTGAAGTTGGCCTTGAATATTCCCTTGTTGGATTCACGTATCTATGCCCAGATCCGTAAACATTTGGTGGATGCTTTGGGAGGACGTTTCCGTGAAGTGATCGTGGGGGGCGCCGCCATGAATCAAGAAGTAACGGATTTCTTGTATAAGATCAAATTCCCGTTCACGATCGGTTATGGTATGACGGAATGTGGCCCGTTGATCAGTTATGACCATAATAATGAGTATGTGCCCGGTTCTTGCGGACAGATCTTGAAAGGGATCATGAAAGTCCGTATCGATTCGGAAGACCCTTATAATAAGGTAGGCGAGATTCAAGTATCGGGCGAGAACGTAATGAAAGGCTATTATAAGAATGATGAGGCAACCCAAAATGTCTTCACGGAAGATGGCTGGCTAAGGACTGGTGATTTGGGTACGATCGATCATGACAACCGTATTTTTATACGTGGACGTAGCAAGACGATGATCTTGGGCGCTAGCGGACAAAATATTTATCCGGAAGAGATTGAATCCAAATTGAACAATTTGCCATTCGTGATGGAGAGTTTGGTCGTGGAGAAAAACGGGAAATTGATCGGGATGGTGTATCCGGATTACGATACGGTGGATAGTACGGGTATCTCGCATACGGATCTTCCAGTTATCATGGAACAAAATAGGATAGAGTTGAACAAGCTCCTGGCTCCTTACGAAACGATCTCGGAGATACAATTGTATCCGACAGAATTCGAGAAAACACCGAAGAAAAGCATTAAGCGTTACCTGTACAGTAATTATTGATAAATAAATAGAAAGCAAACGCAGCTAATATTCAGCATATTGTAAAAGCGGTAGAAAATAATTCAAAAAAAAACGTCTTATGTTGTACAACATATATGATTAATACATACATTTGCATCGTTTTACAACAACAAGATATTATAGACCGTTTAAATTAAGAACAAAATGAAAAAGTTAGTTGCATTTGCTGCTGTTATCGCAGCTGTATCATTCGCATCTTGTGGCAACAAATCTGCTGAATCTACCGAATCTGTTGCTGAAACAGAAGAGGCTACTGTAGTTGAGGAAGCTCCTGTAGTAGAAGAGGATGCTGCTGCTACTGATTCTGTAGCTGTCGAGGTTACTGACTCTGTTGCCGTAGAAGCTGCTCCTGCTGAATAATAATCAGTAAACGAGTTTTGAGGACAGTCTGTATGCGTTGAACATACAGACTTTTTTTGTTTATAAACCATAGATAATGATATGAGACAAATTTTACTTCTTCCATTGGCCGCTCTATTGGCTATGCCGGTATTCTCGCAGACTCCTGCCGATACGACGCTTACGATCCGGAATATAGAGATTCAGGGTACCCGTTTCGCCGGGTTGAGCGAGAGGGGCGGGATGAAAATCTTGCGGGTAGATAATAACTTGAGTAGCGTTACCAATACGGCGGCGGATGCTTTTCGCCAATTGCCTTCTGTCATAACCGATATGGAAGGAGCCGTTACATACAGGGGCTCCGGTAATGTCGGGATGCTTGTCGATGGAGTTCCTTACGGTTTGCTGGAAGAATATAGCGGTGACGTGCTGATCCAACTTCCCGCCCTGTTCTTTAACCAGATCTCATTAGGGGCATTTCCTCCGATTAATGCGGTGCCGGATGGTGATGTGGGCATACTCAATCTGGTGCCTCGTATGTATGGAACGGGAGATTCCCCTCTATATGTTACGCTTGGGGCGGGATGGAATGAGCGATATAACGCGGGAGCGGTATTGAATTTGCATCCCGGAAAATTCCATATCAACGCAAAATACAATTATAGGAGGGAATACCGGGAACGATCTTTCAGCAAATCGACCGCGACCGCTAAAAACCGGACGGAGATGAATAATAATGCCACGGCTCGTCCGGACGTACATGTGGCGGATATGAAAGTAGACTATGATCTTTCCGCGAAAGACCGGATCACCGTGCATGGCCTGTATCATTTGATGGATTATAGCCGGTATGGACGCATTAACAACCGGGTATTCAACCCGAAAGGGGAGCAAATGAAGTACGTGATCCGTAACCGATATAACGACCAGCGCCAGGAAGCTTATGCCGCCGAAGCGTATTGGAACCATGAGATTTCGGAGAATCAAGGTTTTTATACCGTATTCAACTATAATAATTTCTCGTATGATGAGGATAATGATTTCAAGAATGAGAATCCTCAAAACGGGAATATCGTCTTGGAGGATAACCAATCTATCGACCATACGAAACATAATTATTTCTGGGGATTTGGATATGGGCAGGAGATCGATGGTTGGGATTTCAAGCTTGGTTATATAGGTCGTGCGCGAAACGAGGATTATCTGACGGCTGCTTTTGATAAGGTGGACGGTAGTTTTGAGTTAAGTCCGGCGAAATCGTATAATTACGATTTCAACCGTTATCTGAATTTGATCTATGCGGACGTGGTTAAGAATTGGGGCGCTTTTAACGCGGAGATAGGGATACAGGCGGAATTTAGTCATTTTAAGATGAATGAGTTTAGCCCTTCTTGGATCAACGACCCTTATTGGCAGGGGATAAAAGGCAAAGAGAACAAGAGTTCTCGTTTTCATTTGTATCCTCGTGCCCGTTTTACTTATGAGGTGAATAAGAGCAATCGTTTAAGCTTGAGTTATCAGCAACGGGTGATTCGTCCGAATGGCAGCTATTTGTGCTCTTTCTTGAATAACAGTGATCCTACCCATATCATACAGGGGAATCCGGGCTTGAAGGATGAGTTTATCCATAACGTAGAGCTAGGATATCAGTTTTCGGCTCCCCGTTTTCGTTTGACTCCGGCTATTTATTACCGGAATCGTACGAATCGTATCATGGAGGTCGCTAGCCAAGTAAATGACGAGACGGTTTGGAAGAAAGAGAATATCGGACATAGCCAAGCAGTCGGAGCCGATTTGTCCGGTAGCTGGAATCCGGTACGTATCTTGACGGTCGGTTTCTCCGGGGATATCTATCGGGACGAGATCGATGGGCGTACGATAGGCTATGGCGAGAAGAAATCCTTGGTTTGCTGGGATGTTAAGGGGAATGTAAACGTAAGTATTACGCCAACTACGGATTTTCAGGTAGACGGCTTCTACGTTTCCGACCAGCTTACGCCTCAAGGTAAGATCAAAGGCCGTTATAGCGTAAATGCCGGTCTCTCTCAATATTTCCTCAATCGTAAATTATGCGCGAACTTAAGTATCAACAATATATTCGATAGTTTAGAAGAAACAACGATTATTGATGCCCCGAACTTAGAAATGACGCAAAAGCGCAATCGTGATGCCCGGGTAGCTTGGCTTACGTTGACTTATCGTTTATAAAGTAGGTTCCGTGCCCTGTGTTCCATCTTGTTTGTGCTTTTGGATGAACAAGATGAAACGCATGGAACGGTCGTACGTGAAATAATTCCAGATCCAGTCGATCAGTACAATTAGCTTATTCTTGATTCCTAAGATGGAACGTAAATGTACGAGCATCCAAACCAACCATGCCGTAAATCCGTGTAATTTCACCTTATTTAAATCGGCAACCGCTTTATTCCTGCCGACAGTAGCTAAAGTTCCCAAATTCTTATAATGGAAAGGTCTCGGTTTTTTTAGAGCCTCGATCCGTTGTAGATTTTCGGCTAATAACTCACCTTGCTGAATCGCTACCTGAGCGACTTGCGGATGTCCGTTCGGGTAATCCGGTTCTGCCATCCAGCAGACATCTCCTATGGCGAATATATTGGATAAGCCTTTTACTTGATTACATTCATTGACGATAATCCGTTCCCCCCGGGTCAAGAGTTCTCCTTCGATATGATCGAAATGCACCGCTTTCACACCACTTACCCAAAGTAAGGTTCTAGTGGGTATGGTTTGTCCGTCATCTAAGAAAACGTTCCCATCCTTATAGTCCACGACACGCTTCTGAAGAATGATGTTAACGCCCATATCCTCAAGGAAGCGTTTAGCGTTGGAGGAGGCTTCCGGAGACATGGCCCCTAGTAATTTAGGGGACCCTTCTATCAGATAGATATTCATATGAAAGTTTCCTAGATCCGGATAGTCTTTCGGCAAAACAAACCGTTTCATCTCGGATAAAGCGCCGGATACTTCTACACCTGTAGCCCCTCCACCTACAACAACTATATTTAGCAAAGCTTGCTTCTCGTCCGGGTCCGTACAAGTAGTCGCTTTCTCTAAATTAATTAATAAGGTGTCTCGTAAAGCTAACGCCTCTTCTACCGTTTTCATGGGTAGAGACTGTTCCTCGATCGTTTTGTTTCCAAAGAAGTTGGTGATAGTTCCAGCGGCGATTACAAGATAATCATATTCCAATTCGCCGATGGAGGTTTGAATGGTATGCCCTTTCGGATTGACGCCATATACCTCTGCCAACCGGAAGTAAAAGTTCTTTCTCTTCTGGAATATCTTTCGATATGGAAAGGATATTTCATTATATTCTAAGCCGGAGGACGCTACTTGATAAAGCAAGGGAGGAAACTGGTGATAGTTGTTCTTGTCGATTAAGACTACTTGAAACTTGCTCTTTTTCAATTTCTCAGCTAGTTTTAACCCTCCAAATCCGCCCCCGATAATTACGACCCGCTTTTTGTCTGTGTAAGGAATGTTGAAGCCCATGATCTAAACGCTTTTCCTATATAAACATAGAAAGAAGCGAATTGGTTCTTCCTTTAATTATTAATGTATGTAAGCGGGTTGAGGCTTTATTTACAGGAAGGTTTATCGTGTTTCGGGGAAATACGTTTCTTTACCTTCCGCTTCAATCGCAAAAACTGCAATATGGAAAGTATACGCATCAAGATTATGAATAAGATAACCCCTAGCAAAATATAGCAAATTATCGGCGATGTCATTTTACCCTCTTCTTCACAAATTTTATCCCAGTCTTTAATTTGGAATAGTAAAACATAAAAAAATATGGTGGTCATTATACACTATCTTTTATTAGATCATCCATACGGATAGGTGTCTAAAATCAATGAGGCAAAGATAAATGAGCATAACTTATTAGGAGTTATACAACTTGACAATTTAAATGTATATTCTGATAGGGGGTGTTTTCTACAACGATTTAAGTTTTTTCCTTAGCTCCGTGGGACTATATCCAAAGCGTGCCTTGCAAAATTTGTAGAAATGCGAATGCGAGGAGAAATCGAATTCATCTATTATATTTTTAAAATCATCCTCGCTGTTAGCTATGGCGACCAATAGTCGTTTGGATTTCTCTTGCATCAGCCATTCGTAGGCTGGAATACCGAAAGCTTTTTTAAACTTCATCCGAAAGGAATTTACTCCGTAACCTATCATTTGAGCTAGATCTGTTACTGTTTTAGCTTTTATATAATTCTCGGCGATGAGTCTCTCAAACTCTGCTGAATGCGTACTTGATAAATAGAAAAAGTAGTCTAATTCCTCTTTTCTATAAAGCTTTTTCAATAAGTAGAATAATTCCGTTCTCTTTAATTCATACAGAGGGTAGTTCAGGAAATTATTTTCAAGATATTGTCCGACAAGTTCTAGAAAACCGTATAAAGGTTCCACTATTTTCAGCTCTATCCACTTAGAGATAGGTTGAGGTAATATTCCGTACGGATGTTGGTAATACGGTAACTCATTCATCGTTAAACTGTCAAAAAAGAAAATGATGATTTTTGAACCTAGTGTGATATCATATGTATAATTTTCAAATGATCTTAGAAAGATCATATACTGTTCACCGATTGTTTTCTTTTCTTCTTTAGTGGAATATATAGTTATGGATCCGCTTAAGATAAAAATAATCATATCGCTGGATAAACCAGATAAGGTTTGTGTTATTTCCTCTGACATCAATATGATACTAAAGCCAGCGTGTAAGATTCGGTTTTCAGATGTTTCCGGAGAAATTCTGTTAATAAGCTTGTTCATGAAATTATTGTTATTTAGTTTGTTATACAAATATTTCCCCCTTCAGTAAATCTAGATGCAAAAAAAGCGCAATGTATTAGTATGGTCTGTATACAAACTATCATTTTTTTGTATACATTATGATATGAATGAAAAATAAATAGGAATCAGAGGAGGTCTCTGATTCCTTGTAAAATAAGATCTCCCATTTTTTTATGGGAAGAATTAAGTTTACTAATACTTTAGGAGGGTAATTTCTATTATCACAATAGAATGAAATAAAAACTAAATACGTCTTACAAATGAAAATAAGACATTACGTATGAACAAGCTTGAATATTATAACGTATTGTGTTTTATTTTCTAAGTCGTTTTATTTATCCGTGCGGAATGGAAGCACCGGTAATCCTTGTACGTTTTGCAAGTTGCCAATTTGGAAATTCCGGAAACCATAACGAGCGGCTATTGGGGCTTTTACGCCCGGAGCTGAGATAATAACGGTTTTCTTGTTAGCGTCTATAGTTGCGTTTGCCTTGTGGAAACGCATGTCTTTTCCGGCTATCTCGAAGCCAATGATCCCGTTATCTCGATTGAAGCCATCTTCCGCATTCTTGAAAAAAAGAATGATTTTATCTTTATCTATTTCCATATGATCGTATTGGGGGCCCTCACAAGCGATGGTTGTATAACCATAGGTTTTGTTTAGAGCCATATAACAAAGACGCTCACCGATCTTTTGTTTCTCTTTGGGGTGTATTTGCCGTTTCTCGTAATCCTGTACCAGATCGTTTGTGGAAACAATACCGCTATTGGGGATCAACCGGGTGGCTTTGTATTGCTCTTCACGAAGGTACGCGGCTTGGTCTCCTTCTCCATATTCGTAAGGGGCGATTTCTACCAGATAGAAAGGTAATTCTCCTTGTCCCCATAATCCTCTCCAATGTTCTACCATTGTCGCTAGGCGTTTAGCGTAGTCCGGGTGTCCGACATTTGACTCTCCTTGATACCATAGGAAACCTCTGACCGTATATTTGCTGGCAGGTTTCAGCATTCCATTATACATGATCATGGGTTGTAGCATCGGATGGATTTTCTCATCGTTACCCGCTAAGGATAGATCGATATCGCTATAATTTAGCAGGATGTCTTTGGGCAACCAACCTTCAACCGTGGAACCGCCCCAGCTACAATTGATGATACCTACCGGGACATTCAATACCTCGGTCAATAGAGTCGCGAAGAAATAGGCGGTAGCTCCGAACTCCGGGGCGTTTCGCGGATCACATACTTTCCATTCGCCACCTACCGGATAATCTTTCGGTTCCAAGGCTCCGACCCGTTGGATCGTAGCGTAACGGATCGAGTTCTTATATTTCCCGGATGTAGCGATAGCGTGGTTTCCTCCCTCGATAGGGCAGTGCCAGAAACCTCTTAATGGCATTTCCATATTGGATTGGCCGGAACCGAACCATACCTCGCCGATCAGAAGATCATGCAAGACAATCTTGTCTTGCCCATTCTCTAATGTTAACTGTTGCTTTTCGAAACTGGCCGAGGGCGTCTGAACCCAGATTTCCCATCTGCCTTGATCGTTTACTTGGGCCGTGTATTCCGTATTGTCCCAAGAACTACGGACTTTCAGGCTTGAATTTGGGGTTGCATTTCCCCAGAGCCGTACTTTAGTGGCTTGTTGGAGTACCATGTTGTCGCTTACCAAAGCTGGCAGCTTGATCTCGGCCCGGAGGTTCACCAAACCGAGAAGGAGGCCGATCGCCATCCAATAGAATTTGTTCATATCGCTTGTTTTTTTGATGTCGGAAGCTTCCGACGGTTGTTAATCTGATAAAAAAGAGCCGGCAGGCGGTCTGCCGGACGGTTATTCGCCGGCAAGTCGTTCGATAATCTCCATACACATCCGTCCGTTGTGATAGGGACATTTCCAGAAACCGGCCTTGTCATCCTCGCGATTGATCTTGTGATCGAGCGATACGCTCCAATGCCATTCCCCTTGTTCCTTGTCGATCAAATAACGCTGAATGAATTTCCAGCATGTATAGGCTGTGCCTAAGGCAGGCTCATCTCCGAAATGTTGATACAAGTTGAAATGACCCACTACATTCTCGGCTTGCACCCACCAATGCAGGTCCGTGTCGGCTTTCTTCTCATTCGGGTGATACTCGTAAATGAGGCTACCGTTCGCTAATAACCCGTCTTCGGCCGCTATCGCTATCTTTTGAACCAAAGGCTCTACTTTCTGAAGGATCTCGTTGTCTCCCAATTCGATAGCGGCCTCATGCAGTAACCAAGATGCCTCTATATCATGACCGTAGGAGATGATACGGTATTTGCTTTCCCAATCCTCGTTGAAAAAGAGGTTTAAATGATAGGTACGGTGATCCAAAATCTTGTCGGTGAAAATCAGGATCAAGTTTCGGAGTTGTTTTTTGAGGTGCTCGTCTTTCCATACCCGGTACAAGTTGGTATAAGGTTCGAGGATATGCAGGTGGGTATTCATTGTTTTTTTCTCATTCTCATCCTTGTCGCTGAGTCGCATATCCTCTATCAGTTTCCAGTCTTTCGTAAAGGCTTCCATATAACCGTTCTTTTCCGGGTCGAAACTATATTGTTCGATTGCCTTGAAGAGACGGATCGCATAATCCAACGCTTCTTTATCTCCGGTAGCCCGGTTGTACTCGCTTAATCCGTAGATAGCGAATCCTAAGGCGTAGATTTGCTTCTTGGTTTGCGCGGGTTGACCGGTATAGTCTAATTCCCAGTAAATACCCTCGAATTCTTGGTCGTAGAATTTATCGATAAGGTAGCGTTTGGCACGGGTCGCCGTTTCCAGATATTCCGGCTTTCGTAATAAACGGTATGCGGCGGAGAATGTCCATAGGATACGGGCGTTCAAGATGGCGCCTTTAGGGGCATGTACGACTCGTTGGCCGTTTCCCGTGATTTGCCCATGGAAACCACCATACTCATTATCAATCATTCGGTTCATCCAAAAAGGGAGGATATTGTTCTCTAGCTCCCATTGAACCTCGTTTTGTAAATCTTCGGTGATTTTATTCATTTGTTTCTTTTCTTTTGGTTTCTAATGTTGCGGTGATTTCCTTCATCTTTGTCTCGCTAAGCGGATAGAAAGCGATAAATACAACGGACAGGATCGTACCTACGGCCGGTAAGAAACTGAGGAACATCTTGATTCCGCTAATCGTTTCCTCGCTTTGTACGGTATTGGCCTGAAATCCGAAGAAAGCGAGCAGCCAGCCTGTGATAGCCGTGCCGATCGCCCATCCGAATTTCTGGCTCATAGACGAGGAACTGAAAATCAATCCTGTGGCACGGTTCCCGGTCTTTAGTTCTGAGTAATCCGTGCAATCGGCGTACATGGACCAAAGTAAGGGGAAAATACTACCGGCGCAAATACTGATGAACACTTGGAACGTGAATATCAGGGCTAGATCCGTCTTGTCGAGCCAGAAAAAGAGGATGCTTAAGACCGAGGCGATCAGCATGGAGCCCATATAGGTTCTTTTCTTTCCGATCCGGTTGCTTAATGGAGCGGCTAAGATCACGCCGACAATATTGGCCGCCTGTCCTACCGCCAGATATAATCCGCTTAAGACGAAGGAGACTCCGAAAAGAGATACATTGGCATAGGCTTCCTCAACGATAAAGTATTTGAAATAATATACGGTAGCCCCGTCGCGGATGGAATTGAAAACCAGAGCGGAGACACCTGCTCCCAATAGTATCCACCAAGGCTTGTTGCACAATAGGTCTCTCAAGTCATCTTTTAACGAGCCTTGTTGCTCTTTAATCGGTTTTACCCGTTCTTTTGTCCATGCGAAACATCCATAAAAGAGAATGGCGCACAGGATAGCGATAACTACGACAGCTAGGGTCCATCCATGTTGTTGATCCGCCAATTCATCGCTATTTCCGCTAAAGAAACGCACCATCGGCATGAATAGCAACAGAGCTATAAAGCTACCGATATAAGCGAATACCATTCGATACGTAGAAAGGGTATTGCGGTCTTGTGGCAACGGGCTCATTACTCCAAGCAGGGACGCATAAGGCACGTTTATAGCGGAGTACACCATCATCATCAAGGAATAGGTGATATAGGCATAGATCAAATTACCTGTTTGTCCGAAAGAAGGAGTCGTGAAAGTGAGCACTCCGATAGCGGCGAACGGGATCGCCAGCCAAAGCAAATAAGGGCGAAATTTTCCCCAGCGTGTTTGCGTACGATCCGCTGCGACGCCGACAATCGGGTCAAAGACCGAGTCCCATATACGAGTTATCAAGAACATCGTACCTACGGCTGCTGCCGGTAATCCGAATACGTCCGTATAGAAAATCATCAAGTAAGCGCCAAACAGTTTCCAGAACATGGACGATGCCATGTCCCCGAAACCGTAGCCTATCTTCTCTGTTAGTTTAATCATATGAGTGGTTTTTGTAGGTTATTTCAGGAGTGGAAGATTTCGATCGATCAGCTTTTTCAGCGTCTCGACAGATGCGGTCGTAGTCAGCCCGTCGGCCGGAGTGTTCATGCAGTAATCTACCAATTTATCGATTGTGGATACAGCCACGTGCATACGGGTATCGGAGGATGCGTAGTAAATATATACGGTTCCATCCTCATCCGCGATCCATCCGTTAGAGAATAAAACGTTGGATACATCGCCGATCCGTTCCTCATTTTCCGGAGCCATGAAATAGCCGGCGGGTGTGGCGATAGGTCTCGTGGGATCTTCCAATGCGGTCATATACATATAAAGCACGTAACGTAATCCGGCGGCGCATCCCCGTACGCCATGGGCGAGATGTAACCAGCCTCTCGGTGTTTTGATCGGGTGGGGGCCTTCGCCATTTTTCACTTCCTTGATCGTATGGTAGTGACGTTGGTCGATGATGGTTTCTTCCTTGACTTCGGCGTGCGTGATATCATCAATCAAGGCCCATCCGATACCACCGCCACTTCCCGCGTCGATAAATCCGTCTTGGGGGCGGGTGTAAAGGGCATATTTACCATTTACGAATTCCGGGTGTAATACGACGTTACGTTGTTGGCTCTTGGTCTTTAAATCCGGGAGACGTTCCCAGTTTTTCAAGTCTTTTGTCCGGGCGATAGCTGCCGTGGCGGTTGCCGAGGATAGATCTCCGGGAGCTGCGTTCGGGTCATGGCGCTCGGCGCAAAAGATTCCGTAAACCCAGCCGTCTTCATGAGCGGTTAGGCGCATGTCGTAAATATTCGTGGCCGGGACAAGATCGTCCGGCATGGTTACCGGGTAATCCCAAAAACGGAAATTGTCTACTCCGTTCGGGCTTTCGGCTACGGCGAAGAAGGATTTACGGTCGCTTCCTTCTACACGTACCATTAATATATATTTACCATTCCATTTGATCGCGCCGGAGTTCATGGTTGCGTTCATGCCGATGCGTTCCATCAAGTAGGGGTTTGTCTTTTCATTTAAGTCATATCTCCAGAAGATCGGGGTATGCGCGGCTGTCAGTACAGGGTGTTGATAACGGGTGAAGATTCCGTTTCCGTCTTCTAAAGGGATATTTTTCCGGCTTAACAAGGTTTCGTGTTTAGCGAAGAGTTCGTTTACTTTTTCTTGAAATTGTTCCATGATGTTTTTGCTTTAAATGATATTATCAGATGGTGGGAGACGAGGCACGCCCCGTCTCTACAACTGGATATGACGTGATTTATCTGGTTATGTATGATGTTATTTATATAGGTTGATATCGGAGGCGAACAATGTTTTCGGATTTTCAAAGAACTTCTTGAAATCCTCGGCAGAGGCTTGTCCGGGATAAGGGCCAAAGAAGTGAGTGACTTTTTCACGGGCGTTTCTCCATACCAATACATAAGCGACCGGATATTTCTCCATGGCAGGCAGCAGGGTTCCCGTCCACCATGTGGAGTCTGGTATCCCTTCGTAGCCGGTCTCCGTGACCGCTATGATCTTATGGTTGGCTTTGCCTATGCTGTCTATTACGGAAAGACTGGTATCCATGCTTTTCAAGAAGAAATCCTTATCTTCCCGTTGGTAAGCGTCGAAGCCTAGGACGTCGATCAAGTCATGTCCGGGGTAACGTTCCAGATAAGACGCTTGATCCTGCGGCTCTGTACCTGTGGAATAAGCGTATACGATCTGGTCTGTTGCTCCGTGAGCGTTTAGATAATCGGCGGTCATTCGCCATAGCGCTTTGTATTCATCCGTGGTACATAAATTCTGTCCCCACCAGAACCAACTTCCGGTGTGTTCGTGCCAAGGACGGAATAGGACGGGAATCTTGGTGCCATCGCTTGTTTTCAAGGAAAGGATGAAATCATTCACTTTGCCTAGCCAACTTTGGAATTTCTCATAGTTCTCCCCTTCCGGAAGGATCGATTTCACGACAGCATGGTCTGATACGTCCCAAGCGTCCCCTCCGGTTTTAGGGTTACGGGGATGCCAACTTAAAGATACCAAGCCTCCCCGGTTATATTGGTTGATGATTTCCTTGCGTATTTTCTCGAAAGGTACTTTATCAAGGCTTTTATCTCCTCCGAGTTCGATCTCTCCAAGATCAAAGCTGATAACGGCCGGATAATCGCCGCATACTTTTTGCACGTCTGAGCCTCCTTCGTCAAATTCCCATCCGATCCCATAAACCGTATCATCGTGATGTCCGAACATGATTCCTTTTTGTGGAATCGCACGTAGGTTCTCTATTAAACGTCCTCTCGGCGAAACCTGTTCGCTTGTCGGCTCTAGTCCTTTCTTCGACGGTGAACAGGCGATTAATGCCCCTAGGCATAACATGGTAATTAATTTCGTGTTCTTCATGATAACTGTCTTTCTTTATGAACGCGAATGTAAGAGGTATCGGGCAGACAATCTAGTATTATTTTATCGGATAGTGGTATTATTTTTATTTTAACCGGAACGGTTGTTTGATTTGGAATTCATTGTTATCTTTGTGCATGTTAATTAATCAAATAGAATGACTATGGGAAAATGGAATGATTTACAAGAACAAGTGAAGGAAGGGAGAGAACGAGAGAAAGCCCGAAAGGAGAATTTGGGAAAGTTCTTTTATGATTTGGCGAAACTGACTTTTGCGGGTGTAGTTATATGTGGGGTTATCCCGTTGTATAAGAATCCGAATGATTTTTCACAGTGGGTAATGCTCATAACAGGTTTAGGAGGTACAGGAATGATTGCGGTTTGTGCAAATAGAATATTTAAATAATAACAGATATGAATAACATGACATTTTTGTTTTTAATTATTATCGTGGTAATGGGGATATTTCTTGCATGGACTTATACCAAATCCGGTAAGAAATGGCTGAAGAACCTATAGTGAACATCTAGATATAGAACTATACCCAATACACGGATCTTATGGAATTATTTATTTTTTCTATAAGATCCGTGTATTGTTTTTGGTAACCCTTGGTTTCTAGTTCCCAACTTGAACCTGTATACGCTCTTTTGAAGTTATCCTCTTCTCAAATACTTTCGTGTCCAGCAGAATAGGGGCATTGACGAAATCCGGGACATTATAGGAATAGACAGAACGATCGTAATAGGTTTCCGAGTCTTGTTGGGGAAGGAGAAAGGGCTTGCTTATCTTGCCATTCTCATCCATGCTTGCCAGATAAAGGCGGGTATAAAGGCCGTCACCCCGGCGGCTACTGAAGACAAACCAGCGGGAGTTGCTACTCCAGTTGTGAAAGCTTTCGGTGTCATCGCTATTTACTTCGGATAGCTCGCGGAGGTCTCCGCTTGTCAAGTCCAGTAACCATAGATCCGCCTCTTTATGCCAGATCGAAAAGTTTCCGTAATCGGATAAGGTGAACATAATATATTTGCCGTCATAGGAAGGACGGGGGAAAGATACGCTTTTCCCTAAAGCCTCAGCGTTCACCAACGTATCGATACGGCTCCCGAATGTACCGGCAGAGGGATCAAAATCTATACTACATAAATTATATCTTATCTCTTTATATTCTTCGGGAATCTTTTTAGCCTCGGCGGAACAAAAGTAAAGCGTACGACCATCCGGGGAGAATGCGGGGAAGGTCTCGAACCTGTCTTTCTTTTGCAAAGAATCGCAAAGAAGTAGACGATGATCTGCCGGATGGTAAACGACTACATCAGATTCCAAATCCAAGACTTCTACCCGCTCGTCCTTAACCGTATGGAACGATTGCCGGGTGTTGTTCGTGGAATACGCTATATATTCGCCTCCGGGATGCCAGTAGGGATAGACGCAAGCGGCGATTGTCTGATCTGTTTTCGTGTTGAGGTATTCATCCTTATTGCCGGTTCTCATAAAAGTGGCTCCATGCGTTCCTCGGATGTGAAGACTGAAATGGCTCGGGTCCGTACGATTGAAGGCATGGCAGTTTACGCACATACCTTTGACCAGCGTGTTTTCCACCAAAGGTCTTTCTTTATGAGACGATAGATCACGCTCATAAATACCCATACGGCTATAGACTTCATAACCGGGAGCGATCTTTCGGTATACTAGGCCGTAATCGATCGGGTGGGGGCTGATGTACATGGGGAAAGGTTTGTAAGTACTCCATTTACCCTTTTGCTTGATACTGACAGTAAAGAGTAAACTATCGCCTTGATTGGAGTTGAGCAGTTGCTTCCACTCTTTTTCCGGGAAATTGACATGCTTCGCGTTTATATGTACCTCTTTGCCTTGGTGCCCTTTTACGATAACATCTATCCGCTCATAGGAGGTATCCGTATAAGAGAAATTCATTGGAGCTATCGTGGCGGGAACTGTTACCCCGATATAATCCGGATAGATGGACGGGTATTTCTCTATTTGTTCGGGGGATACCACCGAATCCCCACAGGCGGTAAATAACGCTATACATATACTATATAATAAGATAAGCTTTCTCATGGCCGTTTATTTTCTGAATAATAAGTAATACCAAAATGTCTTCTCGTATTTCGGGCGAAGGATAGGCTCGGAGTCTTTCTGCGTCATATAAACACGGGCGAACTCGCTTACCCCTTCTAATACGTTGCGGGAGATGCTCCAAGGAAGACCTTGGAAATTAGGATGCTGCTGTGTCCAAATGAAAATCAATGCCTCTTGATAAGAGATGGGTATGTGATTATAGCCTAGATCTTTTCCCAGCGGATAATATTTCATGAAGCGTTCCAGATCCTTCTTTTGCAAGACATAGGCTAACATATACTCGAAAGCCATCCGATTACTTTTATTATGTTGCAGCAATAAGCCTAGCATGACATCCATTTCCGTGTCGCTAAACAAGAAATCTTCCGTATATCGGGCTTTTCTCAACCATCCCCATTCGGGATGCTTCTCTATCTTTTCATCGTTATTTAGGTAGCTCATGGCATGGGTCGCCCATTTCTTATAGAACAAGGTATGCTGCAAAGCCCGCAGGTATTTGGCGGCGACAGCGTATTGTCCATTGATCAAGTTGGTCTCGGCCAGACGCATATAGGCACGTCCGCTTTTCTTATAGTCGGGGATAGCCTCCATCGCCTCGAACATATAGCGCTGTGAGGAGTTGATCATTCCCAGATGATAGAATATCTCGCTGGTTGGGAGCGGTGAGGTAAAATCTCTTTGGAAGGTCGGGATCAATCCTTCCGTTCCATTCTGGTAGAAATGGAACATGCGATCCCCTAATTGTCCGGTCTTGGCGAGAGCCAGATTTAAGCAGGTCACGGAGAAGGGGGAATTTGGTTCTTTGTTTTCCGCCGCTTTGATAATCTTGTTCCATTGTTTCATGCGGGTGAGGTAGTCGTATTTCATGGCCTCTTCCTTATCCGGATTGCTGGCGGCGTGAATCCATGTGCCACCACCGATAAGGAGCAGGGTGGGGATAGCAGCCATCCAAACTTTAGTACCCTTTGCCGGTGGGGGTAGCAAGGCTAATGCCCCGGGCATTATGGCTACGGTAGCGATTGTCAGTAATAGGGTGTTGGGAACGATCATGGGGAAACGATAATAATCGATACCGGTTATGAGGCTAAGCAATGGATATTGCGTAAGGCTTTGTGCCAATAGGGGGCATAGGATTCCAAGCAAGATGTAGATAGGAATCCAAATATAGGATTTGTTGTATGTGGCTGGCACGGATTTGATGCAATGCCCGATTATTACTCCGATCACGAAGATGAAATAGGCCCCACCACCTACCACCCAGTAGAGCACCGGCATCATTAGGAGCGTATAGATAATTCGTCCCCATGAATGAGCGGTTTTTCGCTGGATGATTAGAGCGAAGAGGGCGAGAGTTATGGAGACGGGGAATGCCAGCAGGGCATTCTCATCACATAAAAATACCCAGAGCAGGATGGAAGGGAGAAAGCTGAGCGGATACCAAAAGTCGGAAGCCCCCATTTGTTTGGCCAGCCAGTTTATTTGCCGTTGGATAAGCACGAGAACGATCGCCAAGATCGTAGCCCCTGCCCAAGCGAAATAATAGAACTGCGTCAGGAACTCCGCTATATATTCGGCGATGCCTCCGGGATGGAGACATTTGTCGATTCCATATTCCGGCGTGAACAGGAATAACTGGAATTGCTCGTGGTAATGTAAATGATGAGGATAATAAAGTCCCCAAAACAGGCAAATCGCACAGCCGAATAATAAGGAGGCGATTCCTCTTATGTATCTATATTTACGTGTATTTTCCATGATTCTATTATTTAAAAGTCTCAGCTTCCTCGTCGTAGTAGATCTCTTGTACATCTTCAGCGTCGAAAGGAAGCTCGCTAGTGGATAATTCAGGTATATTATAAGATTTCAACGTGATATCATAATGTTCCGGATCCTCTTGCGGGAGAACGAAAGGTTTATAGGCTTTTCCCGTACTATCCACGTAAGAGAAATAAGGCTTTCCGTATAGTCCGTCATCCCGCTTACTGGCAAAGACAAACCAATGGCTGTTAGAGGACCAGCTATGGTAGGTATCCGATTTATCGGAGTTGACGGCAGGTAAGGTATCTATCTTCCCGGTCTGGAGGTTCATCATATGCAGGTCTGTTTCTCGGTGCCAGATCGGGAAGGTTCCATAATCGGCTACCGTGAAAAGCAGGTATTTACCGTCGGGCGATATCTTGGGATGGCAGGCGGAGCCATTATGCTTCTGGGCATCCCATACGGTCTCGATCCGTTGGCCCCATTCCTTGGTATCTTTATGGAAAGATATGCGGCATAGGGAATATTTTAGGTTATGGATACTATCGGGCAACGGCTGGAGAGGAGCGGAACAATAATAGATCCAGTTCCCATCGGGCGAGAAAGTTGGGAAAGTCTCTAACTCATCCTTCCGGCTAGTCAATGGGGAGGTGATGAGTTGTTTCTTTCTGAAATCTGCGACCATTAGGTCGGAGGTCGTATCATAGACTTCCAACCGCTTACTCCCTAACGAATGAAAAGCAGGGATGATAATATTCGTGGAAAAAACAGCGAACTGCCCCGATGGATGGAAATCGCCATAAACAGCCCCGTTTGGCAGATTGTCGTTGCTCAGTTTCAACTTCCTCAAATGTCCGTTACGGTTCAGCAGGGTGCCTCCTTGCTTTCCCCGTAAATGGAACATGGATAAACTTCCTTTCTTATTTCCGTAAATATGGCAGTTCATGCAAGAACCGTCGGTATCTTTGTTGTCGGCGATAATCCGTTCTTCAAAAGAATTAATCTCCCGCTCGCATAATTGGATCTTGTTCCATACCTCGTAGCCGGGTTCTATAAGCCGGTAGCTTATATAACTATCCAGTTTCTCCGGAACTACTTGCCAGTAGAAAGAGGGGTAACGAAACCATTTACCCTTGATACGAGCGACTACGGTTATTTGCAGGCGGTTGCCCACTTCCTGCTCTAAAAGGCTTTCCCATAGGTTTAAAGGGAAAATAGCTTTCTTTCCGAAAGATAATTGTATCTCTTTTGATTTCCCTTTCAAGGTTACTTGCATAGCGTCCGCATCGTTTCTCAATAAGAAGTTGAGAGGGGCGATATTCGTGGGAATCATGATATCCGTATAATCGGGATACATGGGGATTGGGTCTGTGGTATCCTCTATTTGCTTCGGGGTAGGGGCACATCCTGCCAGCAAGCAGATTATCCAGACGAGGTAATAGGTTATGTTCTCTTTCATGATTCTTGCTTCTTTCATGGCTTACTCTCCTTTCCGGGCTCTGTGGTCGCAAAATGATAATAGAACCAATAGGTCTTGCCGTATTTCTCTTTCAAACTCGTGTCCTTTGCCTCATAAAGCCGGGTATAATCGGCGAATTCTTTCGCTATCTCTACCGGGATTTGGTATTTTATAAGCTCTTTCGCACGGATATTACCTTGGCGGGCGAGATGGATCAGCAGGGCCTCGGCGAAAATGGGACTAGAGACCTTACCCGGTACATAATCTTCTACAAAAGAACGGAGATCTTTGGAGAGTAAATGATAGCAGAGTAAGTATTCGTAAGCACGGAGATTGCCGGCGTTCGAGGCGACTAAGTTCCGTAAGGAAGTCACGGCATCGTTACCGGAACGTAGTTGGTCTTGGGTCGGGATGTCTCTGCGTTTCTTCTCCAGCCACTCCTTTACTCGCGGGGTTTGCTGACCGGGTATTCTCTTTTCGGCCCAGCTTTTATGAAGGAGTGTCTTGTCTAATATACGTAGATATTTAAGAGCTGCCTCATCATCCCCATTGACCAGATTGATCTCAGCCAGCCGTTTGATCATACGGCTACCCGAATTGCGAGGAGAGAAGATCATACTTAGCATGGCGCAATGCTCGGCCATAGTCATATCTCCTAACGTGAACCATAACTCGTTGGCGAATAGGATAGAGAGAAAAGAAGCAGATGGGTTCACGGGAAGGATCAACCCATTCGTACCCGGTTGATTCCACGCTAGGAGGTTCCGGGAGAGAGATACGGGTGAGTTGATCTCGGATGGATGCGTGGCATTGTACAGGTTCCGGTAATAGGTCACCCAAAGGATTTGGCGGTCTGTTTCGAGATGTTTCCTCATCTTTTGTATATTTCCGAAATAATGTTCCACATCGAGGCTGAGTACATACTCCCGGTCGAGATCCGGCTTACTCCACCAAGTGGTAGCGGGATATTGGCTCGCTGGAAGAAGCAATATACCAACCGCGAGCAGGGCACTTAGCTTTTGATGGTGCGCTATGATTCCGGCGGCCAGCATAAGGGCCAGACAGAGCCATGCCCCGTACCCGAAGCACCAATAGCAAAGAAGCATGGCGGGAATGCAGGTAAGAAGACGTTGCCCCTCAGTTTGGCTCCGGCTATATAACAGGAAAACACCTTCTGCTCCGATCAAGGAGAGAGTTGCGGATAACGGATAGGCGAGTCCGCAAGACCTTCCGGCCTCCCATAATACAAGTAGTATCATAAGAGGAAGGGCGTATCTCTTGCTGACGAATTGCCGGAATGTCCGATAGGTAAGCAGGGCAAATAAAGTTAAGACAACGCTTAGGATGAACGGGCCTCCCCCGATATAATAAAAGAATTGCGTGAGGAAATCGCCGGTGAGACAAGCCAGCCACGCTTCCTCCTGAAAATATCCACGGAGAAACTCACCGCTGTACAAGAACAGCATCATTTGCTCTTTGTGGAACAAATGATAGGGGTACATCCAGAAGAAGAAAGCGAAGATCGCTATCGCCAGTACCGCTAGCGTGATCGACAGATCCTGTTTAATGATTCGCTTCATCCAGTTCCTTTCGTTGCTCTTCGGTCAAGGAGGTTTTTATCATCTTATAGAGGAATTTCCCGACCGTTTGGTTGATATGTTCTTTCATGAACGCATAATTAAAAGCTTGCGTCTCTACTCTCAAGGAATCCCATGTCTGCTTGATGCGGGTGGAATCTTCCGGCGAGCAAGTCTTAAGCGCTGTCCATAGGGCATAGGATTCGCTATCGGTCTTTTGCTTCCGGTCTTTCCAATGCTGCAAGGCGTCGTTTTGCGGTGTACCGGAGGCCGAGCTGATGGAGTCTATCCGTACTGAGGTCACACCCGGTTCCGTTACGACCAGTAGCTCTTGGAACTTGAGACGCAAAAGGATGCGCATACGGAGGACTTTCATCTCTTCTCCCGTTCCTTGGAAAGTAAACCGTGCGTTCTCTATTCTCGTAGAATCGATATTTTCGATTGAGGCGTTTTCCATGGGTGCCAGATAAATCCATTCCCCATCCTGCTGCGCAGTGGGTAAGGTGCCTTCTATGATGTATTGGGAGTCGTTAGATTGACAGGCAAATAGGCACAACAAAGTGAATACTCCTATAAATAGATATTTCATCGATCGTGTTCATTAGTAATTAGAGACTCAAAGTTTAGACTGCGTAAAGTTAGTGTTTTTTCGGAAAAAGGAATGATGTTTTTTTGACAAAGGGTGATACTTAATTTACGTAGCTGTTGGGGAGGAATGAAAAAAAGGAGGACGCTAATTCAGACATCCTCCCTTTTTATGAAATAAAGAACAATTAAGCGTTTAGGACTTTCTTGAAGCGACGGATAAATTCCTTGGCCTCATCCATCGTCAAGCAAAGCGGAGGAAGCAGACGGATCGTATGGGTTCCGGCTACACCCGTGAACACTTTCTCCTCAAAGAGAAGTTTGCTACGCACTTCCTTGATAGATTCCTCGAACTCGATACCGATCATCAAACCACGGCCCCGAATTTCCTTGATACCCGGAAGTTTATGAAGCTCTTCCAATAAATAGGCACCCACTTTCGCCGCGTTATCAATCAAACGCTCGTCTTCCATTATATCAAGAACGGCGATAGCGGCCGCGCAAGCCAAATGGTTACCGCCGAAAGTAGTGCCGAGCATACCATAAACCGGCTTGAATTTCGGGCTGATCAATAACCCACCCATCGGGAAGCCATTGGCGATACCTTTCGCTACCGAGATCAAATCCGGCTTGATACCGGCATATTGATGCGCGAAGAATTTACCGCTTCTTCCATATCCGGACTGGATCTCATCCAAGATCAGACAGGCATCATAAGCCGTACACAAGTTGCGTAACTTACGCATAAAATCATCCGTTGGTAACTGGATGCCACCTACACCTTGGATACCTTCGATGATCACGGAAGATACATCCCCCTTCTTCAACTCTTCCTCTACGGCGGAAGCGTCGTTCAATGGAAGATAAGTAACCGCTAGATCCTCATTTACCGGAGCGATGATCTTCGGGTTATCCGTGACACGGACGGCGGCGGAGGTACGCCCATGAAAGGCGTGCTTGAATGCGATCACCCGCTTCTTGCCATTATGAAAAGAGGCCAGTTTTAATGCGTTCTCGTTCGCCTCCGCTCCGGAGTTGATCAAGAACAACGAATAATCATCGTAGCCGGAAGCCTTCCCTAGCTTATTCGCTAATTTTTGTTGCAAGCTATTGATAACCGAGTTCGAGTAAAAGCCTAATTTATTTACCTGCTCGGTAATCGCCTTTACGTAAGTAGGGTGGCTGTGCCCCACCGAGATCACGGCATGGCCGCCATATAAGTCGAGGTACTCGTTTCCCTCGCTATCCCATACATGACATCCCTTGCCTTGTACGATCTCTATATTAAATAATGGATATACGTCGAATAAATTCATCTTTATAGTATTTTTTAAAACGCGGAGGGTTTTAAGTGTAAGCCAACCGTCTCCTCCAACCCGAACAATAGATTCATGTTGTGGACCGCTTGGCCACTAGCGCCCTTCAATAAGTTATCGATCATAGAGATGATAAGAAGCTTATCATCTATTTTCTGTAAGTGGATCAAGCATTTATTCGTATTTACCACTTGTTTCAAATCCGGGTTCTTATCAGTGATAAACGTGAAGCTGTGATCATCATAGTATTCCTCATAAATACGTCGGATCTCCACCAAGTCGATCTTGCAATCGATGTATGTCGTGGCGAATATACCACGGGAGAAATTACCGCGTACGGGGATGAAGTTGATCCGGCTTGAATAGCTCTTCTGCAACTGGCTCAAGCTTTGGTTGATCTCGGCCAAGTGCTGATGCGTAAAAGGCTTATAGATCGATATGTTGTCGTTGCGCCAGCTAAAGTGAGAGGTGGAAGAAGGCTTCACGCCCGCTCCCGTCGATCCCGTGATGGCATTGACATGCAAGTCGGAATTCAGCATCAAGTGCTTCGCCAACGGCAATACGCCCAATTGGATGCAAGTAGCGAAACAACCGGGGTTCGCTATATGCCGGGCGTTGCAAATCCGGCGGCGGTTCAATTCCGGCAGGCCGTACACGAAATCGTGCTCCGGGCCTTCGATCCGGTAGTCCATGCTCAGGTCGATAATCTTCACGTTCTCGGGAACCGTGTGGCTCTCCATGAACTTTTTCGTATCGCCATGAGCGGTACAGAAGAACAGAAGGTCGATGCTATCTAACGGCAACTCGCTGGTGAACACCAAATCCGTCTCGCCATAAAGACCGCCATGCACGTCCGTGATCTTGTTACCGGCGTTACTGCTACTGTTTATAAATGTAAGCTCGGCATCAGGGTGGTTTAGGAGCAGGCGGATCAATTCACCCGCCGTGTAACCCGCTCCGCCTATAATTCCGCATTTAATCATATCTCTTCGTCTTTATGGTTCGTATAATAAACACGCAACGGAGTGGAAAGAACCTTGATGAAGCCTTTAGCGTCCTCGGCGGTCCAGCCTTTCTGCATCTCTCCGTACTCACCGAATTTCGTCTTCACCAAGTCATCCTCAGATTCTACGCCAACGGTAGAGAAGGACAACGGACGAAGCTCCAGAATAGCCGTACCGTTCACGTTACGCTGAGACTCTTGCAACATCGCCTCGATATCGCGCATCACCGGTTCCAGATATTGGCTCTCGTGCAAGAACATGCCGTACCAGTTCGCTACCTGATCCTTCCAGTATTGTTGCCATTTGCTCAACGTATATTTCTCTAGGAAGCGGTGCGCCCCGATAATCAACATAGGAGCGGCAGCCTCGAAACCGACCCGTCCCTTGATACCGATGATCGTATCGCCCACGTGCATATCACGGCCGATACCGTAAGCGGCCCCGATCTCCTCGATCTTCTGGATAGCGGCGATCTTATCCTCGAACACCTCACCATTCACGGCATGAACCTCACCGTTCTTGAACTCGATGCGCAATTGCTCGCTGCCGGTTTTTTCCACTTGTTTCAGATAAGCGCTCTCGGGCAGTCCTTGTGCGGAATCAAGAATCTCGCCGCCGCAGATAGAGGTTCCCCAAAGACCTACGTTATAGGAATATTTCAACTTCGTGAAATCGGCCTCGAAACCGTGCTCCTTCAAGTAGTTGATCTCAAAATCACGGCTCAAGGCCATATCGCGGGTCAACGTGATAATCTCCACGTTCGGAGCCAATACCAAGAAAGTCATATCGAAACGGATCTGGTCGTTACCGGCTCCGGTAGAACCATGGGCGATAGCGTCGGCGCCAATCTCGTTCGCGTAGCGGGCGATCGCCAAGGCTTGGAAGATACGCTCGGAGCTTACGGAGATCGGATACGTACCATTACGCAACACGTTTCCGAAAATCATGTACTTCAAGCTCTTCTCGTAATACTCTTTCGTAACGTCGATCGTCACGTATTTCGTGGCGCCTAGCTTATAGGCGTTCTCCTCGTTTTGTTTCAATTGTTCCTCGCTGAAACCACCTGTGTTAGCGCAAGCGGCGTATACCTCGTATCCTTTTTCTTTAGCCAGATACATGACCGTGAATGAGGTATCCAAACCTCCGCTGAACGCTACTACTACTTTCTTCTTCATCGTTTCTTTATTTTATGTTGTTTTTCTATCGTATTAATTTAGTCCTTTTTAGTCTGATTACGGGCCTCCCGCTCTCGTTGCGCACGATGCGGATCGGCCGGGTCGAACAGCATGGCCGTGCAGATGCAATACTTACGTTCGGTGCGTTCCAAGATATCGTGGTTCACGCAACCGTTGCAACCCCGCCAGAAAGCCTCATCGTCCGTCAAGTCGGAGAACGTAACCGGTACATATCCCAGCTCGGTATTCATCTTCATCACGGCAGCGCCGGAGGTAAGGCTGAATATCTTCGCCTTCGGCCAGCGCATGCGGGCAAGCTGGAAGGTCATGTCCTTGATGCGTTTCGCGATACCCAAGCCCCGGAAATTCGGATGCACGATCAAGCCGGAGGTAGTCACGTACTGCTTGTTTCCCCATGACTCGATATAACTAAACCCGGCGAACTCGTTTCCCGCCAAGGCGATCACCGCTTTGCCCTCTTTCATCTTCTGGGCCACATACTCGTGCGTACGTTTGGCGATACCCGTGCCCCGGACTTTAGCGGCAGACTCGATCGTATCTAGGATCGTATCCACATATACCTCGTGAGAGGCATCAGCGATCATAACATCAATTTCTATTTCTTGTTCCATTTTATTGTTTGTTCTTAGTTTTTTCCTTTTATATAAAATGTGATAAAGCGGCAATCACCTTCTCTTGGCTCACACCGTTGCGGGGGATTACCAAGATCGTATCGTCTCCGGCTATGGTGGCCAGTATCTCGCTGGGGGCATGGGAGTCTATGTCCGAGGCAATTCCCATGGCGTAACCCGGTCGTGTTTTCACCACCGCCAAGTTTCCGGAAAACTCGATATTCGGCTTTTTCTTGCCTTCAGGCTGTGCTTGTTTGCTTATACTCTCTTCGGGAAGGCGATATACATAATCTCCGTTTCCGTCGTGTACCTTGGCTACTTTCAGTTGCTTGATGTCGCGGGAAAGCGTAGCTTGCGTAACCGAGAATCCGCTATCTTCCAGTTCTTTAAGCAGTTCTTCTTGATTACTTATCACTTTCGTCTGTATAATACCGCAAATGGCATCCAATCGTTCCTTCTTTGTACTCATGTTGTATATTTATGCAAAACAGGCTGCAAATATAAAGAGTATTGTTGAATAAATATACAATCAAGGGCTTTTTTTTCTGATATAAGTAGGGGGTAAGGGATTTTCCTGCTTAGCTTAGGTTTAATCACTGTAAGTGTTAGGCATTTCATCTATTTATATTCATCTTCTATCAGCCGTTGGATGATCATGCAACAGCTGTTAGAAGATCATGTACCAATTGGTGGATGATCATGCAACGGATGGTAGATGATGAATGTCATTCAAAGAAAAGGCTAATACTCCCTATAGAAAGAACGAAAGGGGGTGGTCGTTTTGAACAAAATGGTAGTATCTTTGCGTTATTAAAAAGAGAGTATCAGGTTTAATTTCAAGTAAAAGGATATGAGAAAAATAGCAAGTTTATTCGTGGCCTTGCTTTTATTGGCAGGCTGTTCCAGCGTACCGTTGACAGGACGTAAGCAAGTGCTGTTGGTTTCGGACCAAGAGGTGTTATCGTCCAGCCTTACCCAGTACAACGATTATATAAAGACGGCGAAGAAGTCGACGAACGCGAACAAGAGCGCTATGGTAACCCGGGTCGGAAAGAAGATAGCCGCCGCTACGGAGGAGTATTTGCGGGCGAACGGGATGGCGGATGAGGTAAAAAACTTCTCTTGGGAGTTTAATTTGGTGAATGATCCGCAGGTGAACGCCTTCTGTATGCCGGGAGGCAAGATCGTGGTGTACGAGGGATTGCTGCCTTTAGTTTCCTCGGACGATGAATTGGCGGTGGTCATCGGGCATGAGGTCGCCCATGCCGTAGCTAAACACAGCAATGAGCGTATGAGCCAGCAACTAATGGCCCAATACGGGGCGGCTATTTTAGGTGCGGCCGTAAGCAATAAGAGCGCGGCGGTACAGCAAGCGGCCAATACAGTATATGGTGTGGGAGCGCAGTATGGCGTAATGCTTCCTTTCTCCCGTAAGCACGAGTCGGAAGCGGATTATATGGGATTGGTATTCATGACTATGGCGGGATACAATCCGGACGTGGCAGTCAACTTCTGGCAAAAGATGTCCGCCGGAAAGAGTGGCTCTACGCCGGAATTTATGAGTACGCACCCCAGTGATGCCACTCGTATAGCGGAAATCCAAAAAGTCCTACCCGCAATCAAAACTAAATACAAAAAGTAGTTGACAGTTGACAAGTGACAGCTATTTTACCACTTGTCTCAATTTTCAATTCTCAATTTTCAATTAAACAAGATTCCCATCTTGTTCATTAAGAAACAAGCATTCATATTCTGGGCTATCCCTTCTCTTAGTTGATAAGAGAAGGATAGCTCCTCGTCTTTTATATCCGCTTCGAAGCGGTAATTCTTTATTTGTTCCGGGAACTCTTCCTCCAAAGTACCCAACACTAAATCGTGGGTGGCGATGATGCCGCAAGCCTTATAAGCGACCAACTGTTTCATAAGGGCAAGAGAGCCTTTCTGCTTGTCGATAGAATTTGTTCCCTTCAAGATCTCGTCCAAGATGATAAATAGCTTCTCCCCGTTTTGCAGCCTGTCGATAATCATTTTCAGCCTTTTCAACTCCGCGAAGAAATAAGACTCGTTGCTAGCCAAGGAATCCGAGGTACGCAAGCTGGTAACCATGTGGGCGGGATAAACCGTCAAGGAGGCGGCACAGACCGGAGCGCCTACGCAAGCCAATAAGTAATTGACACCGATCGTCCGGAGGTATGTACTTTTTCCGGCCATATTCGCTCCGGTGATAATCAGGAACCAAGGACTTTTGCGGATATCGATATCGTTCTTTACGCAGACATCCCGGTTCAAAAGAGGATGTCCCAAAGCCTTGCCTTCCATCTGGAAATAAGTGTCGGCGATCTCCGGATAGATGTATTCCGGATGGTTGAAAGCGAAACCACCCAACGAGTTCAGCGCGTCGAAACGAGCCAGCGCGTCGAACCAAAGCGGAAGTTTATCGGAGTAAGTCTGAATCCAGCGTTCCAAAAGGATGGCATGGCGTGTATCCCGCAAGTAGAAGAGATTGAAAATGATACCCGCCAAACTGAATCGTTGGTCTAATCCTCCGATATACGACGACAAGCGTTTGATAGCATGCGAGGCCAATTCCTTCTCATTCGCTAATTGCCCGCTGATCTCTTTCAGCTCTTCCGACTGGAAATTATCTTCTTCCACACATTGCATCAGCTTTGAGTACCGATTGAAAATAGACTCCATCTTATTGACGGTCGCGTAAAGCGCATTGATTTCCTTGGCTCGTCCGTAAGCGATCACTAACGTGATTAAGAAATAAATATTCAATAAACTCCCGCTGATCCAATCCAGTGAGTAAGCGATACCCAATACGATCCACAACACTGGGACCGCCCAGATCAATAGTTTCCACGGTAGGCTATCAACGAATTTATGCTTACGCTGAGTGAGTCGGTCCATAAAGTTGATATCGTTGTCTCTCGTATCTTGCGTGTCCTGCCGGATGATTCCCGTCACATAGAAATGCTGCCGTAAGGCGGATAAAGTCGCTAATTCCTTGACAGCCTCTTGCCGTTTGACGATCTCCTTCTTATCCGTCAAGGGATTCGAGAGCCAACCGGCCAGTCGTTCCCGCCCGAACCCGGTTACGGTACGATTGAGCGATTGAAACAAGGAGCGGTCTCCAAACACATCCAGATCCAAGCAGAAAGAGTGCTCGCCCGAGATATTATCGGCTGCCCCGTCGAACGCGCTGAAATCATAGTCCAGTCCTTTTAGCTCATCCTCGTTCAGTTTGATCAAGGTCTCGGCGTATACTTTTCGTGCGTACATTTTATTATGGTACCACATCAGGAGCGCGAACGGGATGATATAAGCGAAGGTGATCCCCGTCAGGCATTGCCAACTCTCATCCCTGAATATCCATAAGGAGAGGATCGCTCCCGCCACTAAAGCCAACCGGATACTCCCCATCAAATGGATCTTCTTTTTCAAATTACCCAAGCGCCGTGTATAAGCGTCGATATTTTCTTTGTAATAACTATAGATTTCTTCCATAGCCGCGAATATAGGAAAAATGAACTAACCTCTTGAATTTTGGTTTATATATTATATTCATAGGTGAAACGACCATTATTCATGTAATTTGGGCGATAAAGCCAACTGCCGTTTCCCCTATATTCGCGGACACATTTATAATTTAAGATCATTTATGAAAAAAACGATTATATCCTTTCTCTTCCTTCTTGTTTGCGGTATGGCACATTCGCAAGTTTTAGCGAAAGGGCCGGAAGAGAGTTATAATGCGGATAGTATTCGTGCGATTTTGGATAAGTCACCTTATTTTACCTTATTCAAGGACAATTATTTTATTGGCGGTATCCCTATCGGCAACAAGCCTACGGCGAGAAACTCCGACGTTAAATTCCAGTTGAGCATCGCCCAGCGTCTTACGAAAAGTAAACTCCCCTTCGATACCTATCTTTTCTTGCAATACACGCAAAAGGCTTTTTGGAATGTCTTTCAAGAGTCCTTGCCGATGCGCGACTTGAATTTTAATCCGGGTATCGGTTTGGGGCACCTTATCGTGCATAAGAATAAATATATCGGGAAAGGCTATTTGATGGTCGAGCACGAGTCGAACGGTAAAGATAGCATCTTCTCCCGAAGTTGGAACAAGATCACCCTAGCGGCGGCTGTCCTGTTGAATAAGAACTGGGAAGTTCAATTCAAGGGCTGGATACCGATCGTGGACGGCAAGGAAAATAAAGACATCCTTAAATATAATGGTATATTCCAAGTAGCCGCCAATTACCGGACAGACAACAGGCGCTTTAACTGCGGGGTTATCTTGACCAAACGAAAGACTTGGTTCAGCTTTAACACTCAGATCGAGTTGAGCTATAAGTTTAATAATAACGAGAACCAATATTTCTTCCTGCAATATTATAATGGTTACGGTGAGAACCTTTTGGAATACAATCAATACAAAAGCATGCTGCGGATCGGTTTCGTGATCAAGCCGCAAGATTTCAGTATTTACTAAAAAATATCCTTCTTGATAGATCTCATTGATCGGGCGATAGATGTAATATATGATACATTTCGTTTCTTTAGGAAACAATACATTTACAGACTTTGTTTTCTAATATATTGAACGTTTCCCGGATAATTAAAGAGATACGCCATGAAGGAAAAAATTGAACAATTAAAAGCTCTCAACCACAAAGCTGAGTTAGGGGGCGGAGAAGACCGCATCGCGAAGCAACATGCGGCAGGTAAACTAACCGCTAGAGAAAGAATCGAACTACTATTGGAAAAAGGTAGTTTCGTGGAAATCGACAAGTTCGTGACACATACGTGCCATGAGTTCGGTTTAGAAAAACAGCGTCCATTAGGGGATGGCGTGGTCACCGGTTACGGAATGATCGGGCAACGCACGGTATTTGTTTTCGCTCAGGACTTCACGGTATTCGGTGGAGCCTTGTCCGAGACGTATGCCCGTAAGATCTGTAAGATCATGGACATGGCAACGGAACTAGGCGCTCCGGTGATCGGGTTGAACGATTCGGGAGGCGCACGTATTCAAGAAGGAGTTCGTTCCTTGGCGGGATACGCCGAGATATTCCTCCGGAACTCGTTGGCTTCGGGCGTGATCCCGCAGATTAGCGCCATTATGGGCCCGTGTGCGGGTGGAGCGGTTTACTCGCCGGCGTTGACGGACTTTATCTTTATGGTAAAACAAACGAGCTATATGTTTATCACCGGTCCGGAGGTCGTGAAAAGCGTGACGCAAGAAGAGGTTACGATGGAGAATCTGGGAGGCTCGGAAGTGCATAGCACCCGTTCCGGAGTGGCTCATTGCACGGCGGATAACGATATGGATTGTATCTTGAAGATACGTGAGTTGATGTCGTTCTTGCCGAATAATAATATGGAAGAGCCGCCATTCGTTCCTACTACCGATAGCCCGAACCGCATCGATCCGCAATTGGATCTGCTGGTTCCTACTAATCCCAACCAGCCGTACGACATGAAAGAGTTGATCCTTTCCGTGGCTGATGATCAAAACTTCTTCGAGATACAAGAGGAATATGCCAAGAACATCATTATCGGTTATATCCGTTTGAATGGAAAGACGATCGGTGTCGTGGCGAATCAACCTGCCGCGTTGGCTGGTACGCTGGATATCAACGCGTCCGTAAAGGCCGCCCGTTTCGTCCGTTTCTGCGATGCGTTTAATATACCGTTGTTGACGCTGGTGGATGTACCGGGTTTCTTGCCGGGCGTGAACCAAGAGTACGAGGGAATTATCCGTCATGGCGCTAAGTTACTGTATGCGTATTGCGAGGCTACCGTGCCGAAAGTGACCGTCATTACCCGAAAGGCTTATGGCGGCGCTTACGACGTGATGAGCTCCAAGCATATCCGGGGCGATATCAACTTCGCTTATCCAACCGCCGAGATCGCTGTCATGGGACCGGATGGTGCCGTGAATATCTTGTTCCGTAAGGATTTGAAGACCGCGGAAGATCCCGAAGGCAAACGGAAGGAATTGCAAGCCGATTACCGGGAGAAGTTCGCTAACCCGTACCGGGCCGCTGAGTTAGGCTATGTAGACGAGATCATCGAGCCGTCTATCACACGCAGCCGCTTGATCCGTAGTTTTGAGTTGCTGGCCAACAAACGGCAATCCAATCCTCCGAAGAAGCATTCCAATATTCCTCTTTAAAAACGAATCCTTATGATAAAGAAAGTATTAGTAGCCAATCGTGGCGAGATAGCGATGCGGATATTCCGCACCTGCCGGGTGATGAACATCCCGACCGTAGCGATCTATACGCATGTGGATCGCGGAGCATTACATGTACGTTATGCGGAGGAAGCCTACTGCATCTCGGAAGATGAAGCGGATACCTCTTACTTGAAGCCGGACTTGATCCTTGAGATCGCCAAGAAGACAGGAGCCGCCATTCATCCGGGTTACGGCTTTTTGTCGGAGAACGCCGACTTCGCCCGTCGTTGCGAGGAGGAGGGCGTGATCTTTATCGGCCCGAGCGCCGACGTGATCGCCAAGATGGGTATCAAGACCGAGGCCCGTAAGATCATGAAAGAAGCCGGTGTGCCGGTTGTACCCGGAACGGAAAAACCGGTGACGGACATAGAGGATGCCAAGAAGGTTGCCGCCGAGGTGGGTTATCCGATTATGCTAAAGGCGCTTGCCGGAGGCGGTGGAAAGGGTATGCGTTTGGTACATAGCGAGGATGAGATGGAAGCGGCTTTCCGTATGTCTCGTTCCGAGGCGGCCAACTCGTTCGGAAACGATGCCATCTATATCGAGAAGTATATCGAGAACCCCCATCATATCGAGGTGCAGGTACTCGGGGATAAATATGGGAACGTGATCCATCTGTATGAGCGTGAGTGCTCCATCCAGCGCCGTAACCAGAAAGTGATCGAGGAAGCGCCCTCTCCATTCGTGAAGGAGGCCGCTCGCCAGAAGATGTTGGCCGTAGCGGTGGAGGCTTGCAAGAAAATCGGTTACTACAGTGCCGGGACGTTGGAGTTCATGATGGATAAGGACCAGAACTTCTATTTCCTCGAGATGAATACCCGCCTTCAAGTGGAGCATCTGGTGACGGAGGAGACAACGGGCGTGGACTTGGTTCGCGATATGATCTTGGTGGCCGCAGGAAATCGTCTGCCTTATAAGCAGGAAGATGTGGCTTGCCGGGGGCATGCCTTGGAATGCCGTATCTATGCGGAGGACCCGGAAAATAACTTTATGCCCTCTCCGGGCGTGATCAAGGTGCGTGAGGCTCCCGAGGGACGTAACGTACGTCTGGATAGCGCCGCTTACGCCGGTTTCGAGGTGTCCTTGCATTACGATCCGATGATCGCCAAGCTTTGCACATGGGGCCGGACCCGTGAGTCCGCCATCTCGAATATGATACGTGCCTTGCGGGAATACAAGATCTTGGGAATCAAGACAACGATTCCGTTCCACCTGCGTGTGTTGCATAACGTGACCTTCTTGAAGGGGAATTACGATACGACCTTTATCGACACCAAGTTCGATAAGGAAGACTTGAAACGTCGCCAGAACAGCGACCCGACCGTCGCCGTGATCGCCGCCGCCTTGAAGCATTACGAGGAGGAGAAAGAGGCGGCCGCCCGTGCGACGACCGTTCCGCTGGTAGGGGAGTCCCTGTGGAAGCACTACGGGAAGTTACAAATGTTGGCCAATAACTTTTAATGAGAGGAGGAATGATTATGTCAAAGGCTTTAGCGACTTATTTTGCCACGGTTAACGATATTCCCGACACAGAGTTCAAGGTAGAGATTCTGGAAGACGGGCCTATCAAGAAAGTATCCGTAAACGGTACCGTTTATGATGTAGATTACAATCTGGGCGGAGATACGATCCACTCGATCATCATGAACCATAAATCTCATGGCGTACAAATATCCAGTGTTGGAGATTCCACCTATGAGGTAAAGAATAAAGGTGATTATTTCCAAGTACAGGTGATTGACGAGTTGAAGAAATTACGCCTGTCGAGAACCAGTTCCAAGACGGTCGGCCGTCAGGTCATACAGGCCCAGATGCCGGGCGTGATCCAGAAGGTATATGTCAAGGTAGGCGATGAGGTCAAGGCGGGAGACCCGCTTTGCGTATTGGTTGCCATGAAGATGGAGAACGAGATTCGTACGCCGATCGATGGGGTGGTGAAAGAGGTGTATATCAATGAGACAGACAAGGTCTCCGTGGGTGATAAGATGTTGGTTGTAGAGTGAATTGTCTCGGGGTTATAGTTTTCCCTCGAGAGAATAGGAAAGGAATCGGAGTAGTCCGGTTCCTTTCGCATGTTTGGTAAAATTATCTTAAAAAAACATTCCGTTTTTCTATCGTGTTACAGAGTTATTATTTCTACATTTGTAGCGTTTAAACCTAAATCATGAAGTTATGTTGACAGCAATGGTCATTGTGTTCCTTGTCGGTTATTTGATGATCGCATTGGAACATCCTCTAAAGATAAACAAGGCGGGAACGGCTTTGCTTATTGGTACTATCTTATGGGTTATGTACACGTACGCGGCCCCGTTTTTCATCCCAAGGGCCTCAGCAGAGGAATTCAGCTTGTTCTTGGAATCATTCCCCTCTTTGGGTTCTTTAACGTTTAAGGAACAATGTACCCGGTTCGTCGTGGAGCATCAGGTTCTGGATAGTATCGGAGAGATCGCCGAGACGCTTATATTCCTGATCGGGGCGATGATAACCGTGGAGCTGATCGATGCCCATGGCGGTTTCATGTTTATCACGAATCATATTACCACGAAGAAAAAGAAGAAACTGCTGGCGTTGATCGCCGTGATCACGTTCTTTATGTCGGCCGTATTGGACAACCTTACGACCTCAATTGTCATGATCATGCTGATCCGTAAGTTGCTCGGGAATTATAAAGAGCGGTGGGTGTTCGGCAGTATCATTATTATAGCGGCGAATAGCGGTGGCGCTTGGTCACCGATCGGCGACGTGACTACGATCATGCTTTGGGTAAGAGGAAATATCTCCACCTCATCCACGATCCCCCATTTGATCCTGCCGAGTATCGTATCGGCGTTGATCCCGGTCTTGATCGCCATGCGTTTCTTGCATGGAAACGTGACGCCCCCTAACGCATTCTCGCAAATGGAGGCGGACAATGAGTTGCTGAAGAAATTGAAGGATAAGGAGAAGTTATCGATCTTGATCATCGGTGTGTTGTGTTTATTGTTCGTGCCTGTATTCAAGACGGTTACTCATCTTCCCCCGTTTATGGGTATCTTGATGGGAGTGGGTATTCTTTGGTTTTATACGGAGATGTTATACGCTCGTAAACCGATCGATGAGGACTTGAAATTGCGCTTGTCCAAGGTGGTTCACCGTATAGACGGGGCGACCTTGTTATTCTTCCTCGGAATCCTTTTGGCGGTGGATGCCTTGCGTTGCAGCGGCGTATTGTCGGATTTCGCTTTCTGGCTGGACGATACGGTAGGCAATGTGTATGCGGTGAACCTGATTATCGGCGCCTTATCGTCTATCGTGGATAATGTTCCGTTGGTAGCGGGTGCTATCGGTATGTACCCGGTGGCTACGGACGCTATGGTGGCTGCGGCGACTGATCCGGCTTATCTGGCGAACTTCATGCAAGACGGCGTGTTCTGGCAGTTCTTGGCTTATTGCGCAGGAGTAGGTGGAAGTATGTTGATCATCGGTTCCGCCGCCGGAGTCGTCGTGATGGGCCTGGAGCGGATCAATTTCATTTGGTACTTGAAGAATATCTCGCTGCTGGCCTTGGCGGGATATTTGTCTGGTGCGGTGGTATATATTCTCCAGAATTTGATATTATAATAAGTGTATGATATTAATTGCGGATAGCGGATCTACAAAGACGGAGTGGTGCCTGGCGGATCAAGGCAGACCGGTGCGTACGGTCGTGACGGCGGGTATCAATCCCTTCTTCCAGACACGGGAGGAGATCGCCGGAGAAATCCGGGATGCCTTATTGCCCGCCTTGAAGGGTGAGCGGATCGATGCCATTTACTTCTATGGCGCCGGTTGCGCCTTCCCGGAGAAGAACCGGATCGTGGAAGAGGCGATTACGCCTTATATCCCGGCTCCCATAGAGGTGTATAGTGACTTGATGGCGGCTGCTCGTGCCTTATGCGGGAGCCGTCCGGGAATCGCCTGTATATTGGGGACGGGATCGAATTCTTGTCTGTATGACGGGACGGAGATAACGGAGCATATCTCTCCCTTGGGATTCATTCTGGGGGATGAGGGTAGTGGCGCCGTGCTCGGGAAGTTATTGGTAGGGGATTGCTTGAAGCGTCAGTTGCCGGCGCCTTTGGTTCGGAAGTTTATGGATCAATATGAGTTGACGCCCGCCTTATTGTTGGAGCGGGTATATAAACAACCTTTCCCGAATCGTTTCTTGGCTACCTTGTCCCGTTTCTTGTTGGAGAATATCACCGAGCAACCGATTTATAATTTGGTCTATACGAGTTTCCGTAGCTTTTTCCTCCGTAACGTGGCGTTATATCCGGGAGCTGATACGTACCCGATTCATTTCGTAGGCTCTATCGCCTATTATTATCAGGAGGTATTGAGAGCGGCGGCCTTATCCTTAGGCTTGAAGGTCGGTACGGTCGTACAGGCTCCCATGAACGGATTGATCCGGTATCATTTTACGAACGAAGAAAAAAATGAATGAGTTATGGCATTTCAAAAGATAACCGAGTCGGAATCGTTGTACGATAATCTGGATCAGATGTCTGTCCGGGAGTTGCTGGAAGGCATCAATAACGAGGACCGGAAAGTGGCGATCGCCGTTGGCCGGGAGATCCCGAAGATCGAGAAGCTGGTAACCCGTATCGTAGAGCGAATGCGGAGAGGCGGTAGGCTCTTCTATATCGGGGCGGGTACGAGTGGTCGCTTGGGTGTCTTGGACGCCTCCGAGATCCCTCCCACGTACGGTATGCCGAATACCTTGGTGATCGGTTTGATCGCCGGCGGCGACCGGGCGCTCCGGAATCCCGTCGAGTCGGCGGAAGACGATCTGAATAAGGCTTGGGAGGAACTTCAACAATATCATATCAATACGAACGACACCTTGGTGGGGATAGCCGCCTCGGGTACGACTCCCTACGTGATCGGCGCCCTGCGTAAGGCACGCTCCGAGGGAATCCTGACGGCCTCTATCTCCTGCAACCCGGACTCTCCGATGGCGGCGGAGGCGGAGATCGCCATCGAGCCGGTAGTAGGTCCGGAGTTCGTCACCGGAAGTACGCGGATGAAGAGCGGTACGGCCCAGAAGATGGTGCTGAATATGATCACGACCTCCACGATGATCAAGCTTGGCCGGGTGAAGGGGAACCGGATGGTGAACATGCAACTGACCAACCAAAAGTTGGTGGACCGTGGCACCCGTATGATCATGGAAGAGCTTCGTCTGGATTACGAGCAGAGCAAGAACCTCCTGCTCCTACATGGCTCCGTCCGGGAGGCGATCGATTCTTATCACCGTGAATGGCGGCTGAATCAATAAATAATTCCTATCTTTCGGGGTAAAACCTAAAAGATCGTTGATTATGATGTGGGATTTCATACTAAGACTTTTCGTGGCAGGTATTCTGGGCGCCGTTGTCGGACTAGACCGTGAGTACCGTGCGAAGGAGGCGGGTTACCGGACTCACTTCCTTGTTTCGTTGGGTAGCGCGTTGATCATGGTTGTCTCCCAATATGGCTTCCAAGATGTCATCCTAGAGAATAGCGTAAGTCTCGATCCGAGCCGTGTGGCCGCCCAAGTGGTGAGTGGCATCGGTTTCATCGGGGCGGGTACGATCATCATCCAGAAACAATTCGTGCGGGGATTGACTACCGCCGCCGGTATCTGGGCGACCGCCGGTATCGGTCTGGCCGTCGGCTCAGGCATGTACGGGCTCGGTATCGCCGCCACTTTGTTGACGCTCGCCGGGCTGGAGCTGTTGAGCGTTATTTTTAAAAGCATCGGGATGCGAAGTTCCTTGGTGGTATTCTCTACCTCCGACAAGGAGGCGATCAACCGGATCGCCCGTGTTATCTACGAGAAAGGTTTCCTGTTGGTAAGCTATGACATGAAAAGACTGGGGCATCAGGAGAAGGACGAGTACGTCGTCAGCATCGTGTTGAAAGCCCGTAAAAACACGGAGGAAAGTCCACTGTTGCTATTGATGGAGCAATTTCCGGAGGTTACGGTGGAGAGAATTGAATAGTTATTCTGTATTGGCGGTAAGTTTTCGTATATTTGCGGCTCGAAACTATTTAATAATCGTACGATGAATTTTATTTCTAAGCTATTCAAGAAGAACGTATCTGAGGCGGAAGAGGCCGGCAAAGGTTCCGTGGAGGAGTTCGTATCTTTAATCCGTGTATATTATCAAGCCGTTATGGCCGTGAACTTAGGTATCACCAACTTGAACATGCTCGCCGATATGGCTTTGTTCAAACGCATGTTGAAGATACCGACCCAGAATAACAAATTGGGTGTCGCCGAGAAATCCCGTGTGCGCAAGGTGTTGATGGAGGATTACGGCCTAAGCGAGGCTTTCTTCAAGGAGATCGACAGCTCGGTGAAGAAGAACTGCAAGAACCAGAACGATATCAAGACGTATTTCTTCATGTTCCAAGGTTTCTGCAATGACTTGTTCAACTTGCTTGGCAATCTGATGCAGTGGAAGTTCCGCTTCTCCATGCTGGTGAAGAAGTTGCTGTATAATATGACGACGAAGACGGTTCACGATATCTTGACCAAGTCCGAGTGGAAGGATATCAGCGTGCAGAAGGCCGCATGGAGCGTGCGTAAGTATGCCGAGAAACTAGGCTACTCCGAGCAATGGATCACGGACTTCGTGTATAACGTCGTGCTTCTGGCGAAAGAGGATCAGAAGAAGGAACTCAAAAAGAGCAAGGAAGCATGACCACCGAGCTGCATCCTCTAGGCTTCTTCCTCCCGGAGAATACGAGATTGCTGATGCTGGGAAGTTTCCCGCCTCCAAGAGCTCGTTGGAGCATGGATTTTTATTACCCGAATATTCAGAATGATATGTGGCGTATCCTTGGCTTGATTTTCTATGGGAACAAGGATGCGTTCCTGCGAGACAAGAAGGCGTTCAGCGAGGAGAAGGCGAAGGCTTTCTGCCGGGAAAAGGGGATCGGGATCGGTGATACCGCCATGGAGGTGATCCGCTTGAAAGCAAATGCCTCCGATAAGTTCCTTGAGGTGGTACGGCCGATCGATCCGGAAAAGGTCTTGTCCCAGATACCGGAATGCGTGGCGATCGTGGTAACCGGGCAGAAAGCGATGGATACCCTCCTCTCCGTATTGCCCGGCACGGAGGAGCCGAAAGTGGGCTTCTCGTCGGAATTTTCTTGTATGGGAAGGACGATGAGGCTGTTCCGTATGCCTTCATCCTCTAGAGCTTATCCGAGGCCGTTGGAGGAGAAGGCCGCCGTTTACCGGGGGATGTTTGAGACGTTGGAGATGGTGTGAGGCAAGTCTGCCATACAGCATTCCTCGTTTACGCCCCACCTCTTCAAGGAGTGCGGTAAGCTCGGAAACGTCCTATCTGAATGATGTCCAATTATTTCTTTCGTGTATATACATATTTTAAGTACTTGATGCGACATTAGAACAGGAGAAACGCTGCGATATTTGCGACGTTATTCAGTTTAAAACGTCCGATTATGGAGTTTAATGCACGAACTTATTTTCAGTAAGGTACAGTTGTAGCATCTTATCGCCGTAAGATGTATGATCTTACTGTTGTAGGATGTATTATATTACCGTTGTAAGATGTATCATCTTTCACGGATACTTGACATCTCCTTGTCTTGCGTCTTTTAGCAAAGTGACAGTTTGTAAATTTAAGTCATGGAGAATCGATTCTTTCGGGTAAAGGTAAGGTATGCTCCCGAAAACGAAAGAAAAAAACGACAATCGATTGGTTGATAGGCTAATGTTGAATAACGGCCTTTTATTCTAGCGGAATTTATTCATCGTATTTCATGTTTTGGGGGCAGGAAGGGAAGAAAAACGGTGCTACAATAGGGTTATAACAGGGTAAGAATGCCCATTCGCGACTACTCATAACCCTATTCTTGACTACTTACGATGCCCAACGGCAGTATCGGCGTTGCCTAATACGACTAGTTACGCAGGCTTCCGGCACCTATTGTGTGTGGAAAACGCTGTATTTTAACAAAAAGGGGTGCTTATTGCTACTGCTTTCTCGCTATTTCGCTAGGTTTGGAAAATAGGTGTGTCAAGGTAAATGTTCTATGGAAATCAAAAAGATGGCCGGAGAGCGGTTTGGTTGACGGAAGGATATTTGCAGGGCGAGTACCGTGTAAGATAAAAAGAGAGGAGACGGAACGATAAACGCTCCGCCCCTCTTATATAACAAGAATGAATTATTGGGATAATCTCATCATAAAATATTGCTAGTGAGATACATCTTCTTCATTTATCCGATCAGAGATACTCAATGTCACGGAGAACATTGAGTATCGTGATATTCATTTTTAGATCAATTATTTACGTAAAATCCAATATGCCCAGTTGCGCCGCTAAAAGTTATGACAGATCCTACTTGAACTGTAGATCCATTACAAGAGACTCTATATCCCTTATCTATGGAAACAACTTTATACTTTCCATGTTCAACAAAGTAAACCCATGGACCTCCACTATAAAAACCACTGGTGATAGTATATTCCATGAAATTTTGATCTTCAATAACCATTGATATATGGGCGTCCTGATTTTGAGCTGTAACGTACATTTTTGAATACCCTTCTCTTTCTGCGGCATAGGAAGGTGATGGACCATTTACGTCAGCATTGATATTAATAACAGTTGTTGTTAATAGTGCAAATAGAATGAATAATACTTTCTTCATGATATATTTTCTTTATTTTCTTGTTTTAAAATTCCAGAACCAAGCCTCTCCCCAATCACCTGCGCCGGGTTTCGGAGCCGCTAGTTTAAGATGCTCACCATCCGCTTCCAAGATGTGATATTCATATTGAGGAGCGAAGGTATCATCAGTGTCTCCCATTTTCACCAGTCCTAATAAAGGAATGGTTCCGGTGAACGTTAATGTACCTTGATCCCAACCTTCTTTGGCTACAGCGGATAAGTCCCATGCGATTGTTCCGGATTGACCGCGGCTGGTTTCTACTTTCTTGCCAGCCAAGGTAAAAGTCATCCAACCTTCTAACCCATCTTTGGCATATCCTTTCTCAGTACATTGTTGGTCGATGTCTGTGGCTTGAACTTGCCACCATTCCGGACCTGTGCTTTCCATATAAGCACCATTTCCCCAAAGGCCGTTGCTGGCATCTGTATCCCAAACCCAAGTTACAGAATTATACTCCGGTCCGAATAATCCTTCATAAATAGAAGGCACATCCACATACTCGGAGATCGTCACATCGTTAGAGAAAGAGGTGATGGAGCCGTCTTGGTTCATAGCCCGGACGGTCAAGCTCGTGAGGGGAGGAGTGCCTATGATGGAACCTTCGGTTCCGGTGGCTAGGATGGCCCCGTCTTGATCCAATACCTGTACCGTCAGTGTGGGATTGGTGGAGAAGGTGAACTTGTTTTGTCCGGCCGTCGTTTGCGTAAGCGCTACACGGGCTTGCAGATCCGCCTCGGTTAAGTTGGCGGATATGCCCGGATCACTTTCTGTGATTGGGTCGCAGGAAACCATCATTCCTGCGATCAATGCCATTGCTATATAATATATATTCTTTATCATGATTGTATATTCTGAATTAAAAGGTTATTAATTAGCCCAGCCATTGTACTCGGCGTCCGCTCCCCAACCTTCGTTCTGCTGGAGTTCACTGGAGAGTGAGATCTGGCTCTCAGGTATCTTCATGAAACCGGCGGAGGTGTTGTAGCGGGAGGCGTAACCACCATTTTGCGCCTTGTTCGTGGCTGGATTACCTGCGATGTAGATAGGCGTACCTATCTGTTTCTGCAAGGCAGCGGCGGCAATGTGCCAGCGGCGGATGTCGTTCCAACGGGTACCCTCCAAAGCTAATTCCCAACGGCGCTCGTTTTGCAGAGCTTGGAGCGAGTAGCCGATAGCCGGAAGGCCGGCACGTTCCCGCACCTTATTCATACCGGTGGCATCTCCCTTGAGCTCGGATTGCATCAAGAGAACGTCAGCGAAGCGGATCAATACCAAGTCGTGGATGTTGTCCAAGGCTTGGTTATTCGCGCCTTGCGTCCAGCCATCGATTCCGTACATCTCGTTCTCGAAGGTCTTGAAGTAGCCACTCTCGTCATTGGATGTCTTGCATGCGACAGGAGACCATTTCATGGCATAGTAGTCCGTTTCCTGTACGAAGTCCGCCCAACCGCCTTTGTTATAAGCGGGTAATTTGTCCGTACGATATACGGAAGCGTCGCGACGCATGTCATTTGGTTCTGCGCTTGCCCAATCGTTCACGAAATTCGGTGCTACAGGCCCGGCTCCCCAACCTTGTCCGAAGGGGAAGGTATTTGCTATGTCTTGATCTCCGCGAAGACCGAAATGAAGCGCATAACCATTGGCGAAAGCGATGGTAGTATTCCAACTGGCCAGCTTATTGAACTTGATGGCGAACATAGATTCCGGGTTGACGGCGTTATCATCCTCTACCCATTTCAATCCTTTTCCGGCGGTGTATTCGAAATCGTTCACCGTGCAACGGTTCGTGTAAGCCCAAAGGCTACGGAAGTCGGATGCTAAGGAATATCCGGAATTGTTCACGCAATCATCGATATAAGAGATCACTTGATCCTTCGTTAGGGTAGAGCCGTCGGCCAAGGTGACGGAGGTCAGCGGGTTGTAAGTGGCGCTGGTCAAGGCGGCTATATCTTCGCCATTCCCGTACATGCCGGTGTAGAACAACCAAGCACGGCCTAACATGGCCTCGGCGGTGTACTTGTCGACGTGTCCTGCCTCAAGGGATGACGTACCTCCACGCCATGCGGGCATGATGTCGGCGGCTGTCTTAAGGTCTAGCAAGATCTGTCCCCAGATCTCGGCGGGGCTTGCCTGTGGCACGTCGCTTGTCTGGGATGTAGTGATTAGGGGTACACGATTGTACATCGAGGCTAGCTCGTAGTAGAAATAGGCACGCATGAAGAGAGCCTCGCCCATCAATTGGTTACGTGCTTCCGTGGAAGGAAAGTCCGGACAGTTATCCAAGGTCTCTATGGCGCTGTTGGCACGGAATACGCCGGCATAACGGTCTTTCCAGAACTGGCGGGTCATGTCGGACTGATAGTTGCAGAGCAGGTCCATGGCCTGCATCAGCTTGTCGTTCGAACCGCCCCCGCCTAGCGCGTCATCGCTGGCTAGTTGGGCGTAATAAAGGAACGATCTCTCGGGGTTGGCGCAAACGGATGCCATGCTGGCGTAAACGCCTGCTATCATTTGCTGGGCATCGTCGTACGACTCCGGGAATGTAGCGGTTGTCTTCTCTGTGTAATTGGTCGTGTCGAGCATGTCCTCACAACTGGAGAAGGCTACGGCAGCGCCCATACATATTGCATATATTAACTTTTTCATGTTGCTTTTCTCTTAAAATTTAATGTTAACACCTACCATATAAGTTCTGGGTGAAGGATAAGAACCTAAGTCGATACCTCTTGCCCAAGGATTGTCCTCGCGATAACTATCGTTCGTACCGATTTCGGGGTCCATACCCTTGTATCCCGTGAAGGTGAAGAGGTTCTGGGCGCTTACGTACAGACGTAATTGCGGCAGTGGGCAGTTCTTCCATAGGTTCTTGAAGTCGTAGCCCAAAGTAACGTTCTGGATGCGGAAATAGCTGGCGTCTTCCACGAAGATATCGGATATCTGTTGGAAGTTGACACCTGTGTTACCCGGAACCAGACGAGGATAACGATTGGAGGTTCCCTCACCGTGCCAGTACTCAAATACCTCGGAGGTGTAATTCTCCACGTTGCCGTCGGTAAACTTACGATAAGAGCGCATATTTTGTTGTCCGAAGGCCCCATAGGTGGTTACCGCTAAATCGAATCCTTTGTAACCAACGTTGAAGCTTAGACCCATCGTGATATCCGGGTGCGGGTTGCCGACTTCGGTCTTGTCGTCCTCGTTGATCACGCCGTCGCCATTCACGTCTACGAATTTCAAGTCGCCCGGTTGGATGGAGCTACCTTGCAGGGAGTTGGCTGCGTTGCCTTTACAGTTCTTATCCAGATAAGCCTGCACGTCGTCGGCGTTTTGCATGACACCTTCCGTTTTATAGGCCCAGAAATAACCGATCGGGTGTCCTACTTCCATACGGGATACAGGACGTGTGTTCTCGGCCAGTACCTTGTCCGGACCTAGGATGTAACCGTCTTTGTTGTTGATCTGCGTAACCTCGTTCTTGTTATGGGCAAGGTTTAGGTTCACGCCATACGTCCAGTCGCCCTTCTGGTCGTTCCAGCCTAAGCCGATCTCGACACCTTTATTTTCCACGGTACCGCCGTTGATATAGGGAGCGTTCGTTCCGTAAGAGTCTAGGATCGGGGCAACGATCAACAGGTCCTTGGTTTTCTTGTTGTACCAATCGAAGTTCAAGCTCAATCGGCCGCTTAGGAAACGGGCATCCAGACCAAGGTCTAACTGCTCGGAAGTCTCCCATGTCACGTCCTCGTTCGGCATGATGCTGGCATAACCGCCTTGCGTGGCCGTACCCTTGTTGTTGCCGAAGGAATATTGTCCGAGGTGGTCGAACGCTACGGTCGAGAAATATTGGAAGTTATCGATATTACAGTTACCGTTCTGACCCCAGCTGGCACGGATCTTCAAGAAGTCCATCCAGTCGTGCGTGCTTTCCATGAAATCTTCATTGCTCACGACCCAACCAGCCGATACGGAAGGGAACGTACCCCAGCGTTTACCACGGGCGAAGTTCGAGGAACCATCCGTACGTAAGATCACGCTAGCCATGTATTTCTCGTTGAAGTTATAGTTGATACGTCCGAAGAATGACGCTAAGGCGTTATCCCCTGTCGGATATCCTTTGGCTGAGGTCGGTTGCGAAGCCATGCTATTGCTGATATAAGCCCGGTCCCAGTCGGAGAACAGAAGGTCGTTCGCCGTTGCCTCCAGATACTCACCCATACCGAAACCGCTCTTCTTGAAGGATTGACCGACTAATACATCGAAGTTGTGTTTCTCGATGTTGAAGGTGTAGCTAAGCGTATTCTCGATCTGCCAGTCCCAACCAGTCGTCATGTTCTGGGTAACCTCATTGGTTAGTTTCTGATCGGTAGAGGTTAGTTTATAAGCCGGACTGTAGCCACGGTAAGAGCTGGAGTTCTGTTTGTAGCTGACCTGTCCTTTATAGATGAGTCCCTTGATTGGTTGTACCTTCAAGTAGCCAACCATAGTTAATCCGTAGTTTTTGCTCTTGTTGTTTCCACGGGAGGAGTTGACCATTGCGGCGATCGGGTTACTCGTATAAGAGTTGTAGTTGAACCAACCGGCCTTGTTCAAGTCGTCATACATATAGTAATCCCCGTTCTCGTTATAGATAGGAACCAGCGGGTTGGCACGTAACATCCAAGAGATGTCGTTACCGTATTGATTACCCTCGGAGATACCGGAAGATTCATTATGATTATAGTACAGGTTCTCGCCGAATGTGATGATATCCAAGTCACCCTCTTTCCACAAAATATGTTCAGAGTTCATGCGAACCGTGAAACGTTGGTAGTCGGAAGCGACCGGCTTGCCTAGCGTACCTTCCTGTTTCGTGTAGGATACACCCGTAGAGAATTTGGAGCGTTCCGTACCACCGGCCAAGTTCAGGGAGTGGCTGGTAGTGATGGCGTTCTTGTTGCGGATTGCGTCAAGCCAGTTGGTACCCTCATCCTCGCCGCTCATGTAACGGTTGTACTGTTCTTGTGACATGTAATTCGTCCACGTGTAAGGTTGGTTACCCGTGTTGAAGTTCAGTTGGTCCATGACTGCCATGTATTCCTTTGCATTCAGCAAGTCCGGCATTTTGTATACGTTCTGGAAACCTACATAGCCGTCGTAACTAACCTGTAATTTACCCTGTTTGCCCTGCTTTGTCGTGATCAATACAACACCGTTGGCCGCACGTGAACCGTAGATCGCGGCGGAAGCGGCATCTTTCAATACGTCCAAGCTCTCGATATCGGCGGGACTTAAGGAATTGATGTCGCCTTCGACGCCATCAATAATGTATAGCGGAGTCGTGCTGCCGTTCGTTCCGGCACCACGAATGTTGATATCGAAACTCTTACCCGGCTGGCCGGAGTTCGCTACGATATTGACGCCCGGGCTTTGGCTCTGCAAGGCACCTAGCGGGTTTGTCGTGTTTAATTTTTGGATATTCTCTCCCTTTACTTGAAGGGTAGCACCTGTCACTAACTTTTTCTTTTGTACACCATAACCTACTACCACTACCTCGTCCAAGCTCTGTGAGTCCTCTTTCAAGGTGATCTGTAGGGTGGATGTCTGGGCGGTTACGGGAATCTCTTGGGTCATATAACCGATGTAGGAGATCTCTATGATAGAGCCGGGGGCGGCCTCTAAGCTGAACTTTCCATCCAAATCGGTTATCACTCCATTGGTCGTCCCTTTCACTATTACATTAGCACCGATGACTTCCATTCCTGTTGCGTCTTTCACGGTACCAGTGATTCTTTTTGTTTGTTGCATGACTTCCATCGAAGTACTAGGGGCGGCTAACATTTGTGGTGTGCCACCTAGCTGGAAGGCCATACATGCGCCTAAAAACAGCGTCGTTTTCTTAATTGTTGAATTCATTATTTTTTACATTAAATCATATAAGGCTAAACTAAAATTCATTTACTCAATAAGGTCATTAGCGGTTAACTGCTAAAAACATTAGATTCTCGGTCCTTCCTCATAGGCAATTGTTTTTTTGTTGTTAATATGCATTGTTAATTTCTGTCGCAAAATTACGTCGGATCCCAAGTGCGTTCAAATACTATTTTATCCAAGAATAATACTTTTTTGCCGGAGTGTATTTTTAACACATCGATGGGGTAGCCGTAGGCATGAAAGCCTTTGTGACTGGTCGCAAAGATAGAAGTGTGAAGGAAAAGAGAAGGGGGGATTTTGTATAGAAATAGGGGGGGATATGTATTTATCCCTGTTAAAAGGCTCTCTTATACAATGATTTTTGTCTTTTTGTAGTTATCCCGGAACTCTTTGGGAGAGCAGCTTTTCTTTTTCTTAAAGATACGGTTGAAATTCGAGAGGTTATTGAAGCCGCAGTCATAACAAATCTCCGCGATGGATCGTTGCGTGTCCACCAACATGCGGGCGGCGTAACCGATACGGATATCGGTGATATAGTCGGAGAGGGTCTTCCCGGTCCTCAACTTGAAGAAACGGCTGAAAGCGGAAGGGGCCATACCTACGAGTTCCGCCAGTTGGTTTAGGCGGATATCCTGTTGGTATCGTTCGTTAATGTAATTTTGTACTTTCTGGATACGACGGCTCTCGGAATGGATATCTGTTATTTTAGCGAATGAGGAGCTGGCCAATACTTTGTAGTTCTCCTCGACAGAAAGCTCATATAAGATGGTTAAGAAGTTGATGACCGCATAAAAGCTTTGCTCCTCGGAAACCAGCTTTTCCAGTAAATGGTAAACCTTCAGGATGGAAGACATCGGGAAACTGATGCCGCATTGGGCTTTCTCCAACATTTTCCGGATACTGTTGAATTGGTTTTTCTCCAATAGATTCTTCCCGAAGAGATCGGGAGAGAACTGGACCGTGATCTCATGGATCAGAGGCGATTTACATGCGTTCTGCTCCCAGACATGCTCCAGTTCTTTCCCGGTTATCAATACTAACTCGTATTCTCCGATCACTTCCGCGGAGTCACCGACCACACGCCTTACCCCCGGAGCGTGCTCAATGAAATTGAGCTCGTACTCCGAGTGGCAATGGATCGGATAGGTAAATTCTGTCTTACGCCGGTCTACGATGTAAAAGCAGTCCTTTTCCGATAGTGGGGTTATCTCGCGGATAATGTCCATTCTCTGTTGACAATTTAGTTAGTGAGCCTCGGTCAGCTCTATGACCTTGCTATGGACATGAGCCGTAGAGAATACGTTCATTCCTATTTTCATCAAGAAATCTCCGCTGAAGGTACCTCCGTCGGTAACCAAGGTCGATTTCTGGCCCGGCATGAGGTTTATCTCTTGTACCTTATATTTCTTATTCGGGTCCAATCCTTGTAGCTTTACGGGGAAAGTCTTTTCTTCGAAGCGAGGGTGGATATCATAAACGAATAGGACGGATTTGCTTTTTGCCTTATCCACGTACATCACGGATGAATGGTTGGTATCGTAAGGGGAGACTAGACGGTACAGATCGCCGTCGAGGATCGTGCCCTTTAGACGTTTGTAGTTGGCAACTGCTTCTTGGCAGTATTTCATCTCGTCATCGTTCATTTCCTTCAAGCTGATATCGAAGCCCATCTTACACATCATGGCCACGTCGGTACGGAACTTGATGGAGGTATTCTTGTTCCAGCTAGTCACGTGGGCGCACATTGCCTTTGCCGGGAAGAACTGGGAGAATCCCCATTGGATATACAAACGCTCGATCGGATCGGTGTTGTCGCTGCACCAGAATTCCGTGAAATATTTCAATGCCTCGTAATCACAGCGGGCACCCCCACCGGAGCAAAGCATGATCGGTAGGTGAGGGTATTTCTCGGCTACCCGTTTGAATACGTTATAGACACCTCGTACATGGTCGATATACAATTGATTCTGCTTCTCTTTAAGATAGGGGGAATAGACATTGGTAATCGGGCTGTTGCAATCCCATTTGAAGAAAGCCAGATCCGGATTCTCGATCATGATATTATCCACCACGCTGAATACATAATCCTGTACTTTCGGGTTACTTAAGTCTAAGACAAGTTGGTTGCGATAGTAATAGGTCTCACGATTCGGTAGATGGATCGCCCAGTCCGGGTGTTTCTCGAAAAGTTCGCTCTTGGGGTTTACCATCTCCGGCTCGATCCAGATACCGAATTTCACGCCGGCATCTTTAGCGGCCTGCACCAGATGAGGAATGCCGTTCGGCAACTTATCGTGTGTAACCTCCCAATCGCCCAATCCGGCCTTATCGTTTTGACGAGGGTATTTATTAGCGAACCAACCATCATCCAGCAAAAACATATCTACACCTAGATGCTTGGCTTCTTTCATTAGTTCCTCCAATTTCTTCTCGTTGAAATTGAAACCGGTCGATTCCCAGTTGTTCAGTAGGGTAAGTCGATCGCCTTTACCATCCTTGATCTGGTAATTACGTGCCCAATCATGGATATCACGACTGGCTTTTCCGGTTCCTTGATTACTCAACGTAAAGATAAACTCAGGAGTGACGAACCATTCGTTCGGTTTCAATTCATAGGCGGACGCATAGGGATTGATGCCGGAGATGACACGAAGGTTACCGGCGTTGTCCACCTCGAACGTAAAGCGGTAGTTTCCAGTCCAACCGATCGTTCCCATTAAAACATCTCCTGTATTCTCGCTGGCCGGGGCACCTAACCCAATCTCAAAAAACGGGTAAGCGTGCATGGCGGCACGGGAGCCTAGTTTCGTATCGATAATCTTTTTCCCGAATTTCAAGTCTTGGCTGCTCATCTGTACTTCTTTGGCCCAGTCACCGCTAAACTCGGTTAATACATAGCGAGGACTCTCGAAATAAAGCATATTGGAAGCGTATTGGGTAATCGTGACCGGTTTTTTCTCCATATGACGAATCTCAGTCCAAGCCTTGATCACGTTTTCTTTAGCGAAGGTTACATAATGTAATTTAGCCTCCACTGGGTATACATCGTCTTTCAGGGAGATAATTGTTTCCGTAACGTTATTGTCTAGTTTCTTAGATTCGCTGGAAACATACTTGAATATGCTAGTCATGTTTCCGTCGTTATGCTGGATGGCGAAAGCTGGTTCGAAATAATCTTCCGCTCCTGAGCAAGGATATACTTCCCATCCACGGGTTGATACGCTGCCATCCGTTCCGGCTTGGATATTCCATGAGAGGTTCTCAAATTCGGATTCGTTTACTAATTTATTCCCTAGATAAGTTTGGTAGAGCCGTCCATTGGGGGCTACTTGTAAAATCAAGTCCGTCTCATTGGTTGAGATTAAGATCATCTTTTGATCGGCGGCTTTTACGAATGGCAAACAAAAACACAAAAGGATAACTGTAAGTAATAGATTTTTCATGGTAAATTATTTGAATGTGTAAATAGTAGAGACGTAGCGTGCCACGCCTCTACTAGAATACATATTGTAATTAATTCTGCTCTTTCAGGATCACGTCGTGAGCGCCACCCTCAACGATACTCGTAGAGGAGACAAGCGTGATCTTGGCATGCTGCTGCAACTCTTGGATAGAGATGGAACCGCAGCTACACATCGTAGCGATCATCTTACCCAATGTTACGTTTAAATTATCTTTCAATTTTCCGGCATACGGTACATAGCTGTCCACGCCTTCCTCGAATTTCAAGGATTCGTTCCCACCCATGTCATAGCGCTGCCAGTTCTTCGCACGGTTAGAGCCCTCACCCCAATACTCCTTCACGAAGTTGTTTCCGATTTTCATCTTCTTCGTAGGAGACTCGTCGAAGCGGGCGAAATAACGGCCCATCATCAAGAAATCGGCACCCATAGCCAACGCCAATACCATATGGTAATCGTGTACCAAGCCACCATCGCTACAGATAGGGATATAAACGCCGTGTCTCTTGAAATATTCGTCGCGAGCTTTCGCTACGTCGATCAAGGCGGTAGCCTGTCCGCGACCGATACCTTTCTGCTCACGGGTGATACAGATGGAACCACCACCGATACCTACCTTGATGAAATCCGCTCCGGCGTCAGCCAAGTAGTTGAAACCATCTTGGTCAACCACGTTTCCGGCACCAACCAGTACCTTGTCTCCGTAGGTATCCTTGATCCAGTGCAAGGTCTCGTACTGCCATTCGGAATAGCCGTCGGAAGAGTCGATACACAATACGTCAACGCCAGCCTCTACCAATGCCGGAACACGTTCCTTATAGTCGCGGGTGTTGATACCGGCACCTACTAATAATTTCTTATCTCCGCCGGATAACTCTTTCGGATTCTCACGGTGGCTATCGTAGTCCTTGCGGAATACGAAGTATTGAAGCTTCTGATCCTTGTCGATGATTGGCAATGTATTCAACTTATGATCCCAGATAATCTGGTTCGCCTCTTTCAAAGTCATACCTAGCTCGCCAACGATTAGTTTAGTGAACGGGGTCATGAAATCTTTCACCTTCATGTCGATCGGGTCTTTGCCTTCACGGTAATCGCGACTGGTTACCATACCTAGCAATTTGCCGTTAGGCGTACCATCATCTGTCACACCAATCGTAGAATGTTCTGTCCGGCGGACTAGCTCAAGCACGTCGGCCAAGGTATTCTCGGGCGTAAGGTTAGAGTCGCTGATAACAAATCCGGCCTTGAATTTCTTTACTTTGCGAACCATATCCGCTTGGCTCTCGATCGGTTGCGAGCCGAAGATGAAGGAAAGTCCTCCGTTGCGAGCCAACTCGATTGCCAGTTTAGGGCCGGAAACCGATTGCATGATCGCTGAAACGAAAGGAATATTTAATTCAATAGCGGATTTCTCGCCAGACTTGAATTTCACAAGTGGCGTTTTCAATGAAACGTTTGCGGGAATACATTCTTTGGTGGTTAAACCGGGAATAAGTAAATACTCACCAAATGTTCTCGATACATCGTTTAAGTAGATTGCCATAAGATTTTATATTTACAGGATGAGTTTTTTTAATTGTGCAAAAGTAGCGATTTCTGTTCATATATGAATCACATGTTTACATGAAATGTTCGAAATATGCGTCCCGCAACATTTATAGTTATGGATTTGTTATTAATGTAGATTTAAAAAGGAGGAAAATATGAGAGTTGTAGTTGATAAGGCTCAATCCAGAGGGTATGCGAATCACGGTTGGTTGAAAACACATCACACGTTTAGCTTTGCTAATTATTACAATCCGGAAAGGGTTCATTTCGGGATGCTACGTGTATTGAATGATGATTCCGTGGCGCCGGGTGAGGGATTCGATATGCATCCACATAAGAATATGGAGGTTATCTCCATCCCGTTAAAGGGATATTTACGCCATGGGGATAGCATAAAGAATAGCGAGGTGATTACGCCGGGAGATATTCAGGTGATGAGCGCCGGTACCGGTATCGTGCATAGCGAGTTCAACGACAGCGGTAATGAACAATTGGAGTTCTTGCAAATATGGGTATTTCCCCGTGAGGAGAATACCAAGCCTCATTATGCCAGTTATGACGTGCGTCCGGTTACTTCGGAAAAGAATAAGTTGTCCTTGATCATCGCTCCGGATGGTAGCGCTCCTGCGTCGATCAACCAAGACGCTTGGTTCTCTTTAGGAAACCTAGATGCCGGTCAAGTAAAGGAGTATAAGCTACATAGTAAAAATAATGGGGTTTATTTATTCGTGATCGACGGAGAGGTGGAGGTAAGTAATACGATCCTGTCTAAGCGTGACGGGGCCGGATTCTGGGAAACCGAAAGCATTACGATAGAAGTCTTGAAGCACGCTAAAGTTCTTTTGATAGAAGTTCCGATGATGAAATAAATGTTGATAGGTTAGTGCTGGCGGGTATCTTAATAGTTGATGTAACAAAGCTATTAGGGTACCCGCTCTTTCCTTTTAATGTTTTATCGGTTTATCCGTGAAGTAATCGATCATCTGTAAGATCGCCCGGCTACAAGCTGGACAGAATGGAGCGTAATCACGCATCATACAGTGATCCATCGGGCGATAAATGCCTTTAGCGATGTAACCGCCTCCCTCGAATACGCCTGCCTTATCTTTATGAGCGTCATCTAATGGGGTAGGTACCGGTGTATTAGCCGGCAGAAGATCTTTCCATTTAGCATCGAAGTTAACCAAGGTCGTGATGTTCGGTTCCCAAGGCTCGTACTTCAAATTATAAAAATCTTGATAAGCGACCTCGGAACTGAAATATTCATCGGCTAGACCAGCGAAACTATGTCCGAACTCGTGAACGAATACGACCGGGGTACGTGGGTTATCGGCGGTTCCCATGGCATAAAAATTATACATACCGCCACCACCATAAGCGTCCGTGTTTACCAAGATGAAGATTGCGTCGCAAGGAGCGTTCCATACGGCGTCACGTATAGATTTCATATCCGGGGTGGTTAAATAGCGATCTACCCCAAACGTATAATAGCCGGAATTCAATGCGGTATTCTTGAATATACCTTTACCGGATACATCTGTTCCCGATTCTTCCGAAACGGCATCTACCGCCCAGACATTGAAATCTTCCCGGCGAGTGTCATAAGGCGGGGTCTTAAACAATGCCTCCGTAAAACGTTTGGCATCAGCTACAAATTTCTCTTGCTCGTCCGCCGTATAACCTTCCGCTAAGAATACGAGGTCTACTTTCCCGGAGGAATCCCCGTTATATTGGATTTTTGTGATCCGGTTTTCCTTGAGTTTCCCCCGGTCAATAAAAATACTGGCCGGATCAATCTCTTGTTTCAATAAAGGATGGAACTGCATGTCGGCCTTGTCTCTTGCCGTAATCTCAATGATGACAGGAGCTTTCGGATAGGGGATAGAGATGCTATTTGTCCAAGATTGTGTCTCGGTCTTCGCTTGCTCTGTACTTCTCCATTCTTCGAATAACGTATTGAATCCTCGTGAGTAGATCAACTCTTTACCGGCTTTATCATATACATTAATATAATACCCTCCATAACCAAACGGATCGATCAAGTTTTTGACCGGCCCTGCCCAGACAGGTTCTTCCCGGAGTTGTTGTATAGCGGCGGCTTGGAAATCCCAATTTCCACTCAATGCGAAATCAATCCGGAGACTTTTCTTCGTGAAGTGTTTTTCAAAATTAGTTTGTGCCAGACAAGTGAAACTGTAAAGAATGGCGAATAATAATAAGGTTATTCTTGCTCTCATAGATCTATAATATTTATCATGTGTCAACTTTATGACGCAAATGTATATTATTTTTTTATAGATTTGCCACGATTAGTGTATTATACTCGTTTATAAATAAATTAGACCTATGTTTAGAGAGATCAGACGAAAAGACCGGATTTTGGATAATGAGTTGGCAATTCGTTTATTGGAGGAGGCGGAATATGGTTTTTTGGCCATGTCGGGGATAAATGGGTATGGGTATGGAATCCCGATCAATTATGTAAAGGAAGGGGATTCTATTTATTTCCATTGCGCTCCGGAAGGGTATAAGCTGGAATGTCTACGAGAAAACCCGAAAGTGAGTTTCACGGTAGTTGGCGCTACACAAATCGTTCCGGGAAAATTCACGACAGGTTACGAGAGCACTATCGCTTTTGGAGAGATGCATTTGGATTTGCCGGAAGAAGAGCGTCGGTATGCCTTGCGGCTACTCGTGAATAAATATTCATCGGCGTTTAAGGAGATCGGCGAAAAGTATATTGAGAAATCTTTTTACCGGACTAATATCTTACGTCTAGATATCTCGCATATCTCGGGAAAGTGTAAACGATTGTCTCAATTAGTATAAAAAAAGGGGGCCTAACCCCCTTTCCTGCAATATATCAATGATGGCTTAAATAATTAGAGACTCCTGCGTTTGTCGCTTTCATGGCGTCTTTTCCTTTGGACCAATTTGCCGGGCAAACCTCGCCATATTCTTCGAAGTGCTGTAAGGCGTCGACCATACGGAGAGCCTCGTCTACGTTACGGCCTAATGGTAAATCGTTGATTACATAATGACGGATCAAGCCCTCTTTGTCAATCAGGAACAGACCCCGGTAAGCGACCGGATTTCCTCTGGAGATAAGTTCTCCACTTTCGTTCGTAATATAATCAGCGGCCAATACGCCAAAGTTTTCAGAGATGGTTTTGGAAAAATCGGATACGAGTGGATAAGTCACCCCATGGATACCTCCTTTATTCTTATCTTGGTTTAACCATGCGAAATGAGAAAATTGAGAATCGACGGAGCAACCAACCACCGCTACGTTACGTCTTTCGAATTCCTGTAACTTTTGTTGGAAGGCATGTAATTCTGTCGGGCAAACGAATGTAAAGTCCATCGGATAGAAAAACATGACTACATACTTCTTGCCTACATATTGTTCCAAAGAGAAATCCTCGATGATCTCATTGCCATTCACTACTGCCGGAGCGTGGAATTCCGGTGCCTTTTTACCTATTAATGCTTTCATATTATAATTAATTTGTTTGTTAAGTAACAAGCGTAAGTGAAGGTTTGTTGTTGCTTTTTAGTAAAGAGACTGATTTTCTTGTGAAATAGACCTAAAGTTTATGCTTTAAAATTTCTCTGATTTTCAAAGATTTTATTTCTTTGTAACTTATTGATGTTAATAAAGAAAGTATATGGAGGTTTCCGAGGTAAAACAGCGTTTGCTGACAGATTTTTTTACATATTATCCCATGGGAGGTGCTCTGTATGATAAAAACGGTGCGCTAATTGATATAAATAAGTCCTTAAACGAGAAATTTCCTTTTACGAATGAAGCGGACTTCTTATTAAATAATCTTTTTCGTACAGATTTGTTGACCGATCTTCAAAAACAATATCTGCGTGGGGGAAGCGTGGTTTCCGGTTCTTTGCCTGTACCGTATTCTATCATCCCCTCAATGAATGAGAATAGAGAGATTCTTGGATATACCTTATTATTAACGGGTAATCCGACGGTCGGGCAGGAGGCAGCCGGTTATGACCGGGAATTGAAGGAATTGACGGACATGTCGCAAAAGATGGCGGAAGCGGTTCCAGATACGATCCTTTTGGTAAACAAGCAACTGGTTGTAGAGAGGATTATCGCTTATGCTGTGGAGACTTGTATAACGCCGGAGTCGATCAATCGGCGTATCGATGATCTTCCGGGTTTCATTTATCCGGATGAGACTAAGCGTCGTGTGGCTGCGATCGTGCAAAGTTGCTTGAATAAGTCGGAGATCATGAATTTAGATTTATCGATTCCGGGACATAACGCTCCGATCGTTTATTTTAAACTACGGTTGGTACCGGTACATGACCGGTATGTGATTATTTATATACGGAATGTATCGGAGCTCGTTGAGCAGGAGAAAGCGAATGAGGCGTTAAGCAGTAAGTTGTCCGAAAGCCGGATGATGATGGAGCTTGCTTTGCAGAATAGCAAGATTACGACTTATTCTTTTAATTTCAGCCGGTTTAAGTCTTGCGATAAAGTACATTGTAACCGTTGTTTCCAGTTTTATGGCACGACCAATAGTTTATTGAAACGTAATCAGTTCATCTGTCAGGCTTTGCCGCAACTTCGTCACCCAGACGATTCTGGCGACTTTTTCTATCTATTCAATACGATCCGTACGAATAAATTGGATGAATATAAAATAGATTTTCGTCTAAAGAACGATGATAACACCTATCGGATCTATGAGGTGATCGGTAAGACGCATGAGAAGGATGAGAATGGTTTTCCGAATTTGATTGTTGGCTGTATGATCGATGATCAAGAACGATTGGAGTTTGAGGAAGACTTGATCCGTGCCAAGGAAAAAGCGGAGGAGGCGGATATGCTTAAGTCAACTTTCTTAGCGAATATGACCCATGAGATCCGTACACCATTGAACGCTATTGTCGGCTTCTCTGATTTGTTAGGAGTGGAGGAGGATTTGGAATTGCGTCAAAATTATATTAGCTTGATCAAGATGAACAATGATTTACTTTTAAGTATAGTAAATGATGTTTTGGATATTTCCAGAATCGAGTCTGATATGATGACGTTTACTTATATGGATGTTTATTTACCCTCCTTTATGAAAGATATATATAACTCCATACAATTACGTAAGCCGGAAGGGGTGGAAATAACCTTGGATGCATGTTCCGATATCATATTTAATATAGATCGGAATCGATTATGGCAAATTTGCATGAATTTATTGACGAATGCGGTTAAGCATACCAAGAAAGGTAGTATCTGGTTTGGATATACGCTTGAGGCTGAGGGGAAAATGGTTAAGTTTTATGTCTCGGATACAGGCTGTGGCATTCCCAAGGATGAATTGGATAATATCTTTGCTCGGTTCGTGCAATTAAGCGATTTCGAGCAAGGAGTCGGATTGGGATTAGCAATTTGTAAAGGTCTGGTATTAAAAATGGGCGGTAATATTTCTGTGATGTCCAAAGAAGGATTTGGTTCTACATTTATTTTCACTTTACCTATGAAAAGACCCAATAGTTGGAAAAACTAGTGAACAAAACTCTTTGAAATTCGGTTGTCTACATAAGAGATGATTTAGGTTGTAGTCAATTTCCATAATAAGCATTAACTTATATATGCTTTTGGTTTATGTTTTGCCATAAGAAATTCTGGACTTATGGCCTAATCTTTTTGTATCATACCTGTAATCAAAGATTTTATATGACGAAAATAGAAATAAAGAATTTATCTATTCTTTTCGGCCCGGAGAAAATGCGTGCGAAAAGAATGCTAGTAGCGGGAAAAAGTAAACAAAACATTTTGAAAGAAACGGGTTGTACGGTAGCTGTACGTAATGCGAACCTAAAGATTGAGGAAGGGGAGTTATTTGTGATAATGGGACTTTCCGGAAGTGGAAAATCTACGCTGTTACGTTGTATTAACCGATTGAACGAGCCCTCTTTGGGAGAAGTCTTTATCAACGGAAAAAACATAACGACTTCCTCGGATAAAGAATTATTGGATATACGGCGTAAGGAAATGGCTATGGTTTTCCAGCATTTTGGATTGCTGCCCCATCGCACGGTATTGAGTAATATCGCTTTTGGCTTGGAGTTACAAGGGGTTCCTAAAAAAGAAAGAGACCAGAAAGCTGTGGAAAGTGTAGCCCTAGTAGGGTTAAAAGGATACGAGAACCAGAAGGTTAGCGAGTTGTCTGGAGGTATGCAGCAACGTGTCGGATTGGCCCGTGCGATCGCAAATGATCCCGAGGTTCTCTTGATGGATGAGGCTTTTTCTGCCTTAGACCCATTGATCCGTGTACAGATGCAGGATGAGCTATTGAAACTACAAGAGAAGATGCAAAAAACGATCATCTTTATTACGCATGATCTTGACGAGGCGATTAAGTTGGGGGATCGTATCGCCATTATGAAAGACGGGGAGGTCGTGCAAGTAGGTACCCCTGAGGAGATCTTGACAGATCCGGCCAATCATTATGTCTCTAGATTTACGGAAAATGTAGATCGTGGACGTATCGTTACAGCCTCATCGATAATGATAACCCAGCCGGTTGTCGCTCGTATCCGTAAAGATGGCCCGGAGACCGTGTTGAGGAAAATGAAAGAGAAAAACTTATATGTATTGCCGGTTGTGGATGGAAATAGGCAATTTCTGGGCGAGGTTCGTTTGAAAGATGTCTTGGCTCTTCGGAAAGCGGGGAATCATGATCTCTCGTCGATTGTGATGAAAGAGGTTCCTTCGGTTCTGGAAAACACGACGGTTGAGGATATGCTTCCTTTGTTACCGGAGATCCGGCAGGCCTTACCGGTTGTTAATGAGGCCAATCAATTGGCTGGCTTGGTTTCTACTTCATCGATTATAATCGAGATGACGGGGAAGGATAAAGAGGAAATAGATCAAATTGTTCAAAATGCGATAGAATTATGATAAATATAGGAAAATATATAGAGATTGCCATTAATTGGCTGACTGAGCATTTCGCTCGTTTTTTTGATGTGATAAATGATGGGGTCGGAGGATTTATCGATGCTTTTCAAGATGGGCTGACTTGGATTCCGTTTTATGTGATGATTTTGGGCTTGGCATTGTTGGCTTGGTTCAAGGCAGGAAAAGGAGTCGGCGTGTTCACGGCATTGGGTCTATTGTTAATTTACGGAATGGGTTTCTGGGTGGAAACGATGCAGACTTTGGCCTTGGTACTGTCTTCTACCATTATCGCCTTGATGATCGGAGTTCCGTTAGGAATTTGGACCGCACGTAGTGACCGGGCGGATAAGATCATCCATCCGGTCTTGGATTTGATGCAAACGATGCCCGCTTTCGTCTACTTGATACCAGCCGTTTTGTTTTTTGGTTTAGGTCCGGTACCCGGCGCCTTTGCAACGGTAATTTTTGCCATGCCTCCGGTTGTGCGGTTGACCGATCTGGGAATCCGTCAAGTCCCGGCCGATATTGTGGAGGCTACCCGCTCATTTGGCGCTACTTCCACTCAGTTACTCTATAAGGTGCAATTGCCATTGGCTTTGCCAACGATCATGACGGGAGTGAATCAAACGATCATGCTTTCACTTTCTATGGTAGTGATAGCGGCCATGATCTCGGCAGGAGGATTGGGTGAGATTGTCTTGCGAGGAATTACGCAAATGAAAATAGGTTTAGGTTTCGAAGGAGGTATAGCGGTCGTTATCTTGGCTATTATCTTGGACCGTATTACGCAGGGCTGGGCGAAAGGTAAAGTGAATAAACAAAAGAAATAAGAAACATAGAAAAGAAAGAAATAGATATATGAGACGATTTACGATTATTATTGGATGCTGTATGCTTTTAGTGACCTTACAATTTATTTTCAGTTGTGTGGATAGCAAGGATCGAAAGAAAATATCGATAGCGTACGCTAATTGGGCGGAGGGCATCGCTATGACCAACTTAGCCAAAGTGATATTAGAGGATCAAGGATATCGGGTAACATTAAAAAATGCGGATATCGCCCCGATCTTTACTTCTGTCGCTTCGGGAAAAGCGGATGTGTTCATGGATGCATGGTTACCGGTGACCCATGCGGATTATATGGAACAATACGGTGACCGGCTTGAGACACTCGGAACGGTTTATGAGCATGCGAAATTGGGCTTGGTAGTTCCGGAGTACGTTACCATTCGTTCCATCGAGGATTTGAATGCCCATAAAGATCAGTTTAAAGGTGAGATTATAGGGATCGATGCCGGTGCCGGTTTGATGAACTCGGCGGATAAGGCGGTTCAAGATTATTCTTTGGATTTTGATTTGAAATCTTCCAGTGGGGCTACGATGGTTGCTTTCTTGAAGAAATCGATTGATGCGAACGAATGGATCGTGGTTACCGGATGGACCCCTCATTGGATGTTCTCACGTTATCCGTTAAAATTCTTGGAAGACCCGAAAGAGGAATTTGGAGACTCGGAGCATATCGAGGTTATCGCTACGAAAGGATTCTCTGAGAAAGATCCATATGCAGCCTCTTTTTTCAAGAACTTTAAGTTAACCGATGAACAACTGAGCGAATTGATGTATTATATGGAAGACGGGACACGTACGGAATCGCGATCAGCCCGTGCTTGGCTTGAAAAACATCCCGAGATAATCAAATTATTCTTACCTTCGCAGGAGAATCAATTGAATGGGAGCCATGAGACAAATTAAGGGAATCATATGTATTTTAATAAGTATCGTTATGTGTTGGTCTGCTTCAGCCGCAAACAATAAACGTTATGTGAATATCGTATTTATCGGGAATAGTATCACGTTTGGCGCCGGGTTACCGAAGCCTGTCCATGATGCGCCTCCTGTAAAGGCTGCGTTGTTTTTAAGCAAGTGCCCGGAAGTGGCTTCAGTCAAGTATTCCAATAGAGGACAGAGCGGATGCACTACCGTTGATTATTTGCCGGATACGAATACGCTTTTCCCGTGGGCCGTACGTGCTGCCGATAAATTTAAGGATGAGACTTGGGCGGATTTGGTATTCTCTATTATGCTGGGGACGAACGATAGCGCGATAGAAGGCACGAACGGTTGCCCGGTAGCGCCCGAGTGGTATTATGAGAATATGAAGACAATTATCAATCGCTTATTAGCTTTATACCCGAATTGCCGTATTGTGGTACATCGTCCTTTATGGTATAGCCCGAATACGTATAATGGGGCTAAATATTTGGAAGAAGGCTTACGAAGGCTCCAAGATTATTATCCGCAAATACAACGATTAGTCGATTATTATGCGTCTCATTTTCCCGGACAAGTCTTTCTGGGAGATACGAAGGGATTTGATTACTTTAAGGAAAACCATTTGACAGATTTCCAAGCGGAGAAGGGTAACTCCGGAGTGTTCTATCTTCATCCGAATGAGAAAGGAGCGGTCCGGTTAGGCGAATTGTGGAGTGAGGCGATTCGTCAGGCTTTAGGGCTTTGACCTCTATAAAAAAGCCATGCCATCCCAAGAAGACGACATGGCTTTTTAGGCCCATTTATAGGCATGACAAGCAGGTATTCGTTTATCTTTTTCCTAATCGATGATCCATTAATACGGCATGATGTTCTCCGTATAATTTAAGTTTCTCGACAATATTTTTCGCTGTAGCCTCTTCCTCTACCTGTTCCCGAACGAAACCCCATAGGAAATCTTGTGTCGCCTTGTCTTTCTCTTCGGAAGCGATATCGACAATCTTGTCGATTGATCCGGATACATGCACCTCATGCTCGTAGATATGCTGGAAAATCTCCAACGGCTCTCCCCATGCTGTGGGAACGGAATTAATTACTCCGATCGTCACTTGTCCGCCACGCTTGATGGAGTAATCGATCATTTTATAGGCATGTTCAAGTTCCTCTTGCGATTGTTTTAACGTCCAATGCGCAAAACCATCCAGCCCTATCTGAGTGAAATGTACCGACATGGATAAATATAGGTTGGATGACCACATCTCCATGTTGATTTGCTCGTTTAGAGCATCTGATAATTTTCTGCTTAAAATCATAATGGCTTATTCTATTTTATGTTGTTTATAAATAGAACAAGCCATTATCGGTTTTGTTGAGTTTTTACGAAGGAAAGTGTATCGAGGTTATTTGATCTCGATTACTTTCTCGGCCATTTTAGCCTCTTCCTCAGTTCTTTTCGGTATGCTGATACTCAAGACGCCGTTCTCAACCTTCGCCTCAATCTTGTCTTTCTCTACATTGTCAGGCAAAACCATGGTTTGTTGGAACTTGCTATAAGAGAATTCGCGTCTCAGATAGCGTCCGTCTTTCTTATCCTCATTCTTTTCTTCTTTTTTCTCCATAGATACGACCAAGTTGTTGTTCTCATCGATCTTGATGTTGAAATCGTTCTTCGTCATACCGGGAGCGGCTACCTCAACTCGATAATCCTTATCGGATTCTATCACGTTGATGGCTGGAGCTGTAGAGTTTGCTTTTATCATCCAGTCGTTGTCAAATAAATCATTGAATACATACGGTAACCAATTTTGACTTCTTCTCATCGGTGTCATAATACAGTCCTCCAATTATTAGTTAAACATTCTATTTACTATTCTTATTTCTGAACTCGTCCTTTTTAATCTCGAATTCGCTATAGATACTTCAAATGGCATGCCAATCTGATAATGTGTGTGTTAACTCGGATGAAAGAGATTGAATAAGGTTTAACCCACGCATGGGGAACTTATGTTTCGGGGGATGCGGGTGCAGGGAATAATATCTTTTAGAAACTGGAATAAGATACAATGAAACGGGAATCTGTAATATTGGCATAATATACGTTATTTTGGCACGATAGAATGACGGACTGGATAATAACTTTTATCTTTAGACGTTCTATTCATGAATCATATGGGATCATGTTATCTAAAACAGTAAAGCTATTATGTCTAGAAGTAAGGAATTGATTTTATTGGGCCAGCGTATCCGGGCCTTGTCTCAGACGGGGTTGGTTTATTCATTAAGCGAGTACGATACGGAACGTTATGAAGAGTTGAGCCGCCTAAGTGATGAGATAACGGCTCTGGCTACCGGATTGAAGCCCGATGATGTGGCGAGTGGTTACCGCCCGGCCCAAGAGTATGTAACCCCGAAAGTCGATATCCGTGCGGTTGTCTTTAACGAGAAAGACGAGATTTTGCTGGTCCGTGAGAAAATGGACGGATGTTGGTCGTTGCCCGGCGGATGGAGCGATGTGGGGTATTCCCCGAAAGAGGTAGCGGCGAAAGAGGTGAAAGAGGAGACGGGCTTGGATGTGCTTCCGGTCCGCTTGCTGGCCGTGATGGATATGAGCAAGCATCCGCATCCCGCTATACCTTATTATGTATATAAGTTTTTTATCCTTTGCGAGTTGAAGGGCGGGTCGTTTACCGAGACCTTCGATATCTTGGGGAAAGGCTTCTTTCGATTGGAGGAGTTGCCCCCGTTGTCCTTGGAGCGTGTGCTGCCGGAGCAGATCCAACGGATGTACGCCTATTATAAGCATCCGGGCGAAGATGTTTATCTGGATTAAGGATACTTTTGTACCTTCGCGACTTCATTTTAAAAACAATGTTATGAAAAGATATTGTCAGACCTTGGATCTGAAAGAGGACGAGCAGTTGATAAAAGAGTATTGCTATTGGCATTCGCCGGAACATATCTGGCCGGAGATACCGGAAGGAATCCGTGCGGTAGGGATCTTGAATATGGAGATTTACCGTTTGGGAACCCGGTTGTTCATGATCGTGGAGACGCCCGATGATTTTGATTGGGATGCGTCGTTCGCCCGTTTGGCGACGATGGATAAGCAAGCGGAATGGGAGGACTTCGTGGCGAAGTATCAGAAAGCCGTTCCGGGAAGTTCCTCGTCGGAGAAATGGCAGTTAATGGAATGTATGTTTAAATTGCCGGGCGCGAGTAAATAGACGGAAGGATGGAAAAACAAAAGAAACAGTCGCTGGTGGCCGCCCCGGGAGGGAAATCTTATTTGGTCCCGTTTATCTTGATCACGAGTTTGTTTTTGCTTTGGGGATTCGCCCACGGACTCTTGGATGTGCTGAACAAGCATTTTCAAGGAGTCTTCACGATGACCAAGGCAGAGAGCGGTTTGGTGCAATTCTCTACGTATATCGCTTATTTCTTGATGGCGTTGCCGGCGGGAGCGTTCATGAAACGTTACGGATATAGGAAAGGGATTATCATGGGTTTGCTATTGTTCGCTATCGGTGCTTTCGGGTTTATCCCGGCGGCTTTTTTGCATTCGGCTACGCCTTTCCTGATCGCCTTGTTTGTGATCGCTTGCGGGCTTTGTATCTTGGAGACGGCGGCGAATCCTTATTCTACGATATTGGGGCCGTCCGCTTCCGCCGCCCAACGGCTGAACTTATCCCAGTCTTTTAATGGATTAGGTTGGATATTGGGGCCTTTGGTAGGTGGTTTGTTGATATTCGGGGCACCGGAGGGAGATTCGATGGCGTTGACTAAACCTTATATCTTGGTAGGTGGTATCGTCTTGTTCGTAGCGTTGCTCTTCTTTTTCACGAAGTTGCCGGAAATTAAGCCGGAAGAAGAGGAGGAGGTGACCGCTATTGCCGAGGAGAAACCCGCTGCCTCCATATGGAAACGTAGGCAGTTTGTACGTTCCGTGGTCGCCCAATTCTGTTATTGCGCCGCACAGACGGGAATCTTCGGGTTCTTTATTAATTACGTGACGGAGATGGACCCGGGTATCAGTAATTTGCGAGCGTCTCGTATTTTGGCTTTCGGTGGAATGGCCTTGTTTATGATCGGGCGTTTGAGCGGTAGTTTTACGATGAAGTGGTTGGCTCCGGGCCGCTTGCTGACTTGGTATTCTTTGTTGAGTGCCGTTTGTATGGTTTTGGTGGTGGCTTCCGTAGGTACGCTTTCGTTATACGCTCTTTATTTATCCTTTTTCTTCATGTCTATCATGTTCCCTACGATTTTCGCGTTGGGGCTGGAAGGTATGGGCGTTTATACCAAGAAAGCCTCTTCTTATATCGTGATGGGAGTTGCCGGCGGCGCTTTCAGTCCGATGTTGATGGGATATATCGGCGAGGAGAATATGGCGCTGGGTTTCATCGTCCCGTTGATCGCTTTCTTGTATATCTTGTATTTCGCTATCAAATGCAAGCGGTAAATTTGGAATGCTGTTTTTTACTTATGGAATCCGGATAATAAACCAGCATGGCTTGTGTATGAAGGCTTGGGTTTCATGGGATAAATGTTACGCTCAAGCAATATCTGCTTATCTATATCGTTTTCATTTTAAATAAAATAAAAGAGAGTGGATATGAATAAAGGTTTGTTTTTGTGTGGGCTATTTATAGCTCTATTTCTGGCTGCTTGTGGGGATGATGAGGTTAAAATCGCTAATCAGATGACTTTATATTCAAGGCCGGATACGATTCATCTGGGGGGTGACTTAGGGATGGACTCCATATTGGTGAAGGGCTTCACGGCTTGTGAGGCGTATGACGCTAAATGGGGAACATTGCCGGAGGTTGTTGCGCACGAGTTTGATATGAATGCCTCTTATCTCTATTTCTCGTATGAGGCAAAGGTGGTTTCTTTAGAGGATAGTATTTATGATATAGGCCAGAACTCGTATGCGGAAGAGAAAGCGGGTTTTTTGAAGGATTTTAGTTCGCAAGGCTTCGTTATCAGTTCGCAGCATATGCGAGATGATAAGAGGCAAGTGATAGCATGTACCTATTTAATATATGTAGAGAAGAATTCGGATGGAGAGAAGATCGATCGCTGGCTTCCTATGCGACCGGAGGAGTTGCGATGGCGTTATCTTCGTGTAAACTTTGATCAATTAAAAATATAAAATGATATGAGACATTTAATAGTTGTATGTCTAGCTTTTATGACGGGCTTTAATGTGGCTTGCTCACGGGATGTGGATCTGGGAAAAAATGATTTGCATTCAGAGTCGATGATAGAGAAGGTAAGTGATGATACCTTGGATATCATAGGGTTCACTCTAGCGCATGAACTGGCTACGACTGAAGGGTATTTGCCTTATGGCGTAGGGGATGAGTTTGGTTATACGGGTTCTTATACCTATAAGTCCTATGTGGTAAGGACGGAACATACATATCAAGATGATGGTACTAGTTTATGGGTTTGGAATGATACCATAAACTCTAGGGTAGGTTTTTATCCTTATCTTAGATCTGAGGTATATGATCTTGCGGATATTCAATTCCATATCCGGTCGTGTGCTTATAGATCAATGATGTCTGTCGGAGAAACAACAGATATGTATGATACAGCCCTCCTACACATCATTCGTTCCATTACTACAGGAGAGGATATGGATGTATGGATTCCTTGTAAACCATCGGAATTGAGGTATCGATGTGTTGTCTATCATTTAGAAGAGTGAACGGAATGTTTTTAGCCAAGCTCCGGCGGTAGATAATACCCGGAGCTTGACAATATCATTATCACCGCAACATCTGCATCAACTTATCCAACTTAGGAGCCATGATGATCTCCGTACGGCGGTTCTTGCTACGTCCATCGGCGGTCTCGTTATCAGCGACCGGCATAAACTCCCCACGACCACAAGGCTGTATCTGTAGCGGATTCACCCCGTAATCCTTGGTAAGGATACGCACTACGGAGGTCGCACGGATCACGCTTAGATCCCAATTATCCTTGAATTGGGCGGTATTGATCGGCTTGCTGTCCGTATGGCCCTCTATATAAACGTCTATATCGTTTTGCTTATTCAACACCTCGGCCAACTTAGCCAACGCTTCCTTGCCTCGTTTATCGACCTTTGCGCTACCCGATTGGAACAGAAGCTTATCCGACATGGCTACATATACTTTACCATTCTTCTCGGTTACGGTCAGCTCATCACTGTTGAAACCCAGCAAAGCGTCTTTCACGCTACTCAACAAATTCTGTACCTTTGCGTTCTGTGCGTTCATCATATCCTGTAGCTCGTTGATGGTACGCTCACGCTCGTCCAGCTCACTCATCTTTTGCTGTAACAAGGCATTCAGCTTGTCCTGCTCACCCATATTGGTATTCAACATGGTCTGGTAATTACGGATATCACGCCCCATTGTGGTCGTATCCCTTATCAAGGCGGCGATCCGGTTGTTGAGCGCGTCGTTATCGTCCTTGCATTTAATCAATTCCTCCTTCAAGGCGTCGCCACGTCCGATCGCCTCCAACCGGCCGTTCTCGGCAAGGAGGTATTTCTTTTTACTCACGCACGAAGAACATAAAAGGAGTGCGGAGACCGAGATAAATAACAATCTTTTCATTTTACGCATAAAATTTCGTGCAATGTAATATTTATTACAATTTCCTACACGCAAGTTTAGGATATTTGTGTCTCATAAACCAATATTAAAGAATCAGCGGTATGAAAATAAGAGAAATAATACAAACGCTGTTCCCGACAAGAACTTGGAAACTAGCCGCTATCATAGCCGGAGGTGTCCTTTGCGGGCTGGGGTCTTATACCTTATATGCTTCCCGGGCGTGGACTTATTTGTCCGACGACCCGGCTACTTGCGTGAATTGCCACATTATGGGCCCTTATTATGCTACATGGAATCATAGCTCGCACAGCCGTAATGCCACTTGCAACGACTGCCATGTGCCGCACGAGAACGCCGTGAAGAAGTGGTTCTTCAAAGGTATGGACGGAATGCGCCACGCCTCGGTATTCATGATGCGAGGGGAACCGCAAGTGATACAGGCGATCGACGAGAGCGCGGAGGTAATCATGAATAACTGTATCCGTTGCCATACGCAGTTGAATACGGAATTCGTGAATACCGGAAGGATCGATCATGAGATGGCAATGGCGGGAGAAGGGAAAGCTTGCTGGGATTGCCATCGCGAGGTGCCGCACGGAGGTACGAACAGCCTGTCTTCTACACCGAATGCGTTGGTGCCTTATCCGAAGTCCGTATCGCCGGACTGGTTAAAAGATATGCTAAGTAAATAATAATAAATCAGTATAGTTATGGAAAAGAGATTAAAATCATGGCAAGGTTGGTTGCTGTTTGGAGGAACCATGGTCGTTGTTTTTGTTTTGGGTATGATCGCTGCTTCCGTGAACGAGAGACATGCGGAGGTCACTAGCGTAATGAATAATAAGAAGACGGAGATCACAGGAATCGAGGCTCGCAATGATAAGTTCGAATCGAATTATCCACGTGAGTACCAGACTTGGGAGGCTACGGCGGATACGAGTTTCAAGAGTTTATACAACGGGAATCAGGCGGTCGATGTGCTGGAGGCTCGTCCGGAAATGGTGATCCTTTGGGCTGGTTACGCTTTCTCTAAGGATTATTCTACCCCGAGAGGGCATATGCATGCGATCGAGGATATGCGTAACACGTTGCGTGTAGGCGCTCCGATGACAGAGAACGAGGGGCCGCAACCGGCTACTTGCTGGACTTGCAAAAGCCCGGATGTTCCCCGTATGATGCAAGCGATGGGCGTGGATAATTTCTATAAGGGCAAATGGGCTTCTCTGGGTAAAGAGATCGTGAATCCGATCGGTTGCGCCGATTGCCATGAGCCGGAGAATATGAACCTGCATATCAGTCGCCCGGCTTTGATCGAGGCTTTCCAGCGTCAAGGCAAGGACATCACGAAAGCGACTCAACAAGAGATGCGTTCCTTGGTTTGCGCGCAATGCCACGTGGAATATTATTTCAAGGGCGATGGTAAATACTTGACTTTCCCTTGGGATAAAGGTTCTACGGTTGAGGATATGGAGGCTTATTACGATGAGGCCGGTTTCGCCGATTATACGCATAAGCTAAGCCGTGCTCCGATTTTAAAGGCACAGCATCCGGATTATGAGATCTCCCAGATGGGTATCCATGCGCAGCGGGGTGTATCTTGCGCCGATTGCCATATGCCGTATAAGAGCGAGGGGGGCGTGAAATATAGTGACCACCATATCCAAAGCCCGTTGGCTATGATCGACCGTACGTGTCAGGTTTGCCACCGTGAGAGCGAGGAGACTTTACGCAATAATGTGTACGAGCGTCAGAATAAGGCGAACGAGATGCGTAACCGTTTGGAGACCGAGTTGGCGAAAGCGCATGTAGAGGCGAAGTTCGCGTGGGATAAGGGAGCTACCGAGGATCAGATGAAAGATGTATTGAAATTGATCCGTCAGGCACAATGGCGTTGGGATTTCGGCGTGGCTTCTCATGGTGGTGCGTTCCACGCTCCGCAAGAGATTCAAAGGATATTAGGCAATGGATTGGATAAGGCGATGCAGGCTCGTCTGGCTACCGCGAAAGTGTTAGCGAAATTAGGTTATACGGATGATGTTCCGATGCCGGACTTCTCTACGAAAGAAAAGGCTCAGCAATATATCGGTTTGGATATGGCCGCTGAACGTACCGCCAAGGAAAAATTCCTAAATACAATCGTTCCTCAATGGGTGAAAGAGGCGCAAGAAAATAATCGTTTAGCGAAGAACATTTGATTATGTGGAAACAACCTTGGGGATATGCTGAAGGCTGGGTCATCTGTGCCGGTTTACTGATTACGGGATTTGGCTTGCAACTGATCACCGGCCCGGTTCAGGCAGGGTTGTTCCAATATCCGGTGAATGTGGCCGGAGGATTGATTTTTCTGTTGGTTCTATGTATAGGGTTTGTTGTTGGCCGGAAAATCACGGTTGTCCAGTGGTTTTCCGGGTTAACGGCGAGCATTACCTCTTTATCGGCTCTTTTGTCAGTTGTGTTGGTTATGGGATTTGTGGGTCCGGGTATCGAGCGGATTACGATGTCGTGGCCTTTTATCCTGCTGTTTCTCTATTTCTTGTTTGTCTTGGGCTTTGTCACATTGAAGCGTATCGTATCGTTTCGCTGGAGGGATGTTCCGTTTATGCTGAACCATGTCGGTTTATTTATCACGCTGCTGGCGGCGATCTTGGGAAACGGGGATTTACGCCGTTTACGGATGACGGTTCCGCTGGAGAATCCTGAGTGGAGGGCTTCGGACGAGAAGAACGAGATGATAGAACTACCGCTTGCCATCGAGCTTCGTTCGTTTACGATTGATGAATATCCTCCTAAGTTAATGCTAATCGACAATACGACCGGAAAAGTGCTTCCTGAAAAGCAACCCGAGAACATATTGGTGGAGGAAATTCCCTTAGCCGGAAACCTGCAAGGCTGGAAGGTTGAGGTTACCCGTTCACTACCGATGGCGGCTTGCGTGATGGGGCAGGATACGATAAACTTCGTGGAATTTCACTCCGAGGGGGCGACCACCGCTTTATACGTAAAAGCACGTAACGAACTTACCGGACGGCAGAAGGAAGGCTGGGTGAGTTGTGGCAGCTATATCTTTCCATACATATCGCTCCAACTGGATGATGCGGTCAGTATGGTGATGCCGGAACGGGAACCGAGACGCTTTGCCTCGGACGTAATGGTCTATACGAAAGATAAACAGACCAAGGAGGCGTGTATCGAGGTGAATAAGCCACTCTCTATTGCCGGATGGAAAATCTACCAATTGAGTTACGACGAGACGAAAGGTAAATGGAGCCGGATGAGTGTATTTGAGTTGGTGAGAGATCCATGGTTGCCGATCGTTTATACAGGGATCTTAATGATGATAGCCGGGGCGATCGGATTATTCCTATCCGCTCCTGTAAAAAAAGAATAGTATGGATTGGAGTTACTTTATTTATTTCGCCGCTCCGACGTTATTTTGCTGGATAGGTGGGGCATGGTTGGCTTATCGTCCTTCTTTTTCCAAGGGGGCTGTCGCTTGGACCGTGTTTGGCTTGGCTATATTCTCCGCTTTTATCATAGGGATGTGGATCTCGTTGGAGAGGCCGCCCTTGCGCACGATGGGCGAGACTCGTCTATGGTATTCTTTTTTCTTGTCGGTGGCGGGCGTGATCACTTATGTCCGTTGGCGGTATAAATGGATACTTTCCTTTAGTACATTGTTGGCCTTTGTCTTTATCTGTGTCAATCTGTTTAAGCCGGAGATACATAACAAGACCTTGATGCCCGCTTTGCAAAGCCCGTGGTTCGCTCCGCACGTGATAGTCTATATGTTCTCTTACGCCATGCTGGGCGCCGCTGCCCTTATCGCCATTTACCTGCTGATCCGTGCGAGGAGGAAGGGGATTGACGAGGGGATGATGAGTTTATGCGATAACTTGGTATATGTCGGTATGGCCTTTCTCACGATTGGGATGCTGTTCGGCGCTTTATGGGCCAAGGAGGCGTGGGGGCATTATTGGAATTGGGACCCGAAGGAGACATGGGCGGCTGCCACTTGGTTGGGGTACTTGATTTATATCCATTATCGCCTTCACCACCGCTTGCGTTATTCAGCGGCGTTGGGGCTTTTGGTTTTCTCTTTTCTTTTGCTACAGGTGTGTTGGGTTGGCGTGAATTATCTACCCTCCGCGCAAGGATATAGTGTACATACTTATAATATGGAATAATTAAAATCAGAGGTATATGAAAAAACTAGTTGTTTTAGTAGCGGGCTTGCTCTCCGTGGCCCTTTTCGCGCAAGCGGAAGAAACACAAAATACGAAAGAGAACACGTTCTCGATGAAAGTACAGATACGTCCGAGAGCCGAGTACCGGAACGGGGTCTTATTCCCCCGGCCTAAAGATGCCGAGTCCACCGGGTTTATCAATAACCGTGCCCGCCTTTCTTTGGGGTATGAGCGGGATCGTTTGTCTATCGGCTTGTCCGCGCAACATGTTGGAGTATGGGGACAGGATCCTCAGATCGATAAGAATGGCCGTTTTATCTTGAATGAGGCGTGGGCGAAGCTGGATTTCGGATCGGGTTTCTTCGCTAAGTTAGGTCGCCAGTCATTGGTATACGATGACGAGCGTATCATGGGGGCGTTGGATTGGAACGTGGCCGGTCGTTATCATGATGCTTTGAAGCTAGGCTACGAGAACACGAATAATCAACTGCATTTAATTCTCGCATTCAACCAGAATGATGAGAAAACGATCGGAGGAACGTATTACGCTCCGGGTGCGCAACCCTATAAAACGATGCAAACCCTTTGGTATAAGCATCTCTTCGACAAGAGTTTTAACGCATCCTTCTTGTTTATGAACTTAGGGATGGAAGGCGGTGATGCCGAGAAACAAAACTCGGATACAAAATACCTGCAAACCTTAGGAACGAACTTAATCTATACGCCTAGTAACTGGACGATAGGTGGTACTATCTATTATCAATTCGGCAAGACGAAAAGCGGACGGGATGTTTCCGCTTTCTTATGGGCGGTAAACGCCGCTTATCAAATCGATCCGCAATGGAAGATCGGTGTAGGTAGTGATTATCTGAGTGGCTCGGATGGGGCCGACGGGAAATATAAGGCGTTTGATCCTCTGTACGGAACCCATCATAAGTTTTATGGTGCCATGGATTATTTCTACGCCTCCTCTTTTGTCAACGGATTGAATCCGGGTTTATGGGATAATCAGATAAATGTAGCTTATAAACCTTCTTCCAAGGTAAACCTGTCTTTAGCCTATCATTATTTCTCCATCACGGGCGACGTATACGAAGGTAATGATAAATTGAGTAAAGGTTTAGGTTCGGAATTGGATTTCCAAGTGGATTGGGTAATTATGAAAGACGTGAAATTATCCGCGGGATATTCTACGATGTTGGGTACGAATACCATGAAGGCCGTGAAGGGTGGAAATCCGTCTCATTGGCAAGATTGGGGTTGGTTATCAATAAATATTAATCCAACTATATTCGCGACGAAATGGTAACAGTTCTCAAGGAAAAGGGTATATTTGCAGGAGTAAACCTTTTTTCAAAACAAGATACGATGGATATAACCGATATGTTTAAAATCCCGCTTTTTAAGAATTTTACGCTTAAGATGCGGGAAGAGTTTTTGGATAAACTTGAATATACAGTAGAGGAGCATCCAAAAGGAAAAACCATAATTCATCAAGGGACGACTTGTAACGCCCTTCATGTTTTATTGGAGGGAAAATTGAACGTGGATGTTTTGGACGTATCAGGTAACATCGTGCGCGTGGAGACGATACAGGCTCCACGCACGTTCGCTACGCCTCATATCTTTTCCGAGAAAAACCAATTCCCCGCTACTTTTACCGTCGACGAGGATGTGGTATTGCTTAAGGGCACCAAGGAGTCTGTATTTACCTTAATGCATTCTATGCCGTTATTCCTGCATAATTTCCTTTGCGTCAGTACTAGCTGTAATAAATGTACGATGACTCGTTTGAAGGTGCTTTCGTTTCGTGGCATCCGGAACCGCTTTATTTATTACTTATTCGAACATCAGCAAAAGGATTCGAATGTCGTGGAACTAGAACATACCCAAGAGCAGTTAGCAGAGTATTTTGGTGTTACCCGCCCGGCTTTATCGAAGGAAATCGGGAGATTGGTGGATGAGGGATTTATCAGCATTACAAGGAGAAAGGTGACGATTTTAAATAAGACGGCGTTAACATGTATGCTTTAATGCTTTTGGGAAAAAGGTAAAAAGCGTACATTTGTGCCCAAACAAATAACTCCGGTGTATGGGCAAAGTTTTAATTATTGACGACGAGAAGCAGATTTTAGGTTTACTTTCACGCATTATCGGTTTGGAGGGATACGAGGTTTTACAGGCTGCTACTTGTAAGGCGGGGCTGAGGCAGATGGAGCAACATTCGCCGGAGGTGGTATTGTGCGATGTGTTCTTGCCGGATGGTAATGGCGTGGATTTGGTGTCGGACTTAAAGAAACTCCGCCCTCTATCCGAGATCATCCTACTTACCGCGCATGGTAATATTCCGGATGGCGTACAGGCAATCAAGAATGGAGCCTTCGATTATATTACGAAAGGGGATGATAATAATAAGATCATTCCTCTGGTAGCCAAAGCGATGGAGAAAGCTTCTGCCGCTTATCAACAGCAAAAGAAGGAAGCTACGTCCGTCGGGAGGCAATATTCGTTTGATACGATTGTCGGTAAATCACCCGCTATCCAAGCGGCGATAGCGTTGGCTCAGAAAGTCTCGGCTACGGAGGTTCCAGTTCTGTTGACTGGTGAGACCGGTACGGGAAAAGAGGTCTTTGCTCAATCCATCCATCAACATAGTTCCCGGAAAGGGAAGTCTTTTGTCGCTATCAATTGTTCCTCTTTTAGTCGGGATTTATTGGAAAGCGAGATGTTCGGTCATAAAGCGGGGGCTTTTACCGGTGCTTTGAAAGAGACAAAAGGCTTGTTTGAGGAAGCTTCCGGAGGTACGATCTTCTTGGATGAGATCGGGGAAATGGCTTTCGACTTGCAAGCGAAATTGCTCCGTATCCTTGAGACCGGGGAGTTTATCAAGATCGGCGATACGAAACCTACGAAAGTGGATGTACGCATTATTGCCGCTACCAACCGTGATTTAGAGAAAGAGATCGAGCAAGGGCATTTCCGGGAAGATCTATTTTATCGGCTTTCCGTTTTCCAGATCCATCTTCCCGCGCTTCGTGAACGGGTCGAGGATATCCCTCTCCATATAAAAGCCTTTGTTTCTGCTTTTTCCTCCAAGATGGGAAAGAATATCCGAACAATTTCGCCCGAATATATAGATGCCCTGAAAAAACGAGCTTGGAAAGGTAACGTACGTGAGTTGCGTAATGCAATTGAGCGTAGCCTGATTATTGCCGATGGAGATACCTTAACCTTGGATGCTCTCCCTTTGAATATGCAAACCTCCTCTGCGGCGAGTACGGAATCTTATAGCGGTTTTGACCTGAGTGGCGTAGAGAAAATGCATATCCAAAAAGTGCTCAAATACACAAAAGGCAATAAAACCGAAACTTCCCGCCTTCTAGGTATAGGCCTCACTACTCTTTATCGGAAGATTGAGGAGTATGGGCTTTAGTCTCATATTCTGCATTTATGTATACCCGAAAGCATCTTGAAGATATGCAAGGAGAAACGGACATTGCTAAATATTTTATCTTTGCTGAACGTAAACTTAATAATAATCGCTTAAAATACATCACCTATGAGTCTGAAGATTAAAACAAAACTAAGATACGGAATCGGGCTGCTGTTTGCCATGATCGTTTTGCTGGGAGGTCTATCGGTAAAGAACATCTCCGATATGTCTGCCGACACAAGGAACATATTGGCCGATAATTATAATTCTTTACTCTATTCACGCCGGATGCTGGATGCACTGGAACGAATCGATAGCGATCCTTCGGCTCAAGCAGATTTCGAGAAAAACCTAGGGCTACAGAAAAAGAATATCACGGAGGTCGATGAGAACGTGGCCACCTCACATCTAGTCGCTCAATACGAGCAATTGGCGAAAGAGCGTAATGAGGAGAATATCCGTCGTGTACGTCTCGCCTTAAATCAAGTCATGAGTTTGAATATGGCTTCTATCTACAGGAAAAGCCAAGTGGCGGAGTCTACGTCTCAAAAGGCTTTATTTTGGATTTGGGGGATTGGCCTCTCTTGTATGGTGGTCGCTTTCGCTTTTTTAATACGTTTCCCCCGTTCGATAAATACCCCTATCCGTATGTTGATGGACGGTATCATGGAGATCGCTAACCATAATTACGAGAAACGCTTGGATCTCGCTAAATATGATGAATTCGAGGGGGTAGCGAAATCCTTTAACCGGATGGCGGAACGGCTTACGGAATACCGGAAAAGTACGTTGGCGGATATTATCCAAGGAAAGAAATATATAGAGGCTATCGTGAATAGTATCACGGAGCCAATCATAGGCTTGGATCGGGATCGTAAGATTCTTTTCGCCAATAACGAGGCTTTGACGATCTTGAATCTCAAGCGGGAAAACGTGATCGGAAAGTCTGCCTCGGAATTATCCTTACGGAACGATTTGCTTCGCAGGTTAGTTCGGGAACTGATCCAGCCGGGCGAGAAAAAAGAGCCGCTTAAAATTTACGCGGATAATAAGGAAAGTTATTTTCAAGTGCAATATATACCGATCCGTGTGTTGGAGAATGGCGAGGCGGAGGTGTATGTGGGCGACGTGATCTTATTGAAGAACATCACGGAGTTTAAGGAGTTGGATTCTGCTAAGACCACTTTTATCTCGACGATCTCCCATGAATTGAAAACTCCGATATCGGCGATCATGATGAGCCTGAAATTGTTGGAGGATGCCCGTGTGGGAGCCATGAACGACGAGCAAAAAGCACTGGCGGAAAGTATCAAGGAAAGTAGTAATCGATTACTGGAAATAACCAGTGAGCTATTGAAAATGACGCAGGTGGAGGCCGGCAAGCTACAATTGAATCCGAAAATAACCAAACCGATCGAATTGATCGAGTATGCGATAAAGGCGAACCAAGTGCAAGCTGATCGCTTCAATTGCCATATAGAGGTGGAATACCCGGAGAAGATTTCCAAGCTTTTCGTGGATAGCGAGAAAATCGCATGGGTCTTGACGAATCTATTGTCGAACGCAATTCATTATACCCCGGAGAATGGCCGTATCATAATCGGTGCCCACCAGCAAGGTCATAGCGTGGAGATCTATGTGCAAGATTTCGGTAAGGGTATTGATCCCCGATATCATCAAAGTATATTCGATCGCTATTTCCGTGTGCCGGGAACGAAGGTACAAGGGAGTGGTCTAGGGCTGGCTATCAGTAAAGACTTCGTGGAAGCTCATGGAGGAACGCTTTCTGTTGATAGCGCGGTTGGAAAAGGAAGTACTTTTGTTATAAAATTCAATGTATAAGAGGGTGAAAAAGAGGGTATTAATTACCCTCTTTTATAATATCGCTTCCTCCGGAAGTGGATGTATCCGATCTTGCCGAACCTTTGTAATGTACATCACTACCTCCGCTTGCCGAAGCCTTGATATAATCGGTTACGTGCGTATAAATATCGGAGCCACCACTGGCGGAACATTCCAACTGGTTCAAGATAAGATCATAAGCCTTGATATCCGAGCCACCTGAGGCTGAATATTCGCCGTTCTCCGCTTTTCCCGTAAGCTTGAGATCGCTACCTCCGCTGGCACGGCCTCGTATTATTCGGGTAGTAAGATCGTTGATGATGATATCGCTACCGCTGGTCGCCTCAATTATGCAATTGGATACGTTGATTGGCTGCTCCATTTTCACGTCGCTACCCCTTGTCGCTATAATTTCCAGATCATCTCCGGATAAAGCGCTTCTCAGGACAAAATCCATACAACCGGACATTTGGATTTTTTCCAGCTTCTTGGAAGTGCCCTCTATTTTAAATCGGGTAGGGCTTAATTGTGTACCATTCTCTGTGGAGATTGAAAGTTCTTCGTTTTTTACTTGAACGTTTATATAAGGATATAAGTTCTCGTCGATCGTGATTCGTAAGGACGCTGATTCTCCTTGCGTATACCCGAAAACGTACGACGGATTTCCCCCACGGCTGAATAGGCTGAACCAACTGTCGCTATAACCCATGGCGGTTGAGCCGACTTTTATCGCTGAATAGTCTCTGACGGAGATTTCTTTCGTGATAATATCCCCATTTCCTTTTACTTTCTTCGCCTCGATAGGCATTGCGCAAAAAGCGATCAACGCAAATAAGGCCATCATTCTTGTTCTCATATGAAGTGTAATTAATTTATACTCTTTTCTTATAAGACGAATGGAGTTGAAAAAACGTTACATCTAAAATGAAAAAAAAGAAGCTATCATTGACTTTTTTTGTGATAGCTTCTTTTTCTTACCCTAATAACAGGGAGGTAGATTAATTACTTTTAGGTTTTTCAACCATATGTTCTACTCTGTCTTTGACGTATTCGACTTGATTTTTACCCGTGTCTACCACGTCCTTTACTTTTTTCTTCGCCTTATCTGTAAGACCGTGGAGTTCGTTCTCCAGACATTCGAACTGTCCTTGATCTTCCATCCTGCGAAGTACGTAACCAACAACTACACCTACGGCTAAACCGAATAATACATTTTTCATAACTACTACTTTTTATGAGTTAAAACATTATTTTTTGTAATTATGAAACAGCAAGTCAACCGATAAGGTTGGTGTTTATTTGTTATTTTTCAGTAAATCCCTAATCTCGGTAAGTAATTGGATATCCGCAGGGGGAGCGGCCGGAGCTTTCGGGGCCTCTTCCTTTTTCTTGCTTAAAGCATTAACGCCTTTGACAAGTAAAAAGACGGCGAAAGCTATGATTATGAAATCCAGTGTCACTTGTATGAAATTTCCGTAGTTAATGGAGACCGCCGGAGAGATCACCTTGTCTCCCTCCATTACGGCGTGCTTCAAGGTGATTTTTAAATCCGTGAAATTGACGCCACCTACAAGTAAACCTACCGCCGGCATGATCAGATCCGCTACGATAGAAGATACGATCTTTCCAAAGGCACCACCGATAATGATACCTACCGCCATGTCCACTACGTTACCTCGCATGGCGAACTGCTTAAACTCTTGTAATATTTTTTTCATAAAACAACGCTTTTTATATTATAACAACAAAATTAGCCATAAGTTGAATATTTTCAATGCTTATAGCGAAATTTGAAGAAATTATTTTTGATTTTTATGTTTTTGTTTGACCCATTTGAGCATTGATGTGTTATATCCTCTTTCTTTGGCCTTAGTCAATAAAAAGAGAATAGCCTCTTCTGGGAGTGTAGGCGTACGACTAAGTAGCCATAAATAGTCTGAGGTATTACTGCCTACGAGAGCGTATGAGTAATTATCCTCGTCAATTTCCATAATGTTGTACTCGGCGTAGAACCGCATAAAGAAACACACTTTTAATTTACTAGGACACGTAGGATCTGTTATTTTGGCTATACCTTTCGCTCGTTTGAAGGAACCGGAAAAATTACCCCAATATCCGCTGTTAACAACTTCTATATCTCCATTCGGGAGAAATGAGTATTCCACGGTAGCCCCTACGAGATTATGCTCAAAGCGATGATCAAAGCGTGCTATTTCAAACCATTTCCCCATATAGCGGTGTAAATCCAAAGTCTGGACGGTTTCTTTGTTTATAATGTGTTGAGTGCAAGATAAATTACACTGCATTATAAGACAGATGAGGCCTATTAGTTTAAATCGCATAGGTTTTTATTTTTATCTCATAATAAACATAGAGAGCCTCTAAAAAGTTTGAAAACGTTCATATTTTAGGATTTTTATTTTTTCGACAATCTGTGCTTTAACTTTTAATTTGAAATTTCTATCCTGTCTGAAGTGAGAAATTCGTAGTTGTGGCATTCCCGGACGATAGATTTAGATCCACGTTTTTATATGTTTTTTTGTATTGAAAATTTCATAGTTATGATTTGGAAAAGTCATAACTATGAAATAAAAAGTCATAACTATGAAATAAATGACTCTTTACAGTGAAAAAAATATATGAAGATGTTTTAATTGTAAATGCTTGTTTGAGAGTTAGTAATCGTCAAGATGTCTAACTTTGCGTGTTTGTTTTCAGTTGGAATTTAAAATAGAGAGATATGGATGAGAAAGATTTGGTGGAAGGGATGCGAGAGTATATAAGTCTGTTACAAAAGGAAGGACGGTATTCCTCGGCGAAAAGTTATCAGGATGCGATGAACTCTTTTATACGGTATAGCGGGACGGATCGTATCCCATATACATATATAAATAAGGATACTCTTCGCCGGTACGAGGCTTATTTGTTGGAGAAAGGCTGCATGCGTAATACGGTCTCCACGTATATCCGCCGTTTGCGTTGTATCTATAACAAGGCGGTGGAGAATGGCGAGGCGGCGTTTATCCCTTCATTATTCAAGGGGGTTTTTACGGGTGTGGAAAGCCAGCGCAAGAAATCCTTGCCTTTGGGGGATTTGAATCGCCTGATGACTGTCCCTGTAAAAGGAGAGAAGTTAAGGAAGACACAGTTGGCCCTTTGTTTGATGTTTCAATATGGGGGAATGTCGTTCGTTGATTTCGCCCATTTGAATAGAGGTAATATCAAGAACGGCATATTGGATTACAATCGCCAGAAGACCGGGACCTCTATGCGGTTGGAGGTCTTGGATACGGCGGAAGCTATGTATAAGGAACTGGCAGGTGAGAGGGCCGGAAACTCGGGCTATTTATTTCCTTTTTTAAGTGGGACGAAGAACGGTCATGAGGCATATCTCGAATACAATGCGGCCTTGTCCCGGTTTAACCGGAACTTGAAGACGTTGAAGGAGGTTGTCGGAATAACCTCGGATGTGACTTCCTACACGATCCGTCATTCTTTTGCCATGGCATTGAAGGAGCAAAATGTCCCCATTGAGATGATCAGCGAGTTATTGGGGCATAAATCCATCAAGACAACCCAGATTTATCTAAGAAGTTTCTCCTTGGAGAAAATGACGGTGGTAAATAAGTCTTGCTTTGAGAATGTATATAATTATATACCAAAGGTGGGTTGAGGCTACTTGGGAAGTAGCTGTATTCTTTCTTGGCGCAAAAGTAATAAAAAATAACAAATAACAAACAATCATTAGGTTAAGTTTGTGCTTTGATTTTGATTCTCCTTAAATCTTCGTTCTTATTTCTAAGCATATAGACATGGCAATAGAGACGAAATGATCTCGTATTTCCTACATCATCACGTCCTTTCTAAAAATCGAACATACATTCCTGTAGAGACGGGGCGTGCCCCGTCTCATCCCCTCCAAATGGTAACTTAAAGATACTATCAGACAGTGGGAGACGGGGCATGCCCCGTCTCTACAACTGGGTGATAACCGTTCTCGCACTTTTACGCTACTTCCCAAGTAGCTTAATATTTCAAGCGATGGTGATTTTCAGAAAAGCCATTTTTAAAAACATAAAGTGTTGTTTATCAGGAGTAAATAGGGCGCTCTTGGTAGGGCTTTGAATTGTCGTGAGGCTTGAGTGGAGATCTTGATATAATCTTAGGAAAAGATAATCATAATGATAAATGTTTTGAGAGACGGTTGCTCGGAGAGGGGTACGGCGCGGGTTGGCAAGCGTCATGACCTGAAGACTGTACGCTGGTACGTGCTCACGCTTCCTACTACGGGTGTGGCACGACGTGACAAGATCAGCCCTGCGAAAAGCTTGGATGCCGAGCTTTCCCGGCGCAAGCGTCGTGGGGAGACGTTGTTCGAGTATTTCGCCCCCTCGTATGTGGAGGTAAGGAAGGTGGATGGCAAGATGGTCAACACGAAGCGGCCCTTGCTGTTCAACTACGTGTTTATTCGCTCCTCGGTAGAGGAAATCTTCCGCATGAAGCGTACGCTCCCCCTGTACAATTTTCTTCCCCGGGTTTCTTCTGGGGGTATGACCCATTTCCCTTCCCTCTCGGATGACGAGATGGGAAATTTACGTTGGGTGGCGGAATCTTATTCCAACGAGCTTCCGGTGTACGTTCCGGACAGCGGCCGCTTGCTGAAGGGGGACCGTGTGCGTATCACGTCCGGCTATTTCGCCGGAATGGAGGCGGAGGGGGTGATCCAGCCGGGTGGCGGTCATAAAGATGTGATGGCTCGTATCCTCGATTGCATGTGGGTCCCCTTGTTGGAGGTGAAGCCGGGCGAGTATGAGCTGATCGAGCTGAACACCAAGGGCAAGCACGTCTATACTCATCTGAACAACGACCGCCTGCGGGAGGGCTTGCACGATGCCTTGGGTCGTTACCACACCTCCGGCAGTGTATCTGAGGATGATACTCGTTTTGCCCGTGAGGTGTTGAGATCCTACGGTTCCCTTTGTGCGGAGACGGACGTGATGCGTTGCAAGATCTACTCCTCGCTCCTTCCTGCCTACAAGCTGTTGGGCGAGGAAGATGAGTTCGTGCGCTTGCTCGCCACGATGCGAAGTATGCTCCCGGTGGTAAAGGCGGCGCAATCCCGTGCCTTGTTGCTGGTGACACTCTACGGTTGCACGGACAGCAGTCTCTACCGGCAGATGGCGCATGAGGTGGTGGATCCGTGGCGGGGGGAGTTCTCGCCCAAGAAAAGCAAGCAAACTTTAATCCGCCGCTTGGACGATTATGACCGCTGGCTGAAACACAAATAGAGTTGGCAGTTGACTAGTGACAGTTGACAGTTTAAATCAAAAATCATAAATCAAAAAGAAATGTCTTCCCTTCCTTCTGGCGTTCGTTTGGTGGCGTTGCTGAACGAACATTTGGGTGATATCATGAGCCGCGAGCGAACGAACACTGCTTCCATCCATTTGTATTGCACGGGTCCTTACTGGGTGGCGTTCGAGTACTCAGCCTATCAGTTACGCCGTGCGTTCCCGGACAGCGAGGTTACGCCGATGCGCTTGTTCGGCTACCCGTTTCCTGTGGTAATGGTATCTGTGACGGATCGTTCGCTCCGCTCGTATGCCCGCAAGCACATCTTGCGAAGAGACGATAAGGATTACAAGCAATTAGCTGTACTCGGACTCTCCCTTGTGGACTACCGTGCGTGGCACGCTGGCGAGGTGAAAGGGTTGCCTTTATTGAATGAGAAAGTATGAGAACATGCCCCCAACGCTACGAAAGCCGAGCAAAAAAAGTAAGTTAACTTACTTTGGAAAAGGGGATATAAGGTGGGAATACCCCTATTGATGTAGAGAAATAAACTTAATTTTTAATCAAAAAATACTTGGAGCGGGCTATGAGACTTTAAAAAACGAAATAGCTTGGCGATGAGCACTTACCAATGTTGAATATAGATCGTTTCGTGAGCGAGAGTATAACTTCTCGCTCCGGCAGTATGTTTGCCGTGGATATTGAGGCAAATAAAGAACAACTCAAGCAAGAGATAGAGGAAAAGAGTCTTTTGGTGATAGGAGGAGCCGGTTCTATAGGTTCTTCCTATATCCGGGCAGTCCTTCCCTTTAAGCCCTCTAAGTTGGTCGTGGTGGATTTAAGTGAGAATGGTCTCGTGGAACTGACCCGTGACCTTCGTTCCACTCATGGTATGTATATCCCCAAGGAATACCGTACCTATACTTTGAACTTTGCCGATCCTATTTTCGAGCGTATTTTCCGGGAGGAAGAGGGTTTTGATATCGTGGCGAATTTCTCCGCTCATAAGCATGTCCGCAGCGAGAAGGACAAGTATTCCGTACAGGCATTGATAGAGAATAATGTCATAAAAGCAAAGGGATTGCTTGATTTGCTGGCTGAATACCCGCCAAGACACTTCTTCTGTGTCTCCACGGACAAGGCGGCTAACCCTGTCAATATCATGGGGGCAAGCAAGCGTATCATGGAGGATATGATCATGGCCTATGCCGCCAAGTTTAAGGTTACCACGGCTCGTTTCGCTAATGTGGCTTTTTCCAATGGCTCGTTACTGGATGGCTTTGTTGATCGGATCATGAAACGCCAACCCTTGGCCGCTCCCCGTGACGTACGCCGTTATTTCGTCTCTCCGGAGGAGAGCGGGCAGATCTGTATGCTTGCCTGTATACTAGGGCGTAACGGTGAGATATTTTTCCCGAAGCTTGGAGAGGAAAAGATGATGACATTCTCGTCTATCTGCGACCGTTTTCTTGAGACATTGGGTTATGAGAAAAAAGAATGCGCCACTGATGAGGAGGCCAAGAGATTCGCATCGGAGATGCTAGAGGGCAGTAAGATATATCCGGTCGTTTATTTCAATAGTGACACTACTGGTGAGAAGGATTATGAGGAATTCTATGTATCCGGAGAGAAGTTGAACATGGAACGTTTTAACAGTTTGGGAGTGATTGAGGAGGTGAGCAAACGCCCGTTGGAGGAGATCGATGCTTTTTTCGTGGAGTTGGAAGTGATCTTCGCGAGTCCCTCTTTCACGAAAGAGGAGGTGGTGGAGGCTATCCGACGCTTCATCCCCAACTTCGAGCATGAGGAGAAAGGAAAGAATCTGGATCAAAAAATGTAAGGAATCAAGATATGGTTGATTATGCGAGAGTCGTGGAGTTTATCCACGAACTATATGACAACTCAGAGTTCGTTCCCTTGAGTGTGCCGAAGTTTATCGGTAACGAGAAAAAGTACTTGAACGAATGTATTGATACGACATTTGTCTCAAGCGTTGGTAAATTCGTGGACCGTTTCGAGGAGGAGATGGCACGATACACCGGTGCGAAGAAAGCGGTCGTATGTGTGTCAGGCACCAACGCTCTTCATATGTCATTGCTTCTTGTTGGGGTTGAGCGTGAAGACGAGGTGCTTACCCAGGCGTTGACCTTCGTAGCCACTTGTAATACGCTTAGCTATATCGGTGCTCACCCTGTTTTTATTGACGTGGATCGGGAGACGATGGGACTTTCTCCTCAAGCGTTGCGAGTTTGGTTAGAGAAGAACGCCGAATTAAAGAATGGTGTTTGTCATAACAAGCGTACGGGCAGACGGGTGAAAGCATGTGTTCCCATGCATACTTTCGGACATCCCGTCAAGCTGGATGAGTTGGTGGATGTTTGCCAAGAGTGGCATATCGAGTTGGTGGAAGATGCGGCGGAAAGTATCGGGAGTTTTTATAAAAGGCGCCATACCGGTACATTCGGAAAGGTTGGAGCCATCAGTTTCAACGGGAATAAGACCATTACGACCGGAGGCGGTGGGATGATGTTATTCCAAGATGAGGAGCTGGGTAAACTGGCCAAGCACATCACGACTCAAGCAAAGGTTCCTCACCGCTGGGAGTTCCGCCATGATCATATCGGTTATAACTATCGTATGCCAAATATTAATGCGGCTCTTGGTTGCGCTCAGTTAGAGCATTTGGATGAGTTTGTGGCCAGTAAGCGGAAAGTAGCCCAAGAGTATGCGGATTTCTTCAAGAATATAAGTGATGTTGATTTCTTTGAAGAGCCGGAGGATAGTCATTCCAATTATTGGTTAAATGCGGTCATTCTGAAAGATAAAGAGGCGCAATACGAGTTTCTGGAATATACCAATGACCATGGTGTTATGACACGTCCCATTTGGGAATTGATGAGTCGTTTACCGATGTTTGAGAAATGTGAGAATGACGGATTAAGGAATACCATCTGGTTTGCGGACCGGGTGGTGAATATACCGAGTAGTGTAAGATTGTGAAAAAGAATTTCCTGTAGAATTATATAAATATGAAAGAAAAAAAGAAAGTGCTGGTTATTTCAGTACATCCCGATGATGAGACATTAGGATGTGGAGGGAGCATTTTGAAACATTTGGGGCAAGGAGATGAGGTTCACTGTGTTTTCATTACAGGAGGAAATATCTATCAGAGTCAATTGATAGATTATATCAATACATTGTATGGTTTTACCAGCATAATTACCTTGGGCTTTAAAGAACTGCATTTACATGAAATGCTGAATGAACTGATAGAAGCTTTATCTAAGATAGTATTGACCGTTCAAGCTCAAGTGTTGTATATTCCCAATCGTTCAGATGCTCATTCAGACCATCGAGCTGTCTTTAGCGCAATCATGGCTTGTTCGAAAAATTTCCGCTATCCATTTATTGAGCAGATACTTATGTGTGAAGTGATCTCTGAAACAGATTTTGCACCTATTCTTAATGAAAACACATTTGTTCCAAACTATTTTATTGATATCTCTGAGGAGTTTACAAAGAAGGTTGAGATATTAAAGATGTTTGGATCTGAACTGCTACCTTATCCTATGACTCGTAACCAGAGTGCCATAGAGGCTCTTAACCGATATCGTGGAACTTTGATCAATGCAGAATATGCTGAAGCTTTTATGTCTATTAAAACAATTGTAAGATGAAAGATCAACTTTCGGTAATCTTTATAGGAGGATTGAGTAATGGTAAGATCATTTATGATTATCTAAATAAAAACAGATATGTTAATATACCTTTGGTTATTACCTACTCAGATACATATAAAGGAGCTCGTCACACCATATTAGGCGATGGCTCAAAATTCATGAAGAAAAATACCGTTAAGGATTATATTGATGTTATCAAAGAGTTGGCTCCGGATTTAATTATTGTAGCAGGTTGGTCTGAACTTATACCTAATGAGATACTCTCGATCCCTCGAATGGGGGTTATCGGTTTCCATCCTGCTAAACTTCCGTTCGATCGTGGTCGTTCGGTACTTGCTTGGCAGATAGAGGATGGATATACAGAAACTTCTCTCACTATGTTTAAATATTCAGATTATCCCGATGGGGGAGATATTTTGGCGCAAGAGCCTATCGCAATAGCTTCAAATGATTATATAAATGATATATTGGATAAGGTAGATGCGGCGAGTCTAAATCTCATTCGGGCTTATTTTCCTCTTTTGCGAAAAGGTTTTTTGAAAGGAGTGAAGCAAGATCTATCAGTGGGTAGTTTTCGGCGTTTACGCAGTGCTGATGACTCGATTATAAAATGGGATCGTAATAGTGTTGAGATATATAATAAGATACGTGCCATTTCGCATCCTTATCCAGGTGCAACTACCAAATTTGAAGATAAAACGATGTTAGTATGGAAATCAGAAATTATATCTTCATTCCCCTTTCCTGTTGATACAAAACCTGGAACGATAGTGGCTCAATGTTACGACAACACTTTGATTGTAAAAACACGTGATGCTTATTTACGTTTAACAGAATATGAATGGAAATGAAAAAACTCATCATAATAGGTGGAGGTGGTCATGCTTTATCAGTATTGGAAGCAATGGATACATCTATAGAGATCGCTGGATATGTTGACAATATAGAGTCAAATAAGTTGATTTTACCTTATTTAGGAAACGATGAGTTTGTTTTGTCTAATTTCTCCCCAGAAGAATATAGCGTCCATCACGCTGTTGTTTATACTAATGATGTAAATTTATCTCTTCGTAGTCGAATTATTCAGCAATATGAAGGATATGAGTCTTATACCATGATTGCTCGTAGTGCATTGGTTACTCCTTCCTCAAAAATAGCGGGGGGATGTGCTCTTATGGAAGGCGCTATTGTCAATGGAGCCATATTGGCACAAAATAGTGTTATTAATACTAAAGCAGTGATAGAGCATGGTTGTATCTTAGGTAATAATGTCTTTGTTGGTCCTGGAGCCATTGTCTGTGGCGATACTTGCATAGGTGATAATGTATTGGTGGGAGCTGGCGTTATTATACGTGATGGAATTGAAATAACGGAAAATGTGACGATTGGTATGGGGAGTGTTGTTGTCCGTAGTATTGTTGAACCAGGAGTCTATTTGGGAAATCCTTGTAGAAAAATAAGATAAAATAATGAATCATACTCTTATCATTGCCGAAGCTGGAGTTAACCACAACGGCTCTATTGATATGGCCAAAGGACTTATTGATGTCGCTGCCGATGCGGGTGTGGATTATGTGAAGTTTCAGACCTTTAAAGCGGAAAACCTTGTAACAAAATATGCTGTGAAAGCTGAATATCAGCAACGGAATATGGACGATAACGACAATTCTCAATACGCCATGCTTAAGAAGTTGGAATTTTCATCTGAACAGCATTTTGAATTGATCAAATATTGTGTGCAGAAGGGTGTAGGGTTCTTCTCTACCGCTTTCGATTTTGATAGTGTGGATTTCTTGGCGTCCCTTCATCTGGGACTTTGGAAGATTCCCTCGGGTGAGATCACAAACTATCCATACTTGAAGAAGATAGCGGGTTTTCATCAGCCTGTTATTCTCTCCACGGGTATGAGTACTACGGGAGAGATAGAGACGGCTATCAATGTACTTACAAAGTTTGGTGTGCAGAAAGAACAGATCATCGTACTTCACTGCAACACCGAATATCCTACCCCTTTCGAGGATGTAAATCTTCGTGCGATGCTCACTATAAAGGAAGAGCTTGGTGTTAAAGTGGGCTATTCCGACCATACAAGAGGTATTGAAGTGCCTATCGCTGCGGTCGCTCTTGGCGCAGAGGTGATAGAGAAGCATTTCACCTTGGATCGTAATCTGCCCGGGCCGGATCACAAAGCGTCGCTTGAACCCGATAAGTTGAAAGCGATGGTTTTGGCTATTCGAAATATAGAGCGAGCTATGGGTGATGGGGAAAAGAAGATAACGGAGTCTGAAAGTAAAAATATTGCCATTGCTCGTAAGAGCATTGTTGCTGCGTGCCCCATTAAAAAAGGTGAGATTCTCTCGGAAGAAAACCTCACGGTCAAGCGCCCAGGTACAGGTGTCAGTCCCATGCGATGGGATGAGGTTGTTGGTGCGATCGCTATCCGTGACTATAATGAAGATGAGTTGATAGAGCTATGAGAAAGATTTGTGTAGTTACGGGTACCCGTGCGGAATATGGGCTTTTGAGCAGGTTGATGCGCTTGATCGACGAGTCTGAGGATTGCCGGTTACAGGTCATCGCAACTAACATGCACCTGCTTCCCGAATATGGGAATACGTACCAAGAGATAGAAAAAGATGGTTTCTGTATTGATGCGAAGGTATTGATGCGAAAGCCAACCGATGACGCATATGGGGTGATCACGTCTATGGCAGAGGAGATGAGCGGGATGAATGAGGCTCTTCGTGACTTATGTCCGGATATGGTTGTGATATTGGGTGATCGCTACGAGATGTTAGTGGTAGCTACCGTTGCCATGTTGCAACGTATCCCCATCGCTCACCTGCATGGGGGTGAGATCAGCGAGGGGGCCATGGATGATAGCATCCGCCACTCCATCACGAAAATGAGTTCGCTGCATTTTACCTCTACAGAGGAGTACCGGAGGCGTGTCATACAATTAGGAGAACAACCTGAGAGGGTGTTTTATGTAGGAGCGCTGGGTGTGGAAAATCTTAAGAAAGTTCCATTGATGCGCAAGTTAGAGTTGGAAGACTCTTTGAATTTCAAATTTGGAGGTTTGTCCGTGTTGGTAACATATCATCCGGTAACATTAGGAAATCGTATTCCTAAAGATGAAATTTCTGATTTATTGAAGGCATTGGATTCTTTTTCAAGTTTGAAGGTTTTGTTTACTATGCCAAACTCCGACCAAGGGGGAGAGGAAATACGATCGGCCATAGAAGAGTATTGTGTCCGGAATGAAGAACGATGTCGTTGTTTCAAGTCTTTGGGGGTAAGACGTTATTTATCGACATTGGGCTATGTGACAGCGGTTGTTGGAAATTCATCGAGCGGATTGCTTGAAGTCCCTTCAGCTCACATTCCGACATTAAATATTGGTGATCGTCAAAAAGGTCGTACAAGGGGAGCTTCTGTTGTAGATGTTGCATCGGATGAAGCGTCTATCGTTAAGGGATTGCAAAAGGTCCTATCTCCTAATTTTCGTGCTTTTTGTAAAACGACTACAAATCCATATGAGAAAGAGGGTACGGCAGAGAGTATTTTTAAAGTAATCTCTACATATTCACTTGATAACTTTTTACAGAAATCATTTTATAATTTGTAAGATGAATATATTGGTGATTATACCTGCTCGGGGAGGGAGTAAAGGTATTCCTGGAAAGAATATTAAACTTTTAGGAGGTAAGCCTCTTATAGGTTATACAATTGATGCTGCACGCTCGGTAGTTGATGATGCTCACATTTGTGTGACAACTGATGAAGAAGAAATTATTGAGGTTGTAGAAAAGTATGGGCTTCATGTTCCGTTTAAACGTCCTGCGGAACTTGCGACTGATACAGCTGGAACATACGAAGTGCTGCTTCATGCACTCAATTTTTATGAGAAAAGAGGTGAGACTTTTGATGTGGTTCTGTTATTGCAGGCAACATCCCCATTTCGTATGGGTAAACATATCAAAGAGGCGCTCAAACTATATACAAAGAATCTTGACATGGTAGTCAGCGTGAAAGAGACAGATTCGAATCCTTATTATCTCTGCTTTGAAGATGATGCCCAAGGTATGCTTCATATAAGTAAGGGTGATGGGCTTTATACTCGTCGTCAAGACTGTCCCTCTGTATACGAATACAACGGTGCGATCTATGTAATCAATCCTGTTAGCTTGAAAACGAAACCGCTCAACCAATTTACGAAGCGGGTGAAATATGTTATGGATCGGGAACACTCCATTGACTTGGATACCATGATGGATTGGATGATGGCGGAATATATGATTAACAATAAACTTGTGGAATTATAATGATCTCTTTTGAACATCATTGTGTAAAACACAATGATACGATTTTGTTGGCGTTGGCGAAATTAGATAAACTGTCTTGGTTGGATATGGTTGTTTTTGTGTTGAATGACAAAGGGCAGGTCGTAGGTACTTTAACGGATGGAGATATTCGCCGGGCTTTATTACGTGGTTTGAATCTTTCTGCCAATGTAAGTGAAGCCATGAAGACTGGATTTGCTTTTATGTCAACTACAGAAAAAGATCATACATCTACTATCAATACATATCGTAAACGTAATATAACGGTAGTACCTCTATTAGATGAAAATAATCATTTGATTAGGATCTATAATCTTAAGAAGATGCACTCAATTTTACCTATTGATGCAGTCCTTATGGCAGGAGGTAAAGGGGAGAGGTTACGTCCTTTGACTGAGAAAACGCCGAAACCACTGCTTCCTGTGGGAAATAAATGTATTATAGATTACAATGTAGACCGATTGATTACTTATGGAGTAGAGCATATAAGTGTGACTTGCAATTATTTGAAAGAACAATTGTATGAGCATTTTGAAACACCACGCAATGGGATAAAGGTGAATTGTGTGACTGAACCCCAATTTTTGGGAACGATTGGTTCTATTAAGTTCGTAGAGAGTTTCTATAACGACACAGTGCTGGTGATGAATTCCGATCTTTTTACCAATATTGATTATGAGGATTTCTACCTTCATTACTGTCTGCACGATGCGGATATGAGCGTTGCGGCTGTGCCTTATATCGTGAAGGTTCCTTATGGTGTATTTAGTCTAGATGGACGTAATATAAAGGGCATAGTGGAGAAACCGACTTATAGCTATTATGCCAATGCTGGCATCTATCTGATAAAGAAATGTTGCCTTGACCTTATTCCTAAAGACGAGTTCTTTAATGCTACCGATTTTATGGACAAGATGATAGCCACTCATCATAAAGTGACCCGTTATCCCATATCTGGTTTTTGGATAGACATTGGGCAACATGATGAGTTGGCACGGGCTAAAGAGATGGTGAAACACATAAAAGTCTTGTAAGTGTTTACAATCGATCTCAATATTAAAAGAGTTTCATCAGCGAGTGGTAGTTCTCTTGGGGGTATGATTCACTTCGGTAGCCCAAAGTCTTGCTCCCCCAAATATAAAATTGGCCGTGGCTAATAGTTAATAGTGTTGTTTGATTTTTTTACATGCTCAAGTTTAGGATGCTGAAAAAGTGCCTTTTAAAAAGGGAAAATCCAATTTAGAGTACTTATCATGTTCGATATTTTTACTAATAAGAATTTCCGAAATGGTGTTTTATTTGCGCTATTCTCTTTTTTTAATACGGGTGTTAATTTTGTTATCATGCTGGTGATGGCAAGATTTATAAAGCCTGATTCTTATGGACAGTTAAGTCTGTTCACTACGATGGTTTCTTTGCTCTCTATATTTGTATGTCTGAATACGAATGGTTTTATAGGGGTGAATTTCTTCTCTTCTTCTAAAGAAAAAATTCAGAGATTGCTTAATGTAGTGTTGTTGACATCTCTACTTGTTTATATAGTGATGTTGACGATGATGTGTTGTTTCACGTCGACTTTTGAGCAAATGTCAGGTTTAATACTAGTTTATCAGTTTTATGCCATATCTTTTTGCTTGTTGAATGTTGTGAATACGTTGCTGCTTGACATTTGGCGTTTGGAAGAGAAAGTTTGGAAGTATGGGATATTTTCAGTTTTGTTGATATTATGTAATCTGATTTTAACGATTCTGTTCGTGGGATTCTTAAAGTGGGATTGGCAAGGTCGGATGTATGCGCAGGTGATTACATGTGCTTGTTTTGTGTTGTTGGCTCTCTACGTTTTAATAAAGAAAAATTACCTTGGTAGGATATTCCCCAAAAAGGAGGATTTTGTAAATGCATACCGTTTTGGCATCCCTCTAATTCCTCACACCACTTCTTTTTGGTTGCGGCAAGGTCTTGATAGGTATATCATCAATTCTTTTTTTGTACAGTCGGTGGTGGGATTTTTTAGTTTTGCCTATAATTTTGCTAATATTATCCAGATAGTTGGCATGGCTTTCAATGCATCTAATTCTGTATATATCTATAAAACACTGTCTGATTTTGATGTAGCCAAGCGGCAGAATTTGCAAAGGGATTGTCGTTTACTGGTTGTGCTTTACGCTGCTCTGACGCTTGTCATTTTTATTGGTGCATACTTATTTATTCCTTTTATGTTTCCTAAATATGAGGAGAGTATTAGGTATGTTTTTCCCTTGTGTATAGGTGCCATGTTTCATTGTTTTTACTTGGTGTATGTAAATATTCTTTTCTTTTATAAAAAAACGAAGCAATTGATGTATATCACATTTCCTTTATCTCTGTTACATGTGGCGTTGTCGTGTGTGCTGACGAGATATGGAGTGATATATACAGCATATATACTTGTAGTAGTGAATATGCTGATAGCTGGATGTGTATATCGATACTCTCAATATATATTACAGAAGGTATTATAATGAATAATAATTTTAATTGTATGATATATTTTAATTTAAGAAAAAAATATAGAGCGGTTTGTTATGCAGAAACAGTTCGTGTGTTATTTTTGTACTTAATTATTAATCCTCATTTAATTGATGAAACATATTTTTTGTTTGGATATAATATTCCTAAATATATTAGAGAGATATTTGCTCGTGATAGTTTTCTGTTGAAAAGAAAAAAGAAGGGGTATCTTTTTAGTCTATTTAATATTATTAGATGTTGGATTTGTTTACCTGTTATTTATTTTTTTAGAAAATTGAATAATATACCAGCTTATGGGCAGGATCATTTGAAATTTGGACGTTTCTGTGTAAATAGGTCAAGTGAATTCTATTTGTTGGAAGATGGACTAGGAAATTATATAAATCCAATTAAAATATTGAAACTAAAAAATAATCATAGACTTATTTTTTTTTGTAAAACTATTTATAATTTTTTTAGGAGTGCAATGGACTATTCTTTTGGCTTGTCAAGAAGTGTAAAGCGTATATATTTAACTGGTATAAAACCTGTTCCGGAGTGTTTGTTAGATAAAGTTGAAATTTTTTCAATAGAGGATTGCTGGAATAGGCTACTTGATGATCAAAAGATGTATATAAAGAATATTTTTATTCAGAAGAAATATTCTTTTCCTAAAGAAATAGATGTGTTGCTATTAACTACTTGTTTTTCTGAAGATGGTTTTATGAGTGAGGAAGAAAAGGTTGCGATGTATAAATGTTTAGTGAGAGAGTTAGCTCCTAAAGAATTAGTGATAAAGCCTCACCCGAGAGAAATGACAGATTATAGACAAGTTTTTAAAGGTGCTTTAATAATGGAAAAAGATATCCCTTTTGAATTGTGTGTTTTGATTTATGAAATTAGTATTAAAACAATTATTAGTGTTGGTTCTACTTCTGCCTATTTTGGGCAAGATCATAAATGTAGAAGAGTAATATATGAAGAAGATTATATATATCATTTTAGAAAATAGGTATGAGGGATCGTTTTGTTAGTCGATTGTTTGTAATTATTATATTGTTTACTCTTATCATGGCTTTAATGCCTTTGTGGTCGGGTAGCTTAATTTGGAATTATTTTTCTTCATTTGAGAGTTTTTCTCATTTTCAAGTTGTTTGTACAAAATTTTTAGTTGGATTTTTGTTATTGCTTGTGATGTTTTTTCAAAAAAAAATTAAGATTGTAGTGTCTGATTTTTTTTTATTGCTATCTTTTGTGTCTATTTTATTGTCAGCTTTGGTAAATGGCTTAGATGGTTTTAGTTTTACTGTGTTGACAGGATTGTTGTTTTATTATGTGATATTTACATTGTATCCAAATTATTGTGTGAGTGACAATCTACTAAATTTATGTACATATATACTTTTGTTGTGGTGTATACTGCCTCTTGTGCATTTTTTCTTTTCATCTAGGGATACTCAATTGCTGTTTTATACGAATTTAGAAGGTTCGATATCAACTTTTTCTGGATATGCTTTTCATAGAAATTGGTATGCTATATATGTCGGAATGACTATTTTGTTGCTTTTATTTTCTAACTTTAAGTGGAGTGTCAAATGTATTTTAGGATTGTTGTTGTTGATTGGGCTTGTAATGTCTGAAAGTAGGAGTGTATTTGTCTCAGTAGTGTGTTCTATCTTAGTATATTGTTTTTTTAAGTACAAATTAAATGGTCGATTTTTGTTCTTGTTATTAGTGCTTTCTGTCGTTTCATTTTTTTTGTATGTGTATTTTGATGAATATTCTTTAAGAGGTTATGCTTCTAGTGGTGATGATGGGCGTAGTGAGATTTGGAACTATTATTGGAGTTTTATTAAGGATCATTTTTTTTGGGGGAATGGAAAGCCTTTATTATATGTTGACTCTTATTCCTTGTTGCCAAATTATGCTCATAATTTTGTTTTACAAAGTGTTGCTGATTATGGAATTTTAAGCTTAGTTTTCTTTTTATTATACTTGGTATGTCATTTTGTTAGTATCTCGAATAAGGCAAAAACTTTATTCGTTTATCTGATAATTATATCATTGTTTCAACCTTATTATATGATGGGAACGCCCACTTTATTTGCGATGAATGTATTTTTTCTATCAGAATTATCTTCAAAAAGTATAAATTAAAAGTTTATGGAATTAAAAGATTTTATTCAAAATTTCGCCGATCAGTTCGATGACACTGACGCAAGCGTGTTTACTCCGGAAACAAAGTTCAAGGAGTTGGAAGAGTGGTCCTCGTTGACGGCCTTGTCCGTGATCGCCATGATAGATGAGGAGTATGACGTGAAGATCAAGGGTGACGATGTGCGTAATTCGCAAACGATCAATGATCTTTACGAAATCGTTAAATCCCGTCTCTGATGGCTTTTCTGGAATTCAAGAATGTACGGATCTCCGGCATCTCAGCCGGAGTTCCGAAACATGTGGAGTACAATCAGGATTATCCCTATTTTGAGGAGGGTGAGGCGGAGAAATATATCGCCTCCACCTCCGTTAGGGAGAGGCGTATCGCTGATCCCGGGGTCTGTTCCTCTGATCTTTGCCTCTCAGCGGCTGAACGCCTTATTAAGGATTTAGGTTGGGATAAATCAGAGATCGAGTGTTTGTTGTTTGTGTCTCAAACAGCGGATTATATCTTGCCGGCTACGGCTTGCATCTTGCAGGAACGTTTGGGATTACCTGAGAGTTGTTACGCCATGGATATATCCTTGGGCTGCTCGGGTTGGGTTTATGGTTTGAGCGTGATCACTTCCCTGCTGTCCTCCGGGCAGATAAAGAAGGGCTTGCTTCTTTCCGGGGAGATCTGCCATTTGCAATCCTCACCGTTGGATAAGAGCGCCTATCCCTTGTTTGGTGATGCCGGAACCGCCACGGCTTTAGAGTATCAAGAAGGATATGAGCCTGTCCGTTTTCATTTTTCTACAGATGGAAGTGGGTATGAGGCTATCATTATCCGTGATGGGGGTTATAGACATCCTTTTGATAACCAATCATTGGATGTTTATACGACTCCGGAAGGTTTACGAAGGACACGTTTGAACACGGAGATGGATGGCATGAGCGTTTTCTCGTTCGGGATAACGAAGGCTCCTCAGAGTTTCAACCTGTTGATGGAGCGCTTCTCATTGGATTGGGAGTCCTTGGATTATTTCGTGATGCACCAAGCTAATTATTTCATGAATAATAAGATCCGGAAGAAATTAAAATTACCGGAGGAGAAGGTGCCTTACTCCATGCCTCTTTTTGGCAATACAAGTAGTGCCTCCATACCTTTGACGCTGGTGACAGCCTGTTCGTTGAGAACACGGAGGAGTAAGATCGCGGTTTGTGGTTTCGGGGTTGGCCTGTCTTGGGGAACCGGTTATTTCGAGTTGGATGAGAATGTAATGATAAGTGATTTGGTCGAAATATAAATAATTATGAGTTATAATCCATATTCATTAGAAGGAAAGACAATATTGGTAACGGGAGCGTCTTCTGGTATAGGAAAAGCTACGGCCATTGAATGTTCGAAATTAGGAGCTAGAGTTATAATTACGGGACGTGATGAGGCTCGGTTACAACAGACTTTAAGTTCACTAGAAGGAGAGGGGCACGTTGTGATTGCGGCTGGTTTGGGAGAAGATGATGGGATACGATTCTTGGTAGAGCGAGTTCCAGTTTTAAACGGTATTGTACATGCGGCAGGTATCAGTGATACGGTTTTATTCCAATTCTTAAAGAAAGAGCGATTGGAGAATATATTCAACATAAACTTTTTTGCACCAGTAGTATTATCTCAATTATTATTAAAGAAAAAATTATTACGGAAAGGGGGATCTATTGTTTTTTTGTCCTCGATAGATGGCCCGATTACTGCGCATATTGGAAACTCTATGTATTCAGCAACAAAAGGAGCTCTTTCTGCGATGATGCGAAACATGTCTATAGAGTTGGCTTCTAAAGGAATTCGGGTTAATGCTGTCTTGCCGGGAATGACTGAAACACCTTTGATACATAATGATGATATTACTCAAGAACAACTGAATAAAGATATGGAGCTTTATCCTTTGAAACGTTATGCGGATCCCCGGGAGATAGCGTGGGCAATAATCTATTTATTGTCAGATGCAAGTACATTTACTATAGGGGCCAACCTTGTTGTCGATGGAGGATTTACGGTTTTATAGGCTATGGCGATACTGAAATATACAGATGTGGGGATTCATTCGGTCTCAGCTTGTGTCCCCCAAAAGGTTGTACGGAATTCCGAACTGGATAATTTGATCCCCAAGGCGGATTTGGAAAAGACCATCCATTCCATTGGTATTCGTGAGAGGAGAATAGCGGAGCGGGATGTCTGTTCCTCCGATCTTTGCAGCAAGGCTGCGGAGCGGTTGCTCTCGGAGCATGGCATTGACAGGGACTCTATCGGTGCTCTGATCTTTATCTCCCAGACTCCGGATTACCGTCAACCGTCCACTGCGCCTTCCTTGCAGGATCGTTTGGGCTTGCCAAAAACGGTGATGGCGTTTGATATCAACATGGCTTGTTCCGGATATGTGTATGGATTATCCATCGCTTATTCCTTGGCCTCGCAGGATGGGATAGGACGTGTCCTTTTGCTGGTGGGAGAGACCATGTCCAAGACCGTATCGGATCATGACAAGGTGACGACACCGTTGTTCGGCGATGCCGGTACCGCCACGTTGATAGAGAAAGGAGATGGGTATGGCCCCTCCTGTTTCGTGCTTCATTCTGATGGGGGTGGCTCGGATATGCTCCGCGTGCCGTACGGGGGATACCGGAATCCTAGTAGCACGGAGGGATTTGAGCGAAAAGTGGATGAGGAGGGGAATATCCTGAGCGGTGAGCAGTTGCACATGCGTGGAATGGATGTCTTCAATTTTGGTTTGCGGGTTGTTCCCTCGGGTATAAAGGAGATATTGAAAGTATTAGGTATGGGGATCGAAGATGTGGATATAATCCATTTCCACCAGGCCAACCGTTTCATGACGGATTTCTTCGCCAAGAAATTGAGGTTCCCGTTGGATAGGGTGCCGTATAGCTTGGGGTATTTTGGCAATACCAGTGCCGCCTCCATTCCCTTGAACATGGTCCATACCATGTATGATGGCAGTTTCCCGAGACGGCGGCATGTGCTTATGGCCGGTTTTGGGGCGGGCTTGGCCTGGGGAACGGCTTATCTTTCCTTGGAAAATCTAAGAATCTCAAAGCTGATAGAATATTAAGATGAGATATTATATATTTCGGAACAACACGCTTGAGCCTTTGTTCGGGAATCTGGATGCTCGTTACTCCGGCTATGGGGATATTTCCTCGCTGGAAGAGGGAGCGGATCGCTATATCTGGTTCTACCAAGTCCCTTTCGGGTTTGATAGGTGCCGTGTGGCGGAGGAGGTGTTATCCTATATCGATAAGTTGAGGTGGGTAATAGAAAAGATACCGGCACATAAGAGCGTGCTGGTCTTCTCCTTGGTTGATCTTTGTCCGTTTCAATGGGTCGGTTCAGAATGGGAGGTACAGGAGAGCATAGAGACCTATAACAAGTATCTACGCTCGCTCGCCTCGGAGAGGAGTAATGTCCGGTATGTGGATCTGCCGGATTTCACTCGCCGTTATTCTTCCAGCCAATTATTTGACTGGCGTTTCTATTTTATTTCCCAAATGGGCATTAACCCTAAGCTGGCTTCCGACTTTTCTTGCTGGTTTGAGGATCGTTTGAGGGAGATAAGCCTCTGCCGGAAGAAGTGTCTGGTATTGGATCTGGACAATACGCTTTGGGGGGGAGTCCTCGGGGAGGACGGTATAGATGGAATAAAGATAGGAGGTGATTATCCGGGCAAGGCGTTCCTGTATTTTCAGGAAGGCTTGTTGGAACTGGCCAAGAGAGGTGTCATACTGACGATCTGTAGCAAGAACAACGAGCGGGACGTGTTGGATTTGTGGGAGAAGAATCCTTTCGTGTTGTTACGGAAGGAACATTTCTCGGCTTGGCGTATTAATTGGCGGAACAAGGCGGATAACATAAGGGAGCTTTCGGAGGAGCTGAACATAGGTCTGGACAGTCTCGTCTTCGTGGATGATAACCCGACGGAGCGTGAGTTGGTCCGCCAAATGCTTCCGATGGTGGAGGTTCCCGAGTTTCCAAAACAGCCTTATATGCTACCCGATTTCTTGATCTCCTTGTCGGATCGTTATTTCCGTGTCTATTCGGTGACGGAGGAGGATCGGCGGAAGACCGAGCAGTACAAGGCGAATGCGAGCCGTACACAGGAGCGAAAGAAATTTGTGGATTTCGATCAGTATCTACAGAGTCTGGAGATCGAGATGAGGATTGAACCGATGAGCTCGTTCAATGTTTCCCGTATCGCCCAGATGACCCAGAAGACAAACCAGTTCAACTTGACGACCCGTAGGTATTCGGAGATGGATCTCATGGGATTTTTTTCCGGGGGCTGGTTGATCTATTGCCTTTCCGTCAAGGATCGCTTTGGGGATAATGGGATAACCGGAGCGGTCTTGTTGAGACCTATCGATGGGGGTTATGAAATTGATAGTTTCTTGCTCAGTTGCCGGATTTTAGGCAAGCGGATAGAAGAGGCGTTCTTGTCCGGTATTCTTAACATGTTGAGGAATAGTAGTGTTAAGCTCGTAAAAGCGTCTTATATTCCGACATCCAAGAATATGCAAGTCTCAGGCTTCTATGAGCAAGCCGATTTCATTTTGGATGGCCATGATAAGGATGGAAGCAAGTTCTACCATCTAGAAATGGGTGCGGAGATAAAAATCCCATCTTATTATAAAATAACATATTGATAGTATGGAAGAAAAGATATTGTGCGTATTAAAGAACGTGTTAGGATTGGAGAGTGCGACAAAAGCGTTATCCCAACAGAATTGTGATAAATGGGATTCCTTGCGTCATTTGAATTTGATCGTTGAGTTGGAATCCGAGTTTGGTGTCGAGTTCGATCCGGAGGAGATCTCCGGGATGAAGTGTTTCGAGGATATAGAAAGGGTATTAACGCAAAAACTGTGATATGGATTCGGTCGTGAAAAAAACCGGAGAATTATCCGATTCAGAGATAAAGTCCATAAATACACTCTTTTTCGAGGTATTTGGCTTGCGAAGAGATATCCTTACGGTTCGTGAGGAGTGCTTTAATGCTCCTTTGGGATATTCCGTACATAGTTTGATGTATGACAAGGGTCTCTTAGTCGCTTATTATGTATATATGCCTTTTTATTATAAGAAACAAGGGGAAAAATTCATTGCGGCTCTAGGGTTTGATTCAATGGTAAAAAAGGAATATCGGGATTTCTTTACTTTTTATGAGACGGAAAGGGCTTGTTGGCCTTGTCTCCGAAGTATAGGGTGTAAGTTGTTGTTTGGTTTTCCGAATGACGAGTCTTATCCGGTTATGATAAAAGGGTTTAAGGTAAAAGATATAGGCCGTTTGACCACTTATATCCTTCCGATCAAGATTGGTCCGATCATTCCGAGGATGAGATGGCTTGATCCTTTCTTTAGACTTTTTTCTTGGTCTCTGATCAAGATGTCCCATTTATCCAAAGGGAAAAAGATTCGTTCCTTTGTTTTTGAGAAGGATCGTGAGTCTTTCGATAAAGTCCGTTATAGATGGAATAAGGGGCAATATGAGATACGGGATATAAAAGGCTGTAAGTATGTTTATCGAATAGAGGATCATAAAGATCGCCATCAAAATTTTAATCCAGTTAAGACCGCTTTTCTTTTAGATGTATATCCTATGAACCGCTCAAATTTTGAGTTTGCGGTACGATCCATATACCAAGAGCGATCAAAGGATATTGATTTGATCATGTATGTGGGGGATTTAAATTTTGTTCCGGTTTCATTGATTAAGATGCCTCATAGATTTGAACCTAAACATTTTCATTTTACTTGTAATTTGATTGACAAATCATATTTTGATGATACTCTATATGATATAAAGAATTGGGACGTGAATTTGTCAAGTTATGATTTAGTTTGATAAAGGATGAATATCTTGACTTTCGACATCGAAGACTGGTATAATTGTGATTTTATATCAGAGGATTTTGACTGGGATAGACACGAGGTTCGCATATATCAAGGGGTGGATCGCATTTTGGAGGAGTTGGATAAACGAAACTTGAAAGGGACGTTTTTCTGTTTAGGTTGGATAGCCGAAAGGCATCCTGGTGTGATTCGTTCTATCCAAAAGCAAGGGCATCATATTGGTTGTCATTCGTATCAGCATGAGTTATCTTTTCGCTTCAATGAAAAAGACTTCAAAAGGGATACTGCTATGGCTAAATCGTTGATAGAAGATCTAATAGGGGAAGAAGTGAACGCCTTTCGTGCTCCGGGGTTCTCGATTACTAAAAATAATACGTGGGCACTTCGTTGTTTGGGAGAGTTGGGGTTCGAGTATGATTGTTCTATGTTCCCTGCCCCCCATGATTATGGTGGAATGCCTAGTTATGGAATGGGTGTTCCGAAACGGATAGACTTGGGTTTCGGTGGGTTTATCAAGGAGTTCCCTATTAATATACAAGCAATATGTGGAAAATATATCGTTTTCTCGGGAGGAGGATTTTTCCGTTTATTTCCTTATTGGCTGATTGATTATTGGGCTAAGAATTGTACCTATATGATGACTTATTTCCATCCTCGTGATTTTGACACGGGGCAACCGATTATCCGATCCTTGCCTGTTATGAGACGATTTAAAAGTTATGTGGGTATTAAGGGTGCTTTTGGTAAATTCCAACGCTTGTTGAGCCATTATGACTTTATGAGTGTAAAACAGGCTGACTCTATCATAGAATGGGATAAGACTCCGTTGGTCAAGTTGGAAGACTTGAAATGACATGCCGTAAATAAATTCACGATGAATATATTAATAACAGGGATCCACGGTTTTGTGGGTTCCAATCTGGTTGTTGCCTTGAAGGAGCGTCATGGCCTCTATGGTTTAGATATTGTTACCCCGGAAAAGGACGGTGTGATAAAGACTTTTTCTTGGGATGACTTAGATAAGGAGATGCCGGGATTTGACGCGGTGATCCATTTGGCGGGGAAAGCGCATGATACTAAAAATAGGAGTGCCGCAGATACTTATTTTAAGATTAATACGGGATTGACCCAACGAATTTTTGATTGGTTTTTGGCTCGGCCTTCTATCAAGAAATTTATCTTTTTTTCTACGGTAAAAAGTGCGGCTGATTCTGTACAAGGAGATATACTAACCGAAGAATGTGTACCTGTTCCCATAGGACCGTACGGTGAAAGTAAAATCAAGGCTGAGAACTATATCATCGAGAGGTTTGCGCCGGAAGCGTTAGGCAATTTGTATCATGCGTTTGGAGATAGTTCTATCTATCCCGACAAACATGTATATATCATGCGTCCTTGTATGATTCATGGCCCGGGAAATAAGGGGAATTTGAATCTGTTATATAATGTAGTGAGTAAAGGGATTCCTTGGCCGCTTGGGGCATTTGAGAATCGTCGTTCATTCACTAGCGTACAGAACCTCTGTACAGTGATAGAAGGTTTCTTGACTCAAAAGGTAGAGAGCGGCATCTATCATATGGCTGATGACGATCCGTTGTCTACCAATGAATTAATCGAGGTGATTTGTGAGGCGTTGGGTAAGAAGACGAGAATTTTGTATATCCCTAAAGGGGTAATGAACGTGATGGCAGAGATGGGTGGATGGCTACATCTTCCACTCAATCCGTTTCGTATGCAGAAGCTGACAGAGAATTATGTGGTAAGTAATGCTAAAATAAAAAAGGCTTTGGGGTTACAAAAGATGCCGGTATCCGCAAAAGAGGGATTGGCTTGTACTATTCTTAGCTTTAAGAAGTGATAAGATATGAACGGCTTGCTTTATGTACTGATTTTCGCTTTGCTATTTTTTGCGGAGCTTTTTTATTTCCATATAGCGGATAAGTTTAATATCATTGATAAACCCAACGAGCGCAGTTCCCATGCCTCTATTGTCTTGAGAGGTGGTGGCATTATCTTTTTACTGGGTTTATGGACATGGGCTTTCTTTTTTGGATTTTCTACGCCGTGGTTTCTTATGGCCGTTACCTTAATTGGGGGCGTAAGTTTTATAGATGATGTACGTAGCTTGCCTGATTCTGTGCGTTTGGTGGCCCAATTCATTGCCATGGTGATGATGTTTTATCAATTGGATATATTGCGCCTGAATATGTGGTGGGTGTTGTTGTTGGCGCTTATCGTTTGTGTGGGAGCCTCGAATATCATTAATTTCATGGATGGTATAAATGGCATTACGGCTGGTTATTCTCTATCAGTATTGCTTCCATTGATGCTGGTAAACGAGAAGTCCGGTTTTGTTGATCCGTCTTTGATCTACGTTTCGGCACTTAGTGTTTTGGTGTTTTGTCTTTTTAACTTTCGTCCCAAGGGAAAGGCTAAGTGCTTCGCCGGAGATGTAGGTTCTATAAGTATAGCCTATATTTTGCTGTTTATGATAGGCAGTCTGATTATTAAGACAACGGACGTGACTTACTTGGTCTTTTTATTGGTTTATGGTGTGGATGGTTGTTTGACGATAATGCATCGCGTTCTACTGCATGAGAATCTAGGTCAAGCGCATCGTAAACATGCTTATCAGTTGATGGCGAATGAACTTAAGATTGGTCACGTTAAAGTGTCGTTGGTATATATGTGTTTACAGTTGGCGGTTTCTTTGGCATTTATCTATGTGATACCTGATACCGTAATGGCACATTGGTTGTATTTGTTGGCGGTAGTAGTGGTGGTGGCGTTGTTGTATGTGGTATTTATGAAAAAATACTATTGTTTGCATGAAGAATATTTAGCTTCGATTATAAAAGAGAATTAAGTTATGGTTTTTATGTGGATTTTACTTGCTTACATGAGTGATACCCCCCTGATCCTTATGTGCTAAGGATATGGCCTATATCGTTAATTGTTTAAAGAAAAATATATTGAGATTATTATGAGTCTTTTTTCTCGACTATCTACCTGGTACTTTTCCAAGAAATCCTTACCCTATTGGGGTATTATCTTGCTGGATTGCTGCTTGATCTTATTTTCTGCTTTGTTGGTGTATACCTTGAATAATGGCGTATTATCAACCTTGGATATCTTAGGACATCTATTGGTCACGCTGTTGGTATGCCTGATTCCTTATCTGGTAGGCTTTCGCCTGTTCCATACCTATTCGGGGATTATACGTTATTCCTCTTTCGTGGACTTGCAAAAGGTGGGATTCGCCGTCTTGTTTGGCTTGATTTGCGTAGTCGTGTTTCAGGCGTTGACGGACTTTTCTCCTTATTTGGTGTATATCCGTAAACGGGATCTGATCCTCTCCGCATTGTTGGCTATGAGCTTGATGTGGATGATGCGTGTGTTCGTTAAATTCTTTTATGTGAGTACTTTCCGGGTGGCTAAGGCGGAGCGTGCGTTTATCTATGGCGTGAAGCAAGGTGGGGTGAGTTTGGCGAAGAGTATCCAGAATCAGGATCCGGCCCGGTTTGTGCTGGCGGGGTTTATCTCGGACATAGCGGAGATAGAGTATCGATATTTAATGGGAGTCAAGGTTTACCCGAATGATGAGGAATTGGTTTCTGTGATGAGGAAAAAACGGTCTAATGTCTTGCTGGTGTCTCCATTGAAAGTTGAGGCGATCCGGAATAATCAAGAGATGGTGGACAGGCTGATCAAGGCGAATATAAAGATCTATATGACTCCTGCCGCCCAAGAGTGGGACGGGAGGAGCGACTTGAGCCATACCCAGCTGAGAGAGGTGAATATAGAGGATTTACTGCCCCGTGATAAGATCGAGATAGACTTGGAGGCTGTGAGGAAGCAGCTTACCGGTAAGCGGATTCTGATAACAGGAGCCGCCGGGAGTATCGGTAGCGAGATCGTGCGGCAGGTAGCCCAGTTCGCCCCGGAACGTATGGTCTTGATAGATCAGGCGGAGACTCCCTTACACGATGTCCGCTTGATGATGGCTCGTGGGTGGCCGGATATAGAATCCTATACGGTTGTGAGCGATATTTGTGTGCGTGAACGCATGGAGGAGCTGTTCGAGGAGCATCGTCCGGATTACGTGTTTCATGCTGCGGCTTACAAGCATGTGCCTATGATGGAGGATAATCCGGAGGAGAGTGTCCGCAACAACGTGGACGGTACCCGGGTGATCGCAGACTTGGCGGTGAAATACGGCACGAGGAAGTTCGTTATGGTATCGACCGACAAAGCGGTGAATCCCACGAACGTGATGGGCTGCTCGAAACGTATTTGCGAGATCTACGTGCAGAGTTTGGATCAAGCCATCAAGGATGGGAAGGTGAGCGGTCGTACGCAATTCGTGACGACTCGTTTCGGTAATGTGCTGGGATCGAACGGTTCCGTGATCCCGTTATTCAAGGAGCAGATCAAGCGGGGTGGTCCTGTTACGGTGACGCACAAGGATATCATTCGTTTCTTCATGTTGATACCGGAGGCTTGTAAGCTGGTCCTAGAGGCCGGTACGATGGGTAATGGGGGCGAGATCTTCGTGTTCGATATGGGTAAACCTGTACGGATCGTGGATCTGGCTGAGCGGATGATCCGTCTGAGCGGCGTGAAGGGAATCGAGATCCGGTTCACGGGATTGCGGGACGGGGAGAAGTTGTATGAGGAGGTACTCAATGAGGAGGAAACCTCCAAGCCTACTTTTCATCCGAAGATCAAGATCGCCCAAGTCCGTGCGTATGACTACGCTGACGCCAATCTGCGGATCGATGCCTTGGTGCAGGCGTGTGCCGTGGAGGGGGATATGCAGATCGTGAAGCGGATGAAGGAGATCGTTCCCGAGTTCAAGAGCCAGCATTCTAAATATGAGGTGTTGGATGAATAGAGCGAAATAAAAAGTAAATTATGGATTTATCCGTGAGGGCCTATGCTATTAATGTTGATTTAAATATAGCGTCAAAAAAGAAGAGCCTCCCTAGAGGCATTTGCAAGAAAAGAGAAAGAACCATGTGGGTTTTGTGATGAAAAGATAGGATGATAGATATTTTGTAGAATCGATATAAGGTCAAGGTTTTGTACCGGTCTTCTTTTCCCGTAAAGGGATTTAGAAGGCCGGTTCTGTTTTTATATATGTATTTGAAAATCCGTATGTAAGTACGGTGTCCGGCCATATGCGGCGCAGGGATAAACATTCCCCCTGCGTTCGCATGATGAAAAAGATCTATGAGCGTTTGAGAGAGAGATTGGGGCATAAGCCCACGGTGAAGAATTTTGACGCATTCTTGGTAACGTTGGGGCCGGATGAGCGGGAGTCTTGGAAAATGGATGTGTGTAGTTTGGGATATGGAGATTATTATAGGAAGATGCCCGGGGCGTACCGTAAATTTATCCGGAAGTATATGGAGCATGACCGGGAGTGCGAACGGTGTTATATACGTAAGTATACGGTGCGTGGTGATTTGTTGTATTCCCCATTTCGTCCGGAACTCTTGTTGGAGCTAGTGAAGCTTGTGGAGTTTACGGATCGTGAGACTCCCCCTTCCTCCTTGGAAATAGCTTCTTGCCTGTTGATGGGGTTTGATTATCCGGGCTCGGTGCGTGGCTTGGCTTCTCATTTGCGAGAGGCGGGGCATTCTGCGGAAGCAGTCTTGGTGCTTGCCGGAAAGAGGGAGGTGACGGATGAGTTTTAAAAGAGATATGGATTTGAATGTTAGTTAAGAATAGCAGGTTTTTGTTGTCTTTGAAAAGAGGTATTTTTGGTTTTTTTTATTTTTAATTAGTTGAATATTACTTGTTTGATGGATAAAACTACGGACGTTCGTCTCTTCTGGGCCATCTTACCTTTGTGTCGTGCTCCATAAGGGGTATATAACCATAAAAATTAAAAGATATGGCACAAGGTTTTAAGTTGGTATTGCGTCCGTCGAAGCCGGGCGAGAAGGATTCAGAGAAAAAGTTTTATGCGGTGTCGAAAACGAATGGTACCTCTAGTATGAAAACGCTATGTAAGTTGATCTCGGCACGTAGTACGGTGTCGTCGGCAGATGTGAAGGCGGTATTGGATAACCTTAATTTCGTATTAGATATGGAACTTCAGGAGGGTCGTATCGTAAAGTTCGGCGATTTCGGGAGTTTCCGGATCTCGGTGAGTAGTGATGGTGTAACAGATAAAAAGGATTTCAATTCGAGTATGCTGCGCCCGCCGCGTATCATTTTCACTCCGGGAGGTGAGTTGAAGGATACGAAGAAGACACTGGAGTACTCACGGATCTCCCAAGATGGTGCCACTGCGGAGGCTGGTGGCTCTGATAGTGATAGCCCGAGTGAGATTTAACGTGCAACTGGTAATGGCCGTGCTGCTTTGCGTGGCCGGCCTTGCCTTAGTATTCTGTGGTTTTTGGGTGGCTCCTTCCGGTGAGATAGATAACAGCGTGCTGGTCGCATTTGGGGAGATCTGTACGTTTGCCGGTGCGTTGTTTGGGGTGGACTACTCTTATAAATTGAAAATTAAGGATTGAAAATTGAAAATTTGAGTTAAGATGGAAAAGGATGAGAAGAGATTAACAGAGCATTTTCGTATGGACGAGTTTATTTATAGTGCGATGGCGGTGGAACTTGGACTTAATAATGCGTTGCCTTCGGAGGTAATACCGGCGATACGGAATCTAACGGTGCGGTTGTTGGAACCTTTGCGTATATATCATCGACAGCCTATGTATATCATGAGTGGCTATCGAAGCGAAGAGTTAAACCGATTGGTGGGAGGTGCCCCTAGCTCGCAACATATGAAGGGGGAGGCGGTAGACATTTACACGGTGGATCGCAACCGACTATTGGAGGACTTGGTGGCAAGCTGCCTAAATTTTGATCAGGCGATCCTTTATCGTACGGAGGGATTCATACATCTTTCATTAAAAAAACATGGGGTGAACAGAAAACAGATTTTATTTAAATAGGAGGGGGTATGAGTGGATTTTGGAAAAAAGGATACTATATATTGTGTTTTATCGTACGTACATTATATAACTTGTTAAGTCTTGAAAAAAAGCCTAAAAAATAATGCCCGATAAATTTGGAGGTTATGTTTTATAGCATTACTTTTGCACCCGCATTCGAGAGAGAACGCCGGTCCAAAATGATGAAACAAACTTTTAGAAAAAAAGTTCCGAAATAATTTGGAAGTTTAAAATAAAAGTCCTTATCTTTGCAGCCACGTTCGCAA